>JBJOPV010000160.1:0-8124 GCA_046050625.1 Pseudomonadota bacterium
GCTGTTCGCCTACAAGGGCCTGTACCTGACCGTCATCCTGTACGCGATCTTCGTCGTGCTGTCGGTGCTGGGCTGGAAGGCCTGGCGCGCGCAGGTCCGCCAGCCGTGAACCCGGGCCTGAGCGCGGTGCGGCCGGCGGCGCTGATCGCCATCGTCGGCGCGGAGAGCTGCGGCAAGTCGACGCTGGCGCGCGCGCTGACCGACCGGCTGCGCGCCGACGGGCTGGAAGCCGTCTGCATCGACGAGTACCTGCGCGAGTTCTGCGCGCAGCACGGCCGCACGCCCCGCCCCGACGAGCAGGCCGCGATCGCCGCCGAGCAGAGCCGGCGCATCGCGGCGGCGCGGCAGTCGCGGCTGCTGCCGGTCGACGTGGTGGTGGCCGACACCACCGCGCTGATGACCGCGGTCTACAGCGAGCTGATCTTCGATGACCGCTCGCTGCACGCGCAGGCGCTGGCCGCGCACCGCCAGGCCGATCTGACGCTGCTGATGGCCACCGACCTGCCCTGGGTCGCCGACGGGCTGCAGCGCGACGGCCCGCAGGTGCGCGCGCCGGTGGACCGGCTGCTGCGCGAACTGCTGCTGGACGCGGGCCTGGGCTTCTCGGTGATCGCCGGCCAGGGCGAGGCCCGGCTGCAGGCGGCGCTGGCCGCCTGGCAGGCGTGGCAGCGCCGCCGCGACCCGAAGCCGAAGATCCAGTGGAATCATGTCTGCGGCCGCTGCGGCGACCCCGCATGCGAGCGGCACGGTCTCGGACAGTCCGCCAGGATGTAACCGGCTGTGGCAGCATCGATCGGGTGAAGCCGACCGCCCTGCCCTCCACCTCGAACGT
Organism: Pseudomonadota bacterium; assembly: GCA_046050625.1. GTDB lineage: Bacteria > Pseudomonadota > Gammaproteobacteria > Burkholderiales > Burkholderiaceae_C > Sphaerotilus. The sequence goes on from JBJOPV010000160.1 coordinate 833, forward strand.
CACCGCCCGCGCCCGTGCCCTGGGCGGCCCGCCGGAGCACCTGCCCTCGCTCGACGGCCTGCGTGGCCTGGCGATCGTGCTGGTGCTGCTGCACAACCTCGACGTGCTGGCTCCGGCGGCCGACCGGCCGCTGGCGGTGGCGCTGCTGAAGGAGACGCTCTATGTCGGCTGGATCGGCGTGCAGCTCTTCTTCGTGCTCAGTGGCTACCTGATCACCCGCGGCCTGCTGGCCAGCCGTGGCCAGCCCGGCTGGATGCGCGACTTCCTGGTCAAGCGCGGCCTGCGCATCCTGCCGCTGTACTGGATCGCGCTGCTGCTGCTCACCGTCGCGCTGCCGGGGCTGGGCGTGACGCTGCCGCACCCCTCGCACTTCAGCACCGCCTGGCTGTGGCTGCACCTGTCGAACTGGACCACGCCCTTCGAGCCCGGCGGCGGGCCGCTGCCGCATGTCTGGTCGTTGTCGGTGGAAGAGCAGTTCTATCTGCTGTGGCCGCTGCTGCTGTGGCGCCTGGGCTTGCGCGAGGCCTGGCTGCTGTGCCTGGTGCTGATCGCCGCCAGCCCGCTGGCGCGGCTGCTGATGCTCAACCTGGGCCTGCCGCAGGAGGCGGTCTACACCTTCACCGTCAGCCGCATCGACGCGCTGGCCGCCGGCGCCGCGCTGGCGATCTGGGACGCGGGCCGCGCGCTGCACGGCGCGACCCGCTGGCGCAGCGCGCATCTGCTGCGGCTGGCGATCGTGCTGCTGCTGCTGACCGCGGCCTTCAGCGGCGGCTTCCGGCGCCTGGGCGATGCGGCACAGATCGGCGGCTACTCGCTGCTCACGCTGAGCTGCACCGCCATCATCGCCTGGGCCCTCCTGGTCGACCGCGCCCACGCCCGCGGCGCGCTGCAGGGCGGCGCCAGCCGGCTGCTGCGTGGCCGGGTGCTGGCCAGCTTCGGCCGCTACAGCTACGCGATCTACCTCTTCCACAAGCCGGTGCAGGACCTGATCGGCCTGCCACTGCTGCGCCAGCTCACCGGCAGCGACAGCAGCGCCGATCCGGCGGTGGCGCTGCTCTACCTGCTGGCCAGCGGCACGCTGTGCTGGGCGATCGGCTGGCTGTCGTGGCGACTGATCGAGCGCCCGGCGCTGGCGCTGCGCCGGCACTGGCTGTCACGCCCGGCGCCGGCGCAGATCGCGCAGATCGCGCAGGCCCCCGCCCCCGCAGCGCCGCCGCTCGACCGCGCCACCTCGGCGGTGGCACGCGGCCGGGCGGATGCGGCGCGGCGTCGCGGCTTCAGGGCGCCGGCACGTCCGTGGGGGATCCTGACTCGAGCCAGGCCAGCTCGGTCTCGCTGAAGCCGGCGTCCAGCCGCGCCTGGCGGTTGAAGGGCGGGCGCAGCCGCGGCGGCGCGTACTGGCGCACCAGCTCGCGGTAGTGGCTCACCGGCTCGAGCCCCTCGCGCTCGCAGGCCCAGCGGTACCAGTGGTTGCCGATGGCGACATGGCCGATCTCCTCGCGCAGGATCACGTCGAGGATCTCGACCGCACGCAGGTCGCCCGCACGGCGCAGCTTGGCCTGGATCAACGGCGTGGCGTCGAGCCCGCGGGCCTCCAGCGTGCGCGGCACCAGCGCCATGCGGGCGACGAAGTCCTCGCGGGTCTTCCAGGTCATCGTCCACAGGCCGTCATGCGCAGGAAAGTCGCCGTAGGCATGGCCGAGCGTGGCCAGATGCTCGGCCAGCAGCAGGTAGTGCCTGGCCTCTTCCGCCGCGACGCGCATCCAGTCGATGTAGAACGCCTCCGGCAGGCCCGAAAAGCGAAAAACGGCATCGGCGGCCAGATTCTGTGCGTTGAACTCGATGTGCGCGATGGCGTGCAGCAGCGCCGCGCGCCCCTCCAGCGTGAAGGGCGAGCGCGGCGGCACCTCCACCGCTGGCACCAGCGGCGGCCGGGCAGGCCGGCCGGGCAGGTCGCCGGGGTCAGCGATCACCGCCTCGGTGTCGATGCGCAAGCCAGGATCACGCGCCTCCAGCCGCGCCCACAGCGACTGCAGCGCGTATGCTTTGCGCACCGGATCGGTCACGCACAAGGCCTCCAGGGCCATCTGTCTCAGGTCCATCCGTAGAATTCTGCCCCCTCCCGCTGCACCGTTCCGTTTCAAGGAGAGACGATGGCCCTCTATCAGCTCGGCGAGCACATTCCGCAGATCCACGAGACGGCGCACATCGCCGACAGCGCCGACGTCATCGGCCAGGTCGAGATGGCCGAGCACAGCAGCGTCTGGTATGGCGTCGTGGTGCGTGCCGACACCGACCGCATCCGCATCGGCCGCGGCAGCAACATCCAGGACAACGCGGTGCTGCACACCGACGCCGGCATCGAGCTGGTGATCGGCGAGAACGTCACCGTCGGCCACCAGTGCATGCTGCACGGCTGCAGCATCGGCGACGGCTCGCTGATCGGCATCGGCGCGATCGTGCTCAACCGCGCACGCATCGGCCGGCACTGCATCGTCGGCGCCGGTGCGCTGGTCACCGAGGGCAAGGAATTCCCCGACTACGCGATGATCCTGGGCAGCCCGGCCAAGGCGGTCAGGACACTCAGCCCCGAGGAGGCCGCACGCTTCCAGCACGGCGCGGCCCACTATGTCGACAACGCCCGGCGCCACCGCGACGGGCTGCGTCGCATCGACCGCTGACCTTGACTTGCGCCCCGGTGCCCGCACCTGCCTCCCCTTTCTTTCCGAACAAGGACCTGTCCATGACCATCCACGGCGGCGAGCTGCACAAGTTCATCTTCGAAGGCCTGCCGGTGCGCGGCGTGCTGGTGCGCCTGACCGGCGCCTGGACCGAGATGCTGGCGCGGCGCCAGGCCTCCGGCGGCGATCCAGCGCCGGTGCGCCAGCTGCTGGGCGAGATGAGCGCCGCGGCCACGCTGATGCAGGCCAACATCAAGTTCAACGGCGCACTGGTACTGCAGGTGCAGGGCGATGGCCCGGTCAAGCTGGCGGTGGCAGAGGCCCAGCCCGACCTGACGGTGCGCGCCACCGCCAAGGTCGTGGGCGACGTGCCGGCCGAGGCTGGCCTGGAGGCCATGCTCAATGTTCGTGGCCAGGGTCGCTGCGTCATCACGCTCGATCCGAAGGATCGCCAGCCCGGCCAGCAGCCCTACCAAGGCATCGTGCCGCTGCACGGCGACCAGCGCGAACCGCTGCAGCAGCTCTCCGAGGTGCTCGAGCACTACATGCGGCAGTCCGAGCAGCTCGACACCCGCCTGATCCTGGCCGCGGACGACCAGGTCGCCGCCGGGCTGCTGATCCAGCGTCTGCCGCTGGAGGGCGCCGGCAACCTCGAGGTCCGCTCCGAGGAAGAGGAAGTGCGGCTGCACGAGGGCTACAACCGCATCGCCCACCTGGCCGCGACGCTCAAGCGCGAGGAGCTGCTCGCGCTCGACACCCCGACGATCCTGCGCCGGCTGTTCTGGGAAGAAGACCTGCGCCTGTTCGAGCCGCAGACGCCGCGCTTCGCCTGCACCTGCTCGCGCGAGCGGGTCGCGCGCATGCTCGTCGGCCTGGGCCAGGAGGAGGTGGATTCGGTCATCGCCGAGCGCGGCGAGATCGAGGTCGGCTGCGACTTCTGTGGCGCGAAACACACCTTCGACCGCATCGACGCCCAAGCCCTGTTCGTGCCGGTGGCCGACCACCCGAGCGGCAGCGGCACGATGCAGTGAGACGGTGCGTGGCGGGCGCGGAGATCCGCTCGACCGGGCGCCTGGCCGCCTGAACCGGACGGTTTTCCGTCCAATCCGGACGAACGGCCAACGCGGCAGGCCCTCTCGCGCCCCGGCATGGAATCTGCGTTGAGTCAGAACTCCAGCTCCGGGCAGTGGCCGCCAGCACGGACGGCCCCTAAACTGCAAGGTACTCCTGTATTCCCAGAAGGACTTCCATGACGATCTCCCTGACCACCCGACGTTTCCTGAAGACCGGCGCCGCTCTGGCCGTCGCGCTGACCCTGGCCGCCTGCGGCAAGAAGGAAGAAGCCGCGCCGGCGGCAGCGGCCTCGGCCGCGGATGCGCCGCCCGCACGGGTCTACGTGGTCGGCACCGATGCCGCCTACGCGCCGTTCGAGTCGCAGAACGAGAAGGGCGAGATCGTCGGCTTCGACATCGACGTGGTCTCGGCGGTGGCGCAGAAGGCCGGCATCCAGGTCAAGTTCGTCAACACGCCCTGGGAGGGCATGTTCAACACCGTCGCCCAGGGCGACCGCGACCTGCTGGTGTCGGCGATCACCATCACCGACGAGCGCCGGCAGACGATGGACTTCTCGGCGCCCTACTTCGACGCGCAGCAGCTCATCGCCGTCAAGGACGGCTCGAAGGTCGCGAAGTTCGAGGACCTGAAGCCGCTGAAGGTCGGCGTGCAGACCGGCACCACCGGCGACGAGGTGGTGACCAAGCTGATCGGCAAGGACAGCACCGCGATCAAGCGCTTCGAGTCGACCCCGCTGGCGCTGAAGGAGCTGGAGTCGGGCGGCGTCGACGCGGTCGTGGCCGACAACGGCGTGGTCATCCACTATGTGGCCAACAACGCAGGCTCCAAGTTCAAGACCGTCAGCGACACCTCCTTCACGCCCGAGCAGTACGGCATCGTCGTCAAGAAGGGCAATGCCGAGCTGCTCGAGAAGATCAACAAGGGCCTGGCCGACATCAAGGCCGACGGCACCTACGACAAGATCTACGCCACCTGGTTCGGCACCGCGCCGGCCGCCGCCGCGTCGAAGTGATCCCGCAGCCGCGGTGACGGGGCCCAGACCTGCCACCAGGCCTCGAACTCGGCCGGGGGCATCGCGTGCGCGAACAGCCAGCCCTGGCCCTGGGCGCAGCCTTCCTGCTCGAGCAGTTCGCGCTGACCCTCGGTCTCGATGCCCTCCGCGACCACCGTCAGCCCCAGGCCGCGTGCCAGCGCGATGATGGTGGTGGCAATGCTCAGGTCGCGGCGGTCGCTCTCGATCGCCGCGACGAAGCTGCGGTCGATCTTCAGCGTGTCGACCGGCAGCCGCTTCAGGTAGGACAGGCTCGAGTAGCCGGTGCCGAAGTCGTCGATCGACAGCTTCACGCCGGCCTGCCGCAGCTCGGCCAGACGCTGCTCGGGCGTGCCGCCAGCGGTCATCAGCATCGACTCGGTGATCTCCAGCTCCAGCACGCCCGGTGGCAAGCCGTGGCGCTCGCGCAGCGCCTGCAGCCGCGCCGGCAGACCGGTGTCGGCGAAATGGCGTGCGCCCAGGTTCACCGCCACCGGCAGCCAGCCCCGGCCCTGCATCTGCCAGCGCGCGATCTGCGCCGCGACCCCGTCGAGCATGCGCTCGCCGATCGCCACGATCAGGTCGGTCTGCTCGGCCACCGGAATGAATTGCGCCGGCGACACCCAGCCCAGCTCCGGGTGCAGCCAGCGCACCAGCGCCTCGGCCCCAACCAGCTCGCGGCTGTGCAGGTCGAGCTTGGGCTGGTACCAGGCGTGCAATTCGCCAGCCGGCACCGCACGGCGCAGTGACGACAGCAGCAGCAGCCGCTCCAGCGAAGCCTGGTGCTGCAGCGGATCGTAGCGGCGCAGCGTGTTGCGTCCCTCGCCCTTGGCACCGCGCAGTGCGCTCTCGGCATGCCGCAGCAGCGTGTCGGCGCTGTCGCCGTCCTCGGGGAAATGCCCCAGTCCAATCGAGACGGTGATGGCCACCGCATGCCCCTGCAGCTCGATCGGCTCGGCCAGTGCGGCCAGCCAGTCGCGGGCCTCGGCCTGCATCCGCTCCAGCCCGGCATCCACCCTCATCACGACGAACTCGTCCCCCCCGAGCCGGCCGACGAAGCTCTGCCCACCGGCCAGCACCCGCAGCCGCTCGGCCATTTCGACCAGCACCCGGTCACCGGCGGCATGGCCCAGCGAATCGTTGATCGACTTGAAGCCATCGATCCCGATGACCAGCAGCGTCACCCCGCCGGCGCGATCGTTGCCACGTCGGGCCTCGATCGTCTCGTGCAGCCTGGCGGCGATCACCTGGCGGTTGGGCAGATCGGTCAGCGTGTCATGCAGCCGCAGGTGATGCGAGCGCTGCTCGGCCTCGTGCAGCCGCGACAGGTCCGCGCCGACGCCGACATAGTGGGTGATGCGCCCCACCTCGTCGCGCAGCACGGTGATGGTCTGCAGCAGCGGATACAGCCGGCCGTCGCGGGCGCGGTTCCAGAACTCGCCCTGGAAGCGGTCATGCACCGCCAGCTGGCGCCACATCCGCGCGGCGAAGGCCGGCCCCTGCCGGCCGGAGCGCAGCAGGCGGGGATTGCGGCCGATCACCTCCTGGGCCGGATAGCCGGAGATCCGGCTGAAGGCGGCGTTGACCGCGACGATGTCGCCCGCCGCGTCAGTGACCAGGATGGACTCGCCAGCCGACTCGAAGATGCGCGCGGCCAGCCGCAGCGCCTCGTCCTGGTGATGCTGACGGGTGATGTCGCGCGCCACGCCCAGCACGCCGATCAGCACATCGTCCTGGCCGCGCAGCGGGGTCTTCAGCACCTCGTAGCGGCGGCGCTCGCCGGTGTCGCGGAAGGCCAGCCATTCCTCGTTGACATGCAGCCCGTCGCGCTCGAGCGCACCGCGGTCGTTGCTGCGGAAGAAGGCGGCCTCTTCGGCAGAGAAGACATCGACATCGCTGCGGCCTCGCAGGTCGGCCTCGCTGCAGCCGACGATGCGCTCGAAGGCGGCGTTGCAGCAGAGATAGCGCCCCTGCGGATCCTTCAGCCAGGCCAGATCCGGCAGCCCCCGGAAGAGGATACGCGTGAGATCGGCCCCGGACGCCCAGAGGCTGCTGCCCTCCTGGCGCGAGGCCATGACACCCGCGCCACCTGATCCCGCCTCTGCTCTCTGACCGTCCATGATGCCGACTGCCTCGAGAAATTGATGCACTGCAGTAGACCCCAGGAAGCGGACCCGCCCCAGAGGAACTGCTCCTTTTCGTGACATATTGTGCGATGGCACCCCTCTTGCTCGCTGAAGGTCGTGCCCGCGTCATGCCGGTGTCACGCATGGGTCGTGCCAAGGCGGGGCGACGGCCGCTCAGGGTGCATCCGGCTCAACATCGGTCGGCGTGACGCGTAGACTCGCGCACCTGTCACGGGCATGACCCGCACGCCCCGAACCCTCCCACCCTCTTTTTCCTCCTTCCCGATCATGGATCTTCGCTGGGACATCCTCGCCGGCTACGGCCCGCTGTTCGCCGCTGGCGTGGTGACCACCATCAAGCTGACCCTGGTGGCCATCCTG
>JBJOPV010000161.1:0-8116 GCA_046050625.1 Pseudomonadota bacterium
ACATAGCCGCCCTTCAGGCGCACCTTGTTGCCGGGGAACAGGCGCTTGTAGCCTTTCGGCGGCACCTCGGCGAAGTCCTCGCGCTCGATCCAGACCTCGCGGCCGAGGGTGAACTCGCGCGCCGGCGGCGGCGTCTGGCCCTCGGCGACATGGGGCAGGGCCGGCAGCGCGCAGGGCTCCAGGTGGCCTGCGCCCATCACCGCGTCCCAGTTCGTCAGCACGAGCTTGACCGGGTCGAGCACCGCCATGCCGCGGTGCGCCTTGCTCTCCAGATCGTCGCGCAGCGCGATCTCCAGCGTCGCGTAGTCGATCCAGCTGTCGGCCTTGGTCACGCCGATGCGCTCGGCGAAGAGCTGGATGCTTTCGGGCGTGTAGCCGCGCCGGCGCAGGCCGACGAGGGTGGGCATGCGCGGGTCGTCCCACCCGCTCACATGGCCTTCGTTGACGAGCTGCGCCAGCTTGCGCTTGCTGGTGATGACGTAGGTCAGGTTCAGGCGCGCGAACTCGTACTGGCGCGGCAGCGGGCGCGCCAGCAGCCCCAGCTCGGCGAGCTTGTCGAGCAGCCAGTCGTAGAACGGGCGCTGGTCCTCGAACTCGAGCGTGCAGATCGAATGGGTGATGTTCTCCAGCGCATCCTCGATCGGGTGCGCGAAGGTGTACATCGGGTAGATGCACCAGCGGTCGCCGGTGTTGTGGTGCGTGGCGCGGCGGATGCGGTAGATGGCCGGGTCGCGCAGATTGATGTTGGGCGAAGCCATGTCGATCTTCGCGCGCAGCACCATCGCGCCGTCGGCATGCTGGCCGTCGCGCATCTCGCGGAATCGCGCGAGGTTCTCGGCCGGCGTGCGGCTGCGGAAGGGGCTGTCGGCGCCGGGCGTGGTGAAGTCGCCGCGGTTGGCGCGCATCTGCTCGGGCGTCTGCTCGTCGACGTAAGCGTGGCCGGCCTGGATCAGCGCCTCGGCCGCGCGGTACATGAAGTCGAAGTAGTCGCTGGCGTAGTAGAGATGGCTCTCGGTGCGACCACCGAAGGCCGAATCCCAGCCGAAGCCCAGCCACTGCACCGCGTCGAGGATGGCGTCGACGTATTCCTTCTCCTCCTTCTCCGGGTTGGTGTCGTCGAAGCGCATGTGGCAGATGCCACCATAGTCGCGCGCCAGGCCGAAGTTCAGGCAGATGCTTTTGGCGTGGCCGACATGCAGGTAGCCGTTGGGCTCGGGGGGGAAGCGGGTGCGGATCTTCGCCGGGTCGGGTTCGCCTGCGGTGTGGTGCGCACCGTCGCCGGGCGTGCCGGCCCAGCGGCGGCTGGCGTAGCTGCCCTGCTCGAGATCGCGCTCGATGATCGCGCGCAGGAAGTGGCTGGTCTTGTGCTCCGCGGCGGAGCCGTCGGCAGGAGTGTGGTTCGCGTCGCTCATGGGGTGCGGCAGGCAGGACAGCGTGGGCTGTCGGCAGAAGGCAGGGCGCTCACCGGAGGGGCGCCCGTGTGCGGATCGATCGATTGTAGCGATCACCGTCCGCGCCCCTCGCACCGCTCGAGCCGCCACCCTGAGACCGGCCGGTGCCGCCCAGAGGCGGAAAAGCCGGAAATCCCTGGCCGGAAACGGTACTTTTTCAATCCCCGGTTCCGGCGGCTGCCGGTAACACGATGCACAATCGTCACAAGCACACACAGTTACCGGGAGCGGCCATGTTCAGACAGTCCTTCTTTTCGATGGTTTCCTCGCCATCGATTTCCGGGCCAATGAACCGGATATCCGCAGGGTCATCTGGAAAACCTTCGCAGAGTTCCACAAATTCAATGTCCTCAGCCCGGGAACCCGCCAGTACTGGCCTGTCAACACCCGTCGAGGCGGCCAGTGGCGAGCGCCTGACCGTCTTTGCCACCCGCTGGCTGCAGTCGCTGCCGGTGCCGGTGCGCCCGGTGATCACCGCCCGGCGCCATCCTCACATCATCAACCGCATGGCCCTGGCCTGGGGCGACCATCATGCGGTGGCGGATTATTTCGACAGTCTGCTGATCAGTTCGCGTCCGGATCGTCGGGGTTTTGCGGTCGAGGTGCTCGACGAGCTGGTCGATCTTCAGCAGGCTTTCATGGATGGCCGCATTGGCTGATGTCCGGCTGATTCCTATATTCCCAGGAAACTGATTTTATGCACTGTGTGGGCCGACCGGCTTGCATGTCGGGCCAGGTGCCGATTGGCACGCAGGCGACGCCTGTCACGAAAGCTTCATCCGGTCTGCCTACAGTCGTCATCATTCGCTGATCCAGGGGCATGCGCACTGCTTGCGTTCGGCCCCGAACAAACGAAAGATGACACCATGGGACGCATTCTTGTCGTCGAAGACGAAGCGGCGATTGCCGAACTGCTGTCGATGAATCTGCGCTTCGAGGGCCACGAGGTGCGCATCGCGGCCACCTCTGACGAGGCGGTGCAGGCAGTGCGCGATTCGCTGCCCGATCTGGTCGTGCTTGACTGGATGCTGCCGGGCGAGCCCGGCGTGGCGCTGGCTCGGCGCTGGCGCTCTGACGCCCGCACCCGTGATCTGCCGATCATCATGCTGACCGCTCGCAGCGACGAGCGTGATCTGGTGCAGGGGCTCGATGCGGGCGCCGACGACTATCTGGTGAAGCCTTTCTCGACCACCGAGCTGATGGCGCGCATTCGCTCGGTGCTGCGCCGCCGACTGCCTGAGGCGCTGGAGAATGCTGTCGAGATCGGCCTGCTGCGGCTCGATCCGGTCACCCGCCGGGTGCGTGCCGGCCAGACCGAGGTGACGCTCGGGCCGACCGAGTTCCGCTTGCTGCGCTTTCTGATGACCTATCCGGAGCGTGTGCATGGTCGCCCGCAGCTGCTCGACCGGGTCTGGGGTGACCATGTGTTCATCGAGGAGCGCACCGTCGACGTGCACATCAAGCGACTGCGCGCGGCGCTGCAGCCGGTCGGCTGTGCCGACATGATCGAGACGGTGCGTGGCGCTGGCTACCGTCTGACCTCGGGCGTCTCGGGCAGCCTGGCCGCTTGAGGCCAGGCTGGCGGTCGGTCCGTTCAGTGGAGATGGTCGCTGAGCATGATCGCCGGATAGGCATATTCGATGCCGATGCAGGCCCGGGCGTAGAGATAGTTCATCACCGCGCGTTCGCTGAGCTGGTCCAGGGGAACCTCGCCGCGTTCGTCGCACGGGAAGCTCAGGCCGCGGCCTTCGTTGTGCAGCGAGCGGAAGCGCAGTTCGTAGTGCTGGGCTTCGCAGGTCTTGGCAGGCATGACGGTACTCCTTGACGATGCTGGTACGGACCCGGGTGCTGGTGCGCGCGACGGGTTTCGGATGAAATCCAGTCTGCGTGTTCCCGATGTCGACAAAGGTAAGGCCCGGGCGAGGTCCCGTGCAGGACAGGACCGTGCAATAGCGTCGGTCTGCCCGTCGCAGTCGTAACAGCAGGGCGAAGATCGGTCAGATCACCGCTTCGGCGCGACGGGCGTCGGCGGAGGCGGCTGCCAGGGTGTCATCGGCGCTCGGCTACGATGCGCGAGACACTTCCCGCTCGCGACAAGGAGAGAACCCGATGGCCGCTGCCAGCCTGCTTGCCCTGCTCGATGACATCGCCACCGTGCTCGACGATGTCGCGGTATTGACCAAGGTCGCCGCGAAGAAGACCGCCGGGGTGCTCGGCGATGATCTGGCGCTCAATGCCCAGCAGGTCACCGGAGTGACTGCCGACCGGGAACTGCCGGTGGTCTGGGCGGTGGCCAGGGGCTCGCTGCTGAACAAGGCGATCCTGGTGCCGGTGGCGCTGCTGATCAGCGTGTTTGCGCCGTGGCTGATCACGCCGCTGCTGATGGTGGGCGGCGCCTTCCTGTGCTTCGAGGGCTTCGAGAAGCTGGCGCACCGCTGGTTGCACAGCGCCGAGGAGACCGAGAGCCACCATGCCGAGCTGACGGCTGCGCTGGCCGATCCGGCGGTCGATCTGGTGGCCTTCGAGCGCGAGCGCATCCGCGGCGCGATCCGCACCGACTTCATCCTGTCGGCCGAGATCATCGCCATCACGCTGGGGGCGGCGGCCGGAGCGCCGCTGATGACGCAGGCGATGGTGCTCTCCGGCGTGTCGGTGGCGATGACGGTGGGCGTCTACGGCCTGGTGGCCGGCATCGTCAAGATGGATGACGCCGGCGCCTGGATGGTGCGCACCGGCCGGGGCGCGACCTTCGGCGAGCTGCTGCTGCGGGCCGCGCCTTTGCTGATGAAGCTGCTGGCGGTGGTCGGCACCGCGGCGATGTTCCTGGTCGGCGGCGGCATCCTGGTGCATGGCGTGCCGGCGCTGCATCACCTGATCGAGCCGCTGGCCGCCGCAGCCGGCACGCTGGCGCCGCTGGTGTCGGTGCTGGCCGATGGGCTGGTGGGCATCGTCGCCGGCGCGTTGGTGCTGGCCGGCGTGATGCTGGTCAAGCGGCTGCGCGGCTGAGCTCAGGGCGAGCCGGCACGCCGGCCGCACGCAGCCAGCCCAGCCCGGCCGAGGTGGCACCGGCCACCGCGCCGCGCGCCGGACGGTACTCGCAGCCGATCCAGCCCTGCCAGCCGCACTGCGCTGCCACCTCGTCGATCACGGAAAAAAGGTAGGGATAGTTCAGTTCGCCCAAGTCGGGCTCGTGGCGCATCGGCACGCCAGCGAGCTGGAAGTGGCCGACACGGCCAGTGGGCAGATGCTGGCGGATCTTCATGGCCAGGTCGCCCTCCACGATCTGCGCGTGGTACAGGTCGAACTGCACCTTGAGATTGGGCGCGCCGATGGCCTGGACGATGCGATGCGCCTCGTCCTGATGGCTGAGGAAGTAGCCGGGCATGTCGCGCGGGTTGATCGGCTCGATCAGCACCTCGCGCCCGTCGGCCGCCGCCTGCACCGCGGCCCAGGCCAGACGGGTCTGGTAGACCTCGAGCAGCGCGCCACGCGGCACGCCGGCCGGGGCGATGCCGGCCATCACATGGATGCGCGGGCAGTCCAGCGCCTGCGCGTACGCCAGAGCCTGCGCGAAGCCGGCACGGAATTCGGCCTCGCGCCCGGGCAGGCAGGCCAGGCCGCGCTCGCCTGCGTCCCAGTTGCCCGGCGGCGCGTTGAACAGCACCTGCTGCAGGCCGTGGGCCTTCAGCCGCGCGGCGATCTCCTCGGCCGGGAAGGCGTAGGGAAACAGGTATTCGACTCCCTCGAAACCGTCCGCGGCGGCGGCGGCGAAGCGGTCGAGGAAGGTGTGCTCGTTGTAGAGCAGGGTGAGGTTGGCGGCAAAGCGGGGCATGGCCGGATGCCTGCGGCGTTCAGCGCCGCGATTGCTGGCGCAGCGCGCGCACCGTCTCGCGCAGCATCGGTTTGAGGGTATCGAGCGTGGCCACCGGCAGGCCCGTGCGCTGCGTCAGTGACTCGGCCTGGCGCCCGCTCAGATCGGCGGCGCACAGCAGGTAGTGCGCCGGATCGATGCCCAGACGGTCGCGCAGGTGCAGCAGCCGGTCGACATGCGGCGCCGGATCGCCCGTCAGGCACTGCAGCGCCAGCGGTCGGCGGCTGTCGAGCAGGAAGAGCGCACCCAGCTTGTGACCGTCATCCTTCGGCCAGGACAGGCCGATGTCGCGGCCGACCGAGAAGTCAGCGCCGACATTGAGCAGATGGCGCAGCGCGAGCATGAAAGACCACCACTCCAGCCAGCCGCCATCGAAGAAGCGCCGGTTCTCCACCGAGCGGTGCAGCGACAGCCGCACCACCGGATCGCCCGGCTGCGACAGGTACTTGGCCAGCAGGCCGCCATCGGCCAGCGCCTGGCAGAAGTCGCGCAGCGCGCAGGCGTCCTCGGGGGTGCGCCGGCTCAGGTCGAGATTGATGAAGCTGTAGTCCTGCTTCTGGGCGCTGCGCACCCGCTCGATGATCTCGCCGAGCAGGCGCGGCTGCTCGGCGATCTGGCCGGCAATGGCGTCGAAGGGGCCGGAGGTGTCAAGCGCGCGCGGATCGAGGTCGACGGTGGCCTGATGCTGGCGCAGCCAGTCCAGCACCGGGGCGACCTGAACCTTGCTGCAGAAATGGTCCGAGCTGGTCGGGTCGAAGTCCATCGGCATCGAGTAGACCGAGGGCGGTGCCTCCGGGCTGCCGGCCTGGGCGGCCTCGGCCGCCTGCTGGCGCAGCGTCTCGATCTCGGCGCGAGCGGCGGTCAGGTCACGCCGTGCAGCGAAGTAGCGCGTCAGCATCGACTGCACGAAGCGCACCGTCGGGTAGACCGCATTGTCGGTGCGGCAGGACGGGCAGGGCAGCGACGAGCCGATCAGTTCATCGGCCTGCTCGGACAGGTGCCCGCAGCGGTTGCATCGGTAGAGAGCCATGGAGTTCGGTGCAGAGCGTGAAAGCGGAGCGGGTGCCGGATTATGCGCTGCAGGGTGCGCTCTTTCAGTCCGGGCGGGCCGGGCGGATCCGCCCGGCCGTGCCATCGGTGACACTCTCGACCATGACCGCTCCCCGACTGCTGCTGGCCCCGATGGAGGGCCTGCTGGATTTCGTTCTCCGTGACATGCTCACCCGTGCCGGCGCGATCGAGCGCTGCGTCAGCGAATTCATCCGCGTGACCGACTCGCTGCTGCCCGAACGGGTCTTCCATCGGATCGTGCCGGAGCTGCGCGCGGGCGCCCTCACGCCCGCGGGCGTGCCGGTGCGCGCGCAGCTGCTCGGCTCCGATCCGGCCTGCCTGGCCGACAACGCCGCGCGGCTGGCCGGGCTGGGGCCTGCAGGCATCGACCTGAACTTCGGCTGCCCGGCCAAGGTCGTCAATCGCCACGGCGGCGGCGCGGCGCTGCTCGATCAGCCCGAACTGATGTGGCGCATCGTCTCGGCGGTGCGCCGGGCGGTGCCGGCCTCGATGCCGGTGTCGGCCAAGATGCGCCTGGGCGTGGACGACGATGCGCAGGCGCTGGACGCGGCGCGTGCCGCCGCCGAGGGTGGCGCCTGCGAGATCGTCGTGCATGCGCGCACCAAGGCGCAGGGCTACAAGCCGCCGGCCTACTGGGACCGCATCGCTGGCCTGCGCCAGGCGCTGCCCGGGCTGTCGATCGTCGCCAATGGCGAGATCTGGACGCCGGACGATGCCCGGCGCTGTCTGCAGGCGTCGGGCTGCGACGCGCTGATGCTCGGGCGCGGCATCGTCGCCGATCCGGGTCTGGCGATCGCGATCGCCAGCGGCGGCGGGCGCCAGCTCGACTGGCCGGCGGTGCTTGACCTGCTGGCCGATTTCTGGCTGCTGGTGGGCCGGCATTTCGAGCCCGGCTACCGCGCTGGCCGGCTCAAGCAGTGGCTGCAGTTCCTGCGCCAGCGCCATCCGGAGGCGGCCGAGGCCTATCTGCGGCTGCGCACCGTCACCGATTCGCGGGGGATCGCCAGCGGTCTGTTCGGGCTGGCGCGGGCGCAGGCGCTGGATCTGGCGTTGGCGCAGGCGCCGCCGCTCAGGCGCTGACGCTCAGCGCGCTGCTGCCGGTCGTGCTGCTGGCGCTGGCGCCGCTGATCTGCGCGTAGCGTGCCGCGATCATCTTGATGAATTCCTGCGCGTCGGTGCGCGAGCTGCTGCTGGCAGCACTTGTGGCGGAGGTGCTCGTGCTTTCCGTGGCCTCGCTGTCCTGTGGCGGGCGCGGCGGCGGGCCGTGAGGGCGCTCGCCGCCCTGGGCGGCCTGCATCTGATCGCGGAAGCTGCTGATCTCGTCGGAGGACAGCGCGTCGTCGCCATCGCTGTCGATGGCGGAGAACAGCGCCTGAACCTCTTCGCTGGACTCGTCGAGACCGAACTCGTCGCTGGAGACCGAGCCGTCCTCGTCGCTGTCGAGCGACTGGATCGGGTCCTGGCCGCTCGCTCCGCCCATGCCACCTGGAGGCGGGCCCGGGGGCGGGCCCCCGGCGCCGCCCATGCCGCCCATGCCGGCAAACTGCGTGGTCGACATCGACGACATGTCGAATTCCTGAGGCGGTGCCGGTGGCCGGGCCGCCTCCATCTCGCTCTGGGTGACGCTGCCGTCGCCGTCGCTGTCCATCGCGGCGAAGATCTTCGCCATCTCTTCCTGGCTGGGGCCCTGGCTGCGCTGGGTGCGACTGCTGCCGCACGCGGA
>JBJOPV010000162.1:0-8085 GCA_046050625.1 Pseudomonadota bacterium
CCTGAACCGCATCGCCGCGACCATCATCGTCGAGCGCGACGCGCACAAGGGCATGGTGATCGGCGAAGGCGGCGAGCGCCTCAAGCGCATCAGCACCGAGGCCCGCACCGAGATGGAGCGCCTGACCGGCAAGAAGGTCTTCCTCGAGGTCTGGGTCAAGGTGCGCTCCGGCTGGGCCGACGACGAGCAGCGCCTGAAGAGCTACGGCTACGAGTGATCGGGTGGCCACCAGCCGACGCGCCGCGCCGGCCCCGCTGGCCGCCTATGTGCTTCACCGCCATGACTGGAGCGAGTCCAGCCTGATCCTGGAGCTGTGGACCCGCGACCGCGGCCGCATCGCCGCGATCGCCAAGGGCGCCAAGCGCCCGCACTCGCAGCTGCGCAGCGTGCTGCTGCCCTTCCAGCGCCTGCAGATCGTGCTGGGCGGGCGCGCCGAGCGCCGCGACGAGGCCGCCCCCCCAGAGATCCACCTGCTGCGCAGCGCCGAATGGGCCGGCGCCCTGCCCGACGGCAGCGGCGTGGCGGCGATGCCCTCGGGCGCGGCACTGCTGGCGGGCTTCCATCTGAACGAGCTGCTGATGCGAGCCCTGCCGCGTCATGACGCTCATCCACGCCTGTTCGACGCCTACGCGCTGACGCTGCCGGCGCTCGACCGCGACGACGAGGCGGCCACCGCCGCCGCGCTGCGCGCCTTCGAGCTGTTCCTGCTGCGCGAATCAGGCGTGCTGCCCGAGCTCGGCCGGGTCACGCAGACCCAGCAGCCGGTCGAGCCCCAGGCTCGACACGGCCTGCATGCGGAACACGGCGTGACCGCCCCCGGTGGCCGCGGCGGCGCCCACCTGTCGGGGGCGACGCTGCATGCGCTGGAGGCCGCGCTGGACGCCGGCGATCTGGCCGCCCTGCGTCAGGCCTGCCGCGGTGCGCTGCCGGCGCTGCGCACGCTGCTGCGCGGCCTGCTTCACTATCATCTGGACACCTCGATGCTGCGCACCCGTGCGCTGATGGTCGAGCTCCAGAAGCTGATCGACTCCTCCGCCCCACCATGAACCCTCTCGTCGCCCCCGAGGCTGGCCGCCGTGGCAGCCGCACCGCGCTGTCGGTCAACCTGAACAAGGTCGCGCTGCTGCGCAACACCCGCCACCTCGGCATCCCCAGCGTCACGAAGGCCGCGCGCATCGTGCTGGAGGCCGGCGCGCAGGGCCTCACCGTGCACCCGCGCCCGGACGAGCGCCACATCCGCGCCCAGGACGTGCGCGACCTGGCCGAGCTGCTCAAGGACTGGCCGCAGGTCGAATACAACATCGAGGGCAACCCCTTCCACAACCTGATGGACGTGATCCGCGCGATCCGCCCGCACCAGGCCACCTTCGTGCCCGACTCGGTCGGCCAGTTCACCTCCGACCACGGCTGGACCTTCCCGGCCGACGTCGAGCGGCTGGCGCCGATGGTGGCCGAGACGAAAGCGCTGGGCGTGCGGGTGAGCCTGTTCATGGACCCGATTCCCGAGATGATGCGCGCCGCGCGCGAGGTCGGCGCCGACCGCGTCGAGCTCTACACCGAGGCCTACGCCAGCGCCTGGGGCACGCCGCGCCAGGCCTCGGCACTGGCGCGCTACCGCGCCGCCGCCGAGGCCGCGCTGGCCGCCGGCCTGGAGCTCAACGCCGGCCACGACCTGAACCGCGACAACCTGAGCGACTTCCTGCGCGAGGTGCCGGGCGTGCAGGAGGTGTCGATCGGCCACGCGCTGGTCGCCGATGCGCTGGAGCTGGGCTACACGGAGACGATCCGCGACTACCAGCGCTGCATCCAGCGCGCCTTCGCGCCGCGTTGAGCACGGCCACCCACCCGGAGCGCGCGCCATGATCCGCGGCATCGGCACCGACCTCTGCGACATCCGCCGCATCCGTGCGGCGCTGCAGCGCCACGGCGAGCGCTTCGCCGAGAAGGTGCTCGGCCCCAACGAGATCGAGGTCTTCCGCGCCCGCCACGCGCGGGTCGAGGCCCGCGGCGTGGCCTACCTGGCCACCCGCTTCTCGGCCAAGGAGGCCTTCTCCAAGGCCATCGGTCTGGGCCTGCGCGCGCCCATGCGCTGGCGCGACTGCGAGACGCTCAACCGCGCCAGCGGCCAGCCGGAGATCCGCCTGCACGGCGCGCTGGCCGACTGGTTCGACCAGCAGGGCCTCGTCGCCCATGTCAGCCTGACCGACGAGCGCGACTACGCCACCAGCTTCGTCGTCGTCGAGACCCGCCAACCCTGAGGCCCGCCCCATGCCCTCCCGCAAGAAGAAGTCCGACATGCCCAAGAAAGCGGCTCAGCCCGAACTCGAGCCCCTCGTTCCGGCGCACGCGCCGGTCGTGCTCGATGTCGCCGGCCTGACGCTGAACGACGACGACCGCCGCCGCCTGGCGCATCCGCTCACCGGCGGCCTGATCCTGTTCGGGCGCAACTGGCAGGACCGCGCGCAGCTGACCCGGCTGGTGGCCGAGATCAAGTCGATCCGGCCCGACGTGGTGGTCTGCGTCGACCACGAGGGCGGGCGGGTGCAGCGCTTTCGCACCGACGGCTTCACCCACCTGCCGCCGATGCGCGCCTTCGGCGAGCGCTGGATGGAAGACGCGGACCAAGGCGAGGGCCACGGCGCGCTGACCGCCTGCGACATGGCCTGCGCCGCCGGCCGGGTGCTGGCGTCCGAGCTGCGCGCCTGCGGCGTCGACCTGAGCTTCACGCCGGTGCTCGACCTGGACCACGGCCGCAGCGGCGTCATCGGCAGCCGCGCCTTCCACCGCGACCCGCGGGTGGCCGCGACGCTGGCGCGCAGCCTGATGCAGGGCCTGCTGCAGGCCGGCATGGCCAACTGCGGCAAGCACTTTCCCGGCCACGGCTGGGCCGAGGCCGACAGCCATGTCGCGGTGCCGACCGACGAGCGCACGCTCGAGACGATCCTGGCCGACGACGCCCGCCCCTACGAGTGGCTCTCGACCAGCCTGACCAGCGTGATGCCCGCGCATGTGATCTATCCGCAGGTCGATGCGCGGCCGGCGGGCTACTCGCCGCGCTGGCTGAACGCGGTGCTGCGCGAGCAGCTCGGCTTCACCGGCGTGATCTTCAGCGACGACCTGAGCATGGAGGGCGCGCGCCGCGTGCCCGGCGTCAAGGACGGCGCCGTGCTGAGCTACACCGAGGCCGCGACGCTGGCGCTGGGCGCGGGCTGCGACATGGTGCTGCTGTGCAACCAGTCGCTCGACGGCGGCCGCGCGGTCGACGCGCTGCTCGACGGCCTGCAAGCGGCGCTGGAGCGCGGCGACTGGCGCCAGAGCCCCGACAGCGAGGCGCGCCGCCTGGCGCTGCTGCCGCAGACCCCGCCGCTGACCTGGGACGAGCTGATGCACGACGCGCCCTACCGGCGCGCGCTGCAACGGATCGAGCCGCTGCTCTGACCCGGAGCGCGGGCCCGGCTCAGGCCGCCCGGCGCAGCGCCACGTAAGCCTCGCGCGCCAGCGCGCCACTTCGCTCGCGCGTCTGCACGTGCGCAGCCCGCTCGGCCACCAGCGCGTCCTGCAGCGACTGGTGCACGCTGGCGGCACGGGCCTGCTCCTCGCGCAACGCCGCCACCGCCGCTTCCGACTGGCGACGCGTCTCGGCCAGGCGCTGATTCAGCGCATCCAGCTCGGCGCGGCAGGCCGCCTGGGCGCGGGTCAGCACCGTCTGGCTCTCGCTCAGGGTGGCGGCCTGGGCGGCCCGGTCGCGGCGCTCGCGCGCCTCGACCTCGGACTGCAACGCCGCCAGCTGGCCACCGGCCTCGCCCGCGCCCTGGCGGCGCCCCATCCAGAATCCGGCCGCAGCGGCCAACAGAACGAACAGCAGACTGGTCACGACACACGCTCCTGAGTTGTCGCGCCGTGGTCACGCGGCAAGGTTCTTCCGGGTTCCACGAACGCACCGGGGCCCGACTGTAGGAGGCCTCCTTGCGAACAGCCACCCGCACAGACCCACCCCGGGTCAGCCCGCCTGCTCCGGCCTGGCACAGTCAGAACGCGAGTGCCCCGCCTGCAGGCGGGCCAGGCACACGCCGCGCAGCGCGTTGCACAGCGCCAGCGCCTCGGCACGCTCGAGATCGACCGGAAACAGCACCCGCTCCTGCAGCGCCCAGGCCGGATCGGCCATCAGCGCCGCGCGCATCACGCCGGGCAGCGCGCCGGCGGCCACCGGCGGCGTCCACCAGCGGCCGTCCAGGCGCAGCAGCAGCGTGCTGCGCGCGCCCTCGGTCAGCTCGCCGCGCGCATTGACGAAGACGCGGTCGAAGGCGCCCAGCGTCTCGGCCTCGCGGATCGCCGCGTCGTAGGTGGCGCGCAGCGAGGTCTTGTGCGCCAGCAGCGCCGCCTCGTCCGCCGGCAGCGCCGGGCCCGGCGGCAGCAGGCCCAGCGGCCCGTCAGGCAGCAGCGCGAGCACGCCGTGGCGGATCTGCCAGCCGCCGTCGCGCG
This sequence comes from Pseudomonadota bacterium, assembly GCA_046050625.1. GTDB lineage: Bacteria > Pseudomonadota > Gammaproteobacteria > Burkholderiales > Burkholderiaceae_C > Sphaerotilus. The sequence continues at coordinate 4,483 of JBJOPV010000162.1, forward strand.
CCAGGTCCAGCCGCAGCCGGTGGACGAGCCCGCCCGGCAGCGTCTGCGCCTGCGCGAGCACCGCCGCCCGCAGCGCCTCGCCGTCGAAGGCAAAGCCCAGCGCGGCCGCGCTGGCGCCCAGCCGCGCCAGGTGCGCCGGCAGCCGCAGCGGCTGGCCGGCCTCGACGCGGATCGTCTCGAACAGCGTGAAGCCCGGATCGGGCCGGGTGGCGAAGCGCGACTTCAGCCGCCACTCGGCCGCCTCATCCTCGGCCACCGAGTCGAGCACGATGCCGCCGCCCACGCCCAGCGTGACCGGCCTCAGGCCGCCCTCGGCGGGCGCGCCCAGCGCCAGCGTGCGGATCGCCACCGAAAGCGCGAAGTCGCCCAGCCGCCGGTCGCTGCCGGGCGCGGGCGCCTCCACCCAGCCGATCGCGCCGGTGTAGAGCCCGCGCGGCGAGGACTCGAGCGACTCGATCAGCTGCATCGTGCGGTGCTTCGGAGCGCCGGTGATCGAGCCGCAGGGAAAGAGCGCGCGCAGCACCGCCGGCAGATCGGCGTCCGGCGCCGGCTCGGCCTCGATGGTGGAGGTCATCTGGAAGACGGTGCGGTAGGGCTCGACCTGGAACAGCGCCGGCACCTTCACGCTGCCGGTGCGGGCGATGCGGCCGAGGTCGTTGCGCAGCAGGTCCACGATCATCAGGTTCTCGGCGCGGTTCTTGAGGTCGGCGGCCAGCCAGGCGGCAGCGGCGGCATCGGCCTGCGCGTCGTCGGGACGGCGTGCGGCGGTGCCCTTCATCGGCCGCGCCTGCAGCCGGCCCGCCTCATGGCGCACAAAAAGCTCCGGCGAGCACGACAGCACCCAGCGGTCGCCCGGCAGCGCCACCAGCGCGCCGAAGGGCACCGGCTGCAGCGCACGCAGCCGCCGGTACAGCGCCAGCGGCGTGCCGAGCGCCTGGCCGCGCAGGCGCAGCGTGTGGTTGACCTGGTAGGTCTCGCCGGCGCGGATCAGCGCGTGGATGCGCGCGATCGCGGCGGCGTAGGTGGCGTCGTCGTCGTCGGGCTGCGGCGCCAGCACCGCCGCCGGCGCGGGCTCGGCGCGGCCCTCGGCCTGGGCCAGCCAGGCGGCCACGCCCTCGGCGTCGAGCCGCTGCAGCCGCGAGAACATCAAGAGCCGCAGTGCGCCCGGCGCCTGCTCGCTCCAGCCGCCGGGCGTGCCCGCGCCGACCAGCCGCACGCCCCATTCGTAGTCGGCCAGCAGCAGCGCGTGCGCCCCGGCGGCGATCTGCGCCTGTGCGCCGGCCCAGACCGCCTCCAGCGTGGCGGGGTCGTCGCAGCGCCACTCGCCGAGCCAGCCGCTCAGCAGCCGGCTGCGCGGCGCCCCCGCAGGCGCGTCGGCCTCGTCGAGCAGCGCGAAGACGGACAAGGCATCGGAGGACAGGTCGGGGTCAGCAGGCAAGAACACGATCGTGCGCGGGCGGCGTGGAGAGACAGACGCGCATCATGCCCGCCCATGAAAAACGCCGCCGGGCAGCAGCCGGGCGGCGTCAGGCGGGAGACGCCCCCCTGCGGGGACGTCGGCTCGGCGGATCAGCCGCGCGCCACGTCGGTCTCGAAGGGCAGCTGCAGCGAGGCCAGGTCGCGGCGGGTCTCGACCAGGATCAGCGGACCCTCGTCGACCAGCACCACCGGACGCGGCTGGCGCGGCACATGGACCGGCTTGGGCTCGGCGGCGATCGCCTCCTGGACTGCGCGGACCTTGTCCGGGTCGGAGTTGATCCACTCCAGGCCGGCCTCGCGGGCCACCTCGGCCAGCGCATCGGTCTGCAGCACGTAGGGCTGTGCGACCGTGACGGGCTCAGCGACCGGCTCGGCCACGGCGGCCACCACCGGTTCGGCGGCCGGTACCACGGCAACCACCGGCTCAGCCGGGGCCACCGCCGCGACCGCAGCCACAACCGCCTCGGCCGCCGGTTCGGCGTCCTGGGCTTCGGACCCGCTGTCGGGTGCGCCCTCGCCGGCCACCTCGTCGCGACGACCGCCACGACGGCGGCGGCGACGGCCTTCCTCGCGGGCGGCGCCGTCCTCGCGGACCTCGTCGACGGCCACCGGTGCGGGCTCGACCGGCTCAGACACCTCGGTCGGAGCGAGTTCGACAGCCTGGCCGTCCTCGGTCACCGCGCCCTCGGCACCGCGCTCGTCACGGTCTCGACGGTTGCGACCGCCGCGGCGACGGCGACGACCATCGCGCTCGGCGCTGGCGTCCTCGCCATCGAAGGCCTGAGGCTGGGTGTCGGCAAAGGCCGGCGTCTGCAGCGCAGCCTCGTCGGCTGGTGCCACCCCCTCGGGGGCCGGGCGACGCTCGCGCTGCGGACGATCGCCGCGCTCGCCACGTTCACCACGCGGCGGACGATCGCCACGCGGCTCGCCCCGCTCGCCACGCTCACTGTTGCGGCCGCCACGGCGCTCGCCGTTGCGACCACCGCGGCGCTCGCCGCGCTCACCCCGCGGCTCGCTGGCCGGGGCCGCTGCGGGCTGGGCAGCCGCCGGGTCAGCCTCGACCGGCTGAGCGGCCGAGGCCACCGGCTGGGCCGCGGCCTGCACCGGCGCGATGCCGAACAGGCGCTTCATCCAGCCGAAGAAACCAGCGGCCGGAGCGGGTGCAGGAGCCACCACCGGCGCCGGTGCCACCACCGGAGCCGGCGCAGCGGCGACCGGCGCAGCCGCCACAGGCTCGGGCTTCGGCGCGGCGACCGGCGCGGGCTGGTCAGGCAGCACGCCCTTGATGACCGGCTCCTGCTTGGCCTTGGCCTGCTGCTTCTCGCGGCGGGGCAGACCGACATCCTCCGGCGGCTCCTCGATCATCGAGTAGCTGGCCTTCAGGTTCTCCAGACGGGCATCGTCATGGCGCAGGCGCTCGAGCTTGTAGTTCGGCGTGTCGAGGTGCTTGTTGGGCACCAGCAGCACGGTGACGCGCTGCTTGAGCTCGATCTTGGTGATCTCGGTGCGCTTCTCGTTGAGCAGGAAGCTGGCGACCTCGACCGGCACCTGGACATGCACCGCGGCCGTGCCCTCCTTCATCGACTCCTCCTGGATGATGCGCAGCGTCTGCAGCGCGGAGGACTCGGTGTCGCGGATGTGGCCGGTGCCGTTGCAGCGCGGGCAGGTGATGTGGCTGCCTTCGCTCAGCGCCGGGCGCAGGCGCTGGCGGCTCATCTCCAGCAGGCCGAACTTCGAGATCGACGAGAACTGCACGCGGGCGCGGTCATGGCGCAGCGCATCGCGCAGGCGCTGCTCGACCTCGCGGCGGTTCTTCGACTCCTCCATGTCGATGAAGTCGACCACCAGCAGGCCGCCCAGGTCGCGCAGGCGGGCCTGGCGGGCGATCTCGTCGGCGGCTTCGAGGTTGGTGCGGGTCGCGGTCTCCTCGATGTCGCCGCCGCGGGTGGCGCGCGCCGAGTTGACGTCGATCGACACCAGCGCCTCGGTGTGGTCGATCACGATCGCGCCGCCCGAGGGCAGGTGCACCGTGCGGCTGAAGGCCGTCTCGATCTGGTGCTCGATCTGGAAGCGGCTGAACAGCGGCGCGTCGTCGCGGTAGCGCTTCACGCGGTTGGCCGTCTC
>JBJOPV010000163.1:0-8075 GCA_046050625.1 Pseudomonadota bacterium
GTGCCCTCGGCCTTCGCCACGGACACCTTCTTCGTCTTCATGCTGGTGCAGTTCCTGCGCGGCATCCCGCGCGACATGGAGGAGGCCGCGCAGATCGACGGCTGCAATGCGCTGCAGCTGCTCTGGCACATCATCGTGCCGCTGCTCAAGCCGGCCATCATCTCGGTCATCGTGTTCCAGTTCATCTGGACGATGAACGACTTCATGGGCCCGCTGATCTACCTGTCGACGGTCGAGAAGTACCCCGTGTCGCTGGCCCTGAAGATGAGCATCGGCGCCACCGAGGAGGTCGAGTGGGCCTCGGTGCTCGCGATCTCGGTGGTCGCGCTGCTGCCCTCGGTCGCGGTGTTCTTCGCCGCCCAGCGCCACTTCATCGAAGGTGCCTCCAGCAGCGGCATCAAGGGCTGAAGCGCCGGCCCGCCCCATTCCTCAGGAGACAAGTCATGGCCCAAGTCAGCCTCAAAGGCATCGAGAAGGTTTACGGCAACGGTTTCAAGGCCGTGCACGGGGTGGATCTGGACATTCACGACGGCGAGTTCATGGTCTTTGTCGGCCCCTCGGGCTGCGCCAAGAGCACGCTGCTGCGCATGGTCGCGGGGCTGGAGTCCATCAGCGGCGGCGAGCTGCGCATCGGCGGCACGGTGGTGAACAACCTCGCGCCCAAGCAGCGCGGCATCGCGATGGTGTTCCAGAACTACGCGCTCTACCCGCACATGAAGGTCTACGACAACCTGGCCTTCGGCCTGAAGCTGGCCGGCACGCCCAAGGCCGAGGTGGACGCCCGGGTGCGCGACGCCGCCCGGCTGCTGGAGATGGACCATCTGCTGGAGCGCTATCCCAAGCAGCTCTCGGGCGGTCAGGCCCAGCGCGTGGCGGTGGGCCGTGCCATCGTCAAGAAGCCAGGCGTGTTCCTGTTCGACGAGCCGCTGTCCAATCTGGATGCCAAGCTGCGCGCCAACATGCGGGTGCGCCTGACCGAGCTGCACCGCACGCTGCGCGAGCAGGGCCGCGCCTCCACCGCCGTCTATGTCACGCATGACCAGGTCGAGGCGATGACGATGGGCGAGCGCATCTGCGTGCTCAAGGACGGCACCATCCAGCAGGTCGATGTGCCCACGGCGCTCTACAGCCGTCCGGCCAACGCCTTCGTGGCCGGCTTCATCGGTTCGCCGGAAATGAACATCCGCGAGGCCCGCGTGGTCGGCGGTGACGCCGGGGCCGTGGTGGACGTGGGGGGCGTGGCGCTGAAGCTGCCTGCGGGTCATGCGCAGCGTCTGCTGGCCTGGCGCGATCGCTCGCTGCGCTTCGGCATTCGCCCCGAGCACATCGTGGCCGACCTGAACGCCCCCGGCGTGGCCGGCACGCCGCACCTGGTCGAGGTCGAGGGCGTGCTGCGCTTCGTCGAGCACATGGGCAGCGAGGTGTATGTGCACTTCGACCTGGGTGGCGTGCCCTTCACCAGCCGCGTCGGCGCCGAGCTGCTGGGCGGCGTGGACGCCAAACCGCGCGGTGCCCTGCATCGCTTCGGCTTCCTGATGGGGCAGAGCCACGCCTTCGAACCCGAGGGCAGCGGCCGCAACCTGCTGCTGTGAGTCCTTCCCGCCTTGCCCCCTTGCCTTCATACCCAGAACATCCCGTCTTGGAGACACATGCCATGCAACGCCGCTTTTGCCTGAAGTCTGCCGCCGCCGCTGCCCTGGTGCTGGTGGGCTCTTCCGCCCTGGCCCAGGAGGCCACCCTGCGTTTTTCCTGGTGGGGAGGCGGGGAGCGCCATGAGACCACCCTCAAGGCCATCGCTGCGTTCGAGGCCCGCAACCCCGGCGTGAAGATCAAGGGCGAGTACATGGGCTTTGGTGGCTACCAGGAGCGCCTGACCACCCAGATCGCCGGCGGTCAGGAGCCGGACATCATGCAGATCAACTGGGCCTGGCTGGCGACCTACTCGAAGAACGGCGAGGGCTTCTACGACCTGAACCAGTCCAGGCAGCATCTGGCGCTCAAGGAGTTCTCCGAGGAAGAGCTGCGCATGGGCACGGTGGCGGGCAGGCTCAACGGCCTGCCGACCTCCTACACCGCGCGGCTGTTCGTGTGGAACAAGGCGGCCTTCGAGCGCGCCGGCATGAAGCTGCCCGCCACCTGGGACGAGCTGTTCGCCGCCGGCAAGGCCTTCCAGGCCAAGAACGGTGACAAGGCCTATGTCATCGACGGCGAGCTCTACGACATGATCCTGCTGTCGCAGACCTACACCTACCAGAAGCACGGCACGCCGTATGTGGACCCGAGCGCGCCCAAGGTCGCGATGAGCCCGCAGGCCGTGCTGGAATGGGTGCAGACCTACAAGAAGCTGGTCGATGGCAAGACCGCCACGCCGCTGCCCTACCGCGCCAGCCTGGGCGGGGCCGAAAAGCCCACCGAGCAGCAGCCCGACTGGGTCACCGGTACCTGGGCCGGCAACTACACCTGGGACTCGGTGCTGCGTCTGCGCGCCAGCACGCTGAACAAGGACCAGAAGCTCGACATCGGCGACTTCCTGACCGTGCCGGGCGCGAAGAACTCCGGCATGTTCGGCCGCCCCTCGCTGCTGTTCGTGGTCAGCAAGCGCAGCAAGAACGCCGAAGTGGCGGCCAGGTTCCTGAACTTCATGCTCACCGACCCCGAGGCTGCCCGCATCCTGGGCGTGACCCGCGGTGTGCCAGCGGCCGACAGCCAGTACAAGGTGCTGGTGGACGAAAAGCGCATCGACCCGCTGGAGCAGAAGGCCTTCGCCCAGATCAAGGCGGCCAAGGACGCTGGCCGGATCACCCTGCCCTCGCCGCTGTTCGAGTCGCCGCGCATGCAGAAATTCATGCGCGAGGTCTTCGAGCAGCTGGCCTACGGGAAGATCACCGAGCAGCAGGCCGCCACCCGCTTGCTGGACGAGGGCAATGCGCTGCTGGCGCGTCTGAAGTGAGCCCCGAGGAGTCCCGCCATGCAACGACGTCAATGGATGGGCACCTGGGGTGCCCTGAGCGCCAGCCTGTGGCTGTCGGCCTGTGCCGGTCTGCCCGGCGGCAGTGTCTCCGTCCCCGCTCCGCTGGACCCCGCCCGCGTGGCCCAGGCCCGTGAAGGCCTGGCCGACAACGACGGCTGGGCGGCTGCCCAGGGTGGCACCTGGGGCGGCGCTGATGCCAGGCCCGAACACGTCTTCACCGTGCGCACCCGGGCCGAGCTGGTCCGGGCCCTGAGCCTGGGCGGCAGCGCCCCGGCCAGCACGCCCAAGATCGTGCAGGTCGCCGCGATGATCGACCTGATGACCGACGACGCCGGCCGTCTGCTGGGCGAGGCGGACTTTCGTGATCCGGCCTTCAGCTGGGAGGCCTATCTCCAGGCCTACGCGCCCGCCACCTGGGGCAAGAAAAAACCCGAAGGCCCGCAGGAGGAGGCGCGCGAGCGCTCGGCCCGGCGGCATGAGGCCCAGGTCATCGTCAAGGTGCCGTCCAACACCACGGTGATCGGCGTCACCGCGGATGCCGGCTTCAAGAACGGCGGCCTGATGGTGCAGAACGTCGAGAACGTGGTGATCCGCCATCTGCGCTTCGAGGATGCCTACGATCTGTTCCCGGAGTGGGATCCGAAGGACGGCCCCGAGGGCGAGTGGAACAGCGAGTACGACACCCTGGCGCTGCGCGGCGCCAGCCAGGTCTGGGTGGACCACAACACCTTCAGCGACGGCGACCGCCCGGACCACCGCGAACCGGTCTGGTTCGGTCGCAAGGTCCAGCACCATGACGGCCTGCTCGACATCACCCTGGCCTCGACCAACGTCACCGTCTCGTGGAACCACTTCAAGGCCCACGACAAGACCAGTCTGGTCGGCGGCAGCGACAGCCTCAAGACCGATGACGGCAAGCTCAAGGTCACCTTCCACCACAACTGGTGGGACGGCGTGGGCCAGCGCACCCCGCGCGTGCGCTGGGGCGAGGTGCATGTCTACAACAACCTCTATACCGTGCCCGCCACGGTGGTGCCGGACGGCATCCGCTACGCCTACTCGATCGGCGTGGGCTTGAATTCACGCATCGTCAGCCAGGCCAACGCCTGGGAGGTGCCCGACAGCGTGCCCGCCACCCAGCTCGTCAAGCTGTGGAAGGGCGAGACCTTCACCGACGAGGGCAGCACGTTGAACGGCCGGCCGGTGGACCTGTTCGCTGCGCTGCAAGCCGCCAACCCCGGCGCCAGGCTCAGCCGCGAGATGGGCTGGATGCCCTACCTGATGGCCCGGCCGGTGGAAAGCGCCGCCAGCGCCGCTGTCCGGGTGCGCGCCGGCGCGGGCGCCGGCCGCTGATCCCCTTGTCCCATTTTCTGTGTCGCCATGAGCAAAGCCACCGTTCGACAGCTCGCCTTCCAGACCGAGACCGACCCCGACACCGGGGCGCGTGTCACCCGCCTCACCCCTGAGGACGTGACCTGCCACCGCAACTACTTCTATCAGAAGTGCTTCACCAACGACGGGCGCCGTCTGATCTTCGGTGCGGAGTTCGGTCCGGGCCCCGACTGGCATTACCACCTGCTTGACCTGGACAGCCAGACCGCGCTGCAGCTGACCGACCAGCCGGGGGAGAACACCTTCGGCGGCTTTCTCAGTCCGGACGACCGGCATCTGTATTTCGTGCGCCAGCAGCGCAACTTCGTGCGGCTGGAGCTGGCCACGCTGCGCGAGGAGGTGGTCTACATCGTGCCGGAGGGCTGGGTCGGCTACGGCACCTGGGTGGCCAACTCCGCCTGCACCAAGGTGGTGGGCATCGAGATCGCCGCCGAGGACTGGTTCGCCTTGAGCGACTGGCAGAAGTTCAACGAGATGTTCGAGCGCCAGCCCCGCTGCCGCCTGTTCAGCATCGACCTGGCCACCGGCGAGCGCACGGTGATCCTGGAGCAGAAAGGCTGGCTGGGTCATCCGCAGTACCGGCCCTTCGACGACCGCACCGTCGCCTACTGCCACGAAGGTCCGCACGACCGGATCGACGCGCGCATGTGGTTCATCGACGAGGACGGCACGAACCGCCGCTGCGGCAAGCCGCACGAGAACGGCGAGAGCTGCACGCACGAGTTCTGGGTGCCGGACGGCTCGGCGATGATCTACGTCAGCTACCTGAAGGGCAGTCCGGAGCGCTGGATCCGCTCGCTCGATCCGGTGACGCTGGCCGATCGGCCGCTGACGCAGATGCCCCCCTGCTCGCACCTGATGAGCAACCACGACGGCACGCTGATCGTCGGCGACGGCTGCGGCCACGCGGCGGCGGGCAACAACGCGATGCTGACGGGCGATCCCTGTCTGCACCTGTTCGACCTGAAGGCCGGCACCACCCGCCGGCTGGCACGCCACGACAGCTCCTGGGGCGTCTACAAGGGCGACCGCCAGGTCACGCACCCGCATCCGTCGTTCACGCCGGATGACCGCCAGGTGCTGTTCAGCTGCGACAAGCGCGGCGAGCCGGGGCTGTTCCTGGTGGATCTGGCCTGAACCCTGATGACAGCGTGCCGATGATCCATCGCCTGCGTGCCGCGCATCGGCAAGGTGGGCGAGGCCTGAGGCTTGTGCTGCGCCGGTGGTTCGGTCGGCCGATCGGTGCCTGGGCGCTGGCAGCACCGCTGCTGGTGCAGGAGCTTGCGCTGGTGCTGGGCAGCATGCTGGTGACCCTGCTGGCCGCCCGGCTCGGCCCGGCGGCGGTGGCAGCGATCGGCTGGGTCGAGGTGCTGGGGCAGCTGCTGAACGCGCTGATGGGCGCCATCGCGATCGGCACCACGGTCGTGACGGCGCAGGCGGTCGGTCATGCTGGACGCTCTGCCCGGCTGCACCGCATCGTGGCGCCGATCGCCGCCGATGCGCTGCGGCTGATGGGGCTCACCGGGCTGCTTCTGGCGCTGCTGCTCGGGCTGGGCCGCGAGCTGCTGATCGAATGGGCGCTTGGCCGCAACGAGGCGGCGGTGCGCGATGCCGCGCGGCTGTACCTGGGGGCGCTGATCATCGCCGACCTGCCGATGGCGCTGGTGCTGGTCGGCTGTGGCGTGCTGCGTGGCCTGGGTCGCACACGGCAGACCCTGCACATCCAGCTCCTCATGGTCGCCAGCCAGGGGCTGCTGGCGGCCGGGCTGATGCACGGTGCCGGCTGGGGCGTCGAGGGCGCGGCTGTGGCGCTGGTGGTGTCGCGTGTGCTGGCCCTGGTGCAGGTGCTGCAGACGCTGGAGCGGGTGCTGGGGGCCGGTCGGCTGGCCCGGCACGGGCGTCGCCGTGGCTGGAGGGCGCTCGGCAGCCGACAGGTGCGAGGCATCGTGGCGATCGGTGGACCGGCTGCGCTGGAAAGCCTGTTCTTCCATGTCGGCAAGATGCTGACGCAGACCCTGGTCGCCGGACAGGGCACGGCGGCGATGGCCGCCAATTTCATCGCGTTCTCCGTCGTCGGGCTGATCAACATTCCGGGCAATGCGCTGGGCAGTGCCGCCACCACGCTGGTCGGCCAGTCGATCGGTGCCCGGTGTCTGGCACGTGCACACGCGCTGGTGCGGCGCATCCACCGCAGTGCGGCAGCTGCCCTGTGCACGCTGGCCGTGCCGATGGGCCTGCTCGCGTCGCCGCTGGCCAGTCTCTACACGCCCATGCCTGACGTGCAGGCGCAGGCGGCGCTCCTGATCCGCCTCAACGCGCTCTTCATGCCGGTCTGGGCCCTGTCCTTCGTGCTGCCTGCGGCCTTGCGTGGCGCGGCCGACACCCGCCACACGATGCACGTCGCCATCGCGAGCATGTGGCTGTGCCGGGTCGGACTCGCGCTGACCTTCGTGCAGGTCACCGACTGGGGGCTGACAGGCATCTGGCTCGGCATGTTCGCGGACTGGTGCCTGCGCGGCCTGCTGTTCTGGCGGCGCAGCCGGGGGCGCGCCTGGCTGACAGGCGCATCGCCTGGCGTGCGTTGATGCAGGCGCCGGGTTTGCCGCCACAATCCAGTCCAGATGAAACATGATCCCGACGGAAACAAAACACCATGACATCTGTCCACGACACGCCTGACGCTCGCCATGCCCCCGAATCGGTGGCCGCGGTCCTGAAGGTTTTCACGATCCTGCAATCCCTGGCCGATCGCAGCGAGACCAGCCTGTCCGAGCTGTCGATGCGACTGTCCATGCCCAAGGCCACGGTCTATCGCTTCCTGCAGACGATGAAGAGCCTGGGCTATGTGCGTCAGGAGGAAGATTCCGAGCGCTACGGCCTGACGATGAAGCTGTTCGAGATCGGCAGCAAGACGCTGCGCTATCCCGATCTGATCGAGATCTGCAAGCCGCACATGCATCTGCTGTCGGAGCGCACCGGCGAGACCGTCCACCTGGGCACGTTGATCGACAGCGAGATTCTCTATGTCCACAAGGTGGACTCGCGCCACATGCTCGGCATGTACTCGCGCGTGGGTCGTCGCGCACCGCTGCACTGCACCGCGATCGGCAAGGTCCTGATGGCCTGGGAAGAGCCCGTGCGCCGCGATGCGGTGCTGGCAGATGCCGACTTCAGGCGCTTTCGCGACAAGACGATCTGCGACCTGCCGTCCTATCTGCAAGAGCTGGAAAGAACACGCGCTCAGGGCTTTGGCGAGGACCGCGAGGAGTTCGACGAGCACATCCGCTGCGTCGCGGTGCCGCTTTTCGGCCCCTATGGTGCACCTGTGGCGGGGATGAGTGTCTCGTTTCCGACGTTCCGGTACAGCGAAGAACTCGCCCGGGAGACAGTCGATCTGCTGATCCAGGCCAGTCGGGACGTTTCCGCACAGCTCGGCTGCGCCGCCTGGCCGCTCCAACCGTCGGAGCGGTTCACCTCGTCGACGCACATGCGCTCGGAGTAGGCGAAAATCTGCAGTCCTGTCCTTATGCTCTGATGCCCTGCGCACAGAGCTGCCCGAGAGAGCTGCCCATGCCTGCCTACCGTTCCAAGACCTCCACCGCCGGCCGCAACATGGCCGGCGCCCGCTCCCTGTGGCGCGCCACCGGCATGAAGGATGACGACTTCAGCAAGCCGATCATCGCCATCGCCAACTCCTTCACCCAGTTCGTGC
>JBJOPV010000164.1:0-8011 GCA_046050625.1 Pseudomonadota bacterium
TCATCAACCTGAGCCGCGGCATCGTGCTGCAGGACCTGCCCTTCAGCATCGAGCTGAAGAAGTTCGTGGTCGAGTACTACGACACCGGCATGCCCAAGCTCTTCGCCAGCGACATCGTGGTGCACGATGCCGATGGCACGAAGACCGCGGCCAAGGTCAAGGTCAACGAGCCCTTCATCCACCAGGGCATCGCGATCTACCAGTCCAGCTTCGAGGACGGCGGCTCGAAGCTGACGCTGCTGGGCCGGCCGATGGGCCGCCCTGGGGCGCCCTTCGAGGTCAAGGGCGAGGTCGGCGGCGTGACCACGCTGAGCAGTGGCGCCGACGCCAAGAGCAGCTTCCAGCTCGAGTTCACCGGCCTGCGTGTCATCAACGTCGAGAACATGGCCGCCGAGGCACCCTCGGCCTCCGGCGCCGACGTGCGCAAGGTGGATCTGGTCGATTCGCTCGGCCAGCATCTCGGCTCGGGCGCGCGGCCGTCGGGCGACAAGCAGCTGCGCAATGTCGGCCCCTCGGTGGTCTACAAGCTGCGCGATGCCGCCGGCCAGGCCCGCGAATACAGCAACTACATGCTGCCGGTCGATCTGGACGGCCTGTCCGTCTTCCTGGTCGGCGTGCGCGACACGCCCGACCAGTCCTTCCGCTATCTGCGCATTCCGGCCGACGAGCGCGGCACGATCGACGACTGGATGGGGCTGCGCGCCGCGCTGGCCGATCCGGCCAGCCGCATGGAGGCCGCGCGCCGCTATGTGCGCCAGTCGGCCCCCGAGGGCAAGCCCGAGCTGGCGACCCAGCTCGAGGCCTCGGTGCTGCGCGCGCTGACGCTCTATGCCGGCGACGAGGTGGTGCGCAAGTCCGCGCCCAGCGCTGGCCTGCAGGCGCTGCAGGACTTCATCGAGGACTCGGTGCCCGAGGCCGACCGCGCCCGCACCTCCGAGGTGCTGATCCGCATTCTCAACGGCGGCCTGTTCGAGCTGACCAACCTGGTGCGCGAGCGCGCCGGCCACGCGCCGCTGCAGCCCAGCGATGCCACGCAGCGCTTCATGGGCCAGGCGGTGCTGTCGCTGTCGGACTCCTTCGCCTATCCGGCGCCGGTGCTGCTGAGCCTGACCGGCTTCGAGCAGGTCCAGGCCAGCGTCTTCCAGCTCACCCGCGCGCCCGGCAAGACCCTGGTCTACGCCGGCTGCGTGCTGCTGATCATCGGCGTGTTCGCGATGCTCTACATCCGGGAACGCCGGCTCTGGATCTGGATCGAAGGACCGGCCGATGCGACGAGCACCACGGTGACGATGGCGCTGTCGGCCACCCGCCAGTCCCTGGACAACGACAAGGACTTCGACGCGCTGGCGTCGAGGATGCTGAAGCCATGAACACCACCACCGCGTCCCCGACGACCACGACGACGACGCTGCAGCTCGGTCGCGCGTCCTACTTCGGTTCGCGCAGCCTCTACGACTGGCTGTTCGCGCTGCTGCTGCTGGGCGGCGCGGTCTTCGTCTGGCAGCGCTACGGCGCGGCGATGAACGGCTACGAGGAGGGCATCCTGATCGGTGCGGTGCCCAGCCTGATCGCGCTGGGCTGGTTCTGGGGGCCGCTGCGCACGCTCAGCCTGGGCGTGGGCGCAGCCTCGCTGATGGCGATCTCGCTGTATCTGCGCCAGACCGATGCCTTCGGCGCCGACCTGGCCGCCGCCGAGCAGGTCTTCCTGCTGAAGTACATGCTCTCCAGCCAGAGCGCGATCCTGTGGATGAGCGTGCTGGTTTTCATGAGCACGATCGCCTACTGGGCCGGCCTGCTCTCGGGATCCGAGGCGGCGCAGCGCACCGGCTCCTGGCTGGCCTGGGGCTCGGTGGTGATGGCGCTGATCGGCACCTTCGTGCGCTGGTTCGAGAGCCATCAGATCGGCCCGGACATCGGCCACATCCCGGTCAGCAACCTGTACGAGGTGTTCGTGCTGTTCGTCTGGATGACGACGCTGATCTACCTCTACTACGAGCGCCACTACGCCACCCGCTCGCTGGGCGGCTTCGTGATGCTGATCGTCAGTGCGGCGGTCGGCTTCCTGCTCTGGTACACCGTCTCGCGGGGTGCGCACGAGATCCAGCCGCTGGTGCCGGCGCTGCAGAGCTGGTGGATGAAGATCCACGTGCCGGCCAACTTCGTCGGCTATGGCACCTTCGCGCTGGCTGCCATGGTGGCGCTGGCCTACCTCATCAAGACGGCCCCGATCCGTTCGCTCTGGATCGGGCTGGTGGGTGCACCGGGTGCGCTGATGCTGGTGATGCTCGGTTTCTGGGTGCTGGGCGATGTGACGCCGCAGGTGTCACAGGCGCTGCTGAAGACGACGCGCATGCTCGGCGGCTGTCTGGCCCTGTTCACGTTCACCATCCTGGCGCGTGGCGTCATCGGCGATCGCACACCGGCGCCAGAAGTGCTCGACGATGTGATGTACCGCGCCATCGCGCTGGGCTTTGCGTTCTTCACCATCGCCACCATCCTGGGCGCCTTCTGGGCCGCCGAGGCCTGGGGCGGCTACTGGAGCTGGGACCCGAAGGAAACCTGGGCGCTGATCGTCTGGCTGAACTACGCCGCGTGGCTGCACATGCGTCTGGTCAAGGGCCTGCGCGGTCAGGTCGCGGCCTGGTGGTCGCTGGTCGGCCTGGTGGTGACGACCTTCGCCTTCCTGGGCGTCAACATGTTCCTGTCGGGCCTGCACTCCTACGGCGAGCTGTGAGCGCCTGAAGTGCGCTTCAGCCCGGGCGGCGCCCGGCCGATAGTGCGGGGCAGAGAGGTTCCCTGCCATGCCCCACATCCTGCGCGACGCCCGCGGTCGCATCGCCAGCGTGCACCGTGAGCCGCAACCCGGCAGCGAAGCGGTGCCGGCCGATCATCCGGAGCTGGCCGAGCTGCTGGGTGAATCCGCCAGCCAGACGGCGTTTGCCAGCCTGGACGCCGGGCTGATCCGGGTGCTCGAGGATCTGGTCGACGTGCTGGTGGCGCGCAACATCATCTGCATCACCGACCTGCCGCCCGAGGCGCAGCACAAGCTCTTCACCCGCAAGAACTTCCGCGACCGCTTCCAGCGCAATGCGCTGCAGCTCTGGGGCGACGGGCCCGCGACCGCCTTCGGCGGCGACGCGCTGATCCCCACGATCGGCGGGGACGAGCCGGTGCCGCCGCGTCCGCGTCGCCGGCCACTGTAAGAATCGGGTGTCTTCCCCGACAGACGGGCTGCCCTGCTGCCCTGCTGTCTGCCCTGGAGCGCCCGATGCCTGTCCGACCCCACGCCCATCCCGATCACGGCTTCATTCATCCGCGCTCGAGCGAGATCACGCCGCGCGAGCTGCACGACGGTCGCCGCGACTGGCTGCGCCAGCTCGCTGCCGGCGCAGGCGGCCTGGCGCTGGCGGGCTGGGCCGGGCGCGAGGCGCTGGCGCAGCCGCAGCCGCAGCCGCAGCCGGCTTCCGCGCCCGCCCGGCCGGGGCGCCTGGCCGCGCTGCCGGGCGCGCGCAGTGCGGTGGCTGGCGCCACGACGATGGAGCGCGCCACCGCCTACGCCGACATCACCGCCTACAACAACTTCTACGAATTTGGCACCGACAAGGCCGATCCGGCGCGGCTGGCCGGGCGGCTGCAGACGCGGCCCTGGAGCGTCGTCGTCGAGGGCGAGGTGAAGCGGCCGCAGACCCTGGACCTGGATGCGCTGCTGCGCCTGGCCCCGATGGAGGAGCGCATCTACCGGCTGCGCTGCGTCGAGGGCTGGTCGATGGTGATCCCGTGGGTCGGCTGGTCGCTGGCCGAGCTGATCCGCCGCGTCGAGCCGACCGGCAACGCGAAGTACGTCGAGTTCCACACGCTGGCCGACCCGAAGCAGATGCCCGGCGTGGCCTCGCGGGTACTCGACTGGCCCTATGTCGAGGGCCTGCGCCTGGACGAGGCGATGCATCCGCTGACGCTGCTGGCCTTCGGCCTCTACGGCGAGGTGCTGCCCAACCAGAACGGCGCGCCGGTGCGGCTGGTGGTGCCGTGGAAATACGGCTTCAAGAGCGCCAAGTCGATCGTGAAAATTCGCTTCACCGAGCGCCAGCCGCTGACCGCCTGGAACCGCTCGGCGCCGCAGGAATACGGCTTCTTCTCCAACGTCAACCCCGAGGTCGACCACCCGCGCTGGAGCCAGGCCACCGAGCGGCGCATCGGCGAGGACGGCCTGTTCGCCCGCAAGCGCCCGACGCTGCCCTTCAACGGCTACGGCGCGCAGGTGGCCTCGCTGTACGCGGGCATCGATCTGAAGAAGTTCTTCTGATGGCGGCGGTCATCGCTTCCACGGCCGCCCGTCTCGATGCGGTGCTGCGCCGGCCTGGCGCCAAACTTGCTGTCTGGCTGCTGTGCATGCTGCCGCTGCTGGGCTGGGTCGTGCGCGGCAGCACCGGCTGGGCCGGCGGCCTGGGCGTCAATCCGGCCGAGACCCTGCTGCGTGGCACCGGCGACTGGACGCTGAACCTGCTGCTGGCCGGCCTGGCGCTGACGCCGCTGCGGCGCCTCTCCAGCCTGAACGGCCCCATGCGCTGGCGCCGCACCGTCGGGCTGTGGGCCTTCGCCTATGCGCTGCTGCATGGGCTGGCCTATGCCTGGCTGGACATGGGCCTGGATCCTGCCGCGATCGTCAAGGATCTGGGCAAGCGGCCGTTCGCGCTGGTCGGCTTCGTGGCCTTCGTGCTGCTGCTGCCGCTGGCGCTCACCTCGACCGACCGTGCGATGCGTGCGCTCGGTGGCCGGCGCTGGCAGCGGCTGCACCGGCTGGTCTACCTGATCGCGCCGCTCGGGCTGCTGCATCTGGCCTGGATGCGGGCCTCGAAGGGCCGGCTGGCCGAAATCGCGCCCGAGGTGCTGGCACTGCTGTTGCTTCTCGGGCTGAGACTGTGGCGCCGTCCCATCCCGCGTTCCCTGGATTGACGCGCCAGGATTGCTCTCTGGCCGCACCGGATCCCGTCCGGTTGTGACAAAGTTGGCAAATTTGTTGACACAGTCTTCAGGCATCCTTAGGATTGATGTAACAAATTGTCATGGAGGGGATCGTGAATGCCAACACGACAGAGACAAACATCGAGGCCCAGCCCCCCTGGGACCTGATCGCGCTTCTGGTGCTGGCCTTCATCGTGCTGGGCTGGATGGCGCTGGCGGTGTCCTACAACCCGAGTCGGGGCGCACAGCACACCTTCGAGAGCCTGCACAGCGTGGTGCTGCACCAGTACCAGACCTTGCCCTGGCGCAGCTTCCTGACCGAGATGCACAGCCGCCACGGTCCGGCCTTCTACGCGCTGGTCAGTGCGCTGGGCCTGTCGCTCGAGGGCATGCGAGCCGCCGGGCTGGTGATGCACCTGACCTCGACGCTGCTGGTGCTGCAGATCGCCCTGCGCCTGGGCACACGCTGGCAGAAGGCGGCGCTGCTGGCGACGGCCTTCTTCGCCTCGCCCTTCCAGTTCGGGCCGGCGCTGTGGGGGCATCCTGAAGCGCTGGCCATGCTGCTGCTGGTGCTGGGTCTGGCGGTTCCCCATCTGACGCGCGGCCTGTCGCGGCATGCGCCGGTGGTGCTGCTGCCGCTGACGGTCACGGTCGAGCCGTCCGGTGCTGCGGCAGTGGTTGCCTCTTGCCTGGACGACTGGCGCCGCCGCCGCTGGCTGGCGCTGCTGCCCAAGGCCGGTGTGGCGCTGGCAGCGCTGCTGACGATCCACCTGACCTGGCGCGAGATGCTGGCCGCCGGTCTGTCGGGCGCGCTGCCGCTGCCTCATGCCCGGGCCTTCCTGATCGCGTTGGCGCTGCTGGTGCTGGGCCTGCAGGCGGGGGACCGCATCAACCGGCGCGTCCGGCCTGCCGTGCTGCTTCACCGTTTCCTGCTGCTGTGGCCGGGGGTGGTGCTGCTGTACGCCTGGTCGCCTGCGCTGGTCGGCGGGGGCTTCGTGTTCTCGCGGCTGGACCGCATCGAGGGCGCGCTGATTGCGGTGCACCTGGCCAGTCCGGCGCTGATCGCCCTGGCGCTGGCCTGGAGCTGGAACGCACTGCGTGAGGATCGTCTGGCCAGCGTGCAGATCCTGATCTGTGCGCTGGCGCTGGCCTGCGCCGGTCAGGGATCGCTCTATCTGAAGGAGGTCGACTTCTTCTTCTGGCCCCTGTTGATGATGCGGCTGCTGCGCTGGGGCGCGCGTCGCCCGGCGCTGCGCGAGGCGCTGCTGCAGGCCGCGATCCTGTGGACCGGCATCGGGCTGACGCTGGTGACGCTGTCCTCTCCGACACTCTGAGCGCGGGGATTGATCGTGCTGATTGCACGGGGATCCTGCCGCTTTTCCGGCCTCACCCTGAGGCAAGGGGGAGCCACGGCGCGACGCTCTGCCTAGGATCGGGGCTTGTCGATCGACCGGCTTCAGCGTCGTCGACCAGCGGGGGAAAGAAGCGATGTCGACGAACATGCACCACGAGAACCACGAGAAGGCGAACAGCCGGCTGGAACAGCAGGCGCGTCAGGAGGGCTGGATCCAGCGCCTGGAGCAGGCCCGCCAGCGGCGCGACCACCTCGAGATGGCGCAGCTGCTGCTGGCTGCAGCCGATCATGCGATGGGCGATGCCGCGGCCGTGCCGGAGGAGGAGGCGCTCGAGCATGCGCAGTGGCTGCTGGCGCGTACCCAGCGCTCGGTCAGCGCCACGGGCAGTCACGCCGAGGGCATCCAGGCGACGGCCGAGCTGCTCGAGGCCATGGCCAGAATGCTGCGACTGTGGGTCGAGCGCGACCGGCCTGCCGCTGCGCGGCGGGCCATCGAGCAGGTGCGCGACACCGCCTTCGATCTGGCGCGCCGTGTCGAGCGCAGCGAGGATCTGGGCCTGCGCTGCACCATGCTGCTGCGCACCGCTGACGTGCTCGAGCGCATCGGCGATGTGGTCGACGCCCAATCGTTGCGTGCGCGCGCCTTTCATCGGCTCGGCAGCGCGTTGGGTGGTGTCGACACCGCGCTGGCCGCCTGAGTCGGCCCGGGCCGTGGCCGGGCCAACCAGCGCAGTGCGGTGGGACAATGCGGCATGACTGCCGCCCCGCTTCCCGCCCACGTTGACCGGTCCGGTCCGCTGCTGCGCATGCTTGGCCGGGTCGCGCACGGACCGACCTTCGAGGCGATGCGCACCTTCACCGAGGCCCGCACGCCCGACACGCCCGACGAGCTCTGGCTGTGCGAGCACCCGCCGGTGTTCACGCAGGGCGTGGCCGGTCGGCCCGAGCATGTGCTGGGCGCGGGCGGCATTCCGGTGGTGGCCACCAACCGTGGCGGCCAGGTCACCTTCCACGGCCCCGGCCAGGTGGTGGCCTATCCGCTGATCGACCTGCGCCGGCAGGGCATCTTCGTCAAGGAATACGTCTACCGGGTCGAGGAGGCGGCCATCCGCACGCTGGCCGAGTTCGGCGTGACCGGCCACCGCATCGCCGGCGCGCCGGGCATCTACGTGCGGCTGGACGATCCGTTCGCGCACGCCGCGCTGACCGGCCCGGCCGATCCGCGCGACCCGTTCCGCGGTCTGGGCAAGATCTCGGCGCTGGGCATCAAGGTCAGCAACCACTGCACGTACCACGGCGTGGCGCTGAACGTGGCGATGGACCTGGAGCCCTTCGAGCGCATCAATCCCTGCGGCTATCCAGGGCTTCGCACGGTCGACTTGGCTACACTCGGCGTCTCGACCGACTGGGCAACGGCCGCCGACCTGCTGGCCCGCTCCCTCGCCCGTCTGCTGAGCCGCTGAGGGCAACGCTGCCCGACCGGCCGCGACAACCTTCCGCCCACCCGCTCCGCCGCCTCTCCATCCCCACCGGGATCCTGGACGCACCATGCCGACCGACAACGTCACCCACACCGCGCAGACCGGCGCGAACTACGACCCGACCGCCAAGCAGAAGGCCGAGGCCAAGACCGCGCGCATCCCGATCAAGATCGTGCCGGCCGAGACGCTGAAGAAGCCCGACTGGATCCGCGTC
>JBJOPV010000165.1:0-7995 GCA_046050625.1 Pseudomonadota bacterium
AGCGCCATGCGCACCTCGCGCAGCATGTCCTGCACGTTCGATTCGGTGATGCGGGCCTGGCCCCGCATCGTCTTGACCATGCGTGACAGGCGTTCAGAAAGAGCGGAGGCCATCGGGTGTCCCGGGTGAAGAGGATAAGTACACTGTGCGGGTGATTCTATCGACCCCCATGTCCCTCGGACTGACCCCGTGGCTGGTGCCGTCGCTGGCGGCGCTGGCGGGCTATCTGCTGGCGATGCGCCCGGGCGAGCGGCCCTGGCGGGTCCGGCTGCTGCCGCTGGCCTGGTGCGCGCACGGACTGGCTGGCCTGCTGCATCTCTTGGGCATCGGCGAGACCGGACAGGGCGTGCGCTTCGGCTTTGCGCCGGCGCTGGCGGCCACCGCCTGGCTGGTGATCGGGCTGCATGCGCTCGAGAGCCGGTTCGTGCCGGTGCCCGGGGTGCGGCGCTGGCTGGCGCTGTCCGGACTGACGACCCTGGCGCTGGCGATGCTGTTTCCGGGCGAGGGCCTGCGCTCGAGCTCGCCCTGGGCGCCGCTGCACTGGATGATGGGCCTGGCCTCCTATGGGCTGATGGCGGCGGCGGTGCTGCATGCGGCCTGGCTGGACCGGGCCGAGCGCCAGATGCGCGACCGCTCCCGCGCCCGGCTCGAGGCCCCTGGCGGCGCGCCCGGCCTGCCACTCTTGACACTGGAGCGGCTGACCTACCGCTTCGTCGCCGCTGGCTTCGTGATGCTGACGCTGGCGCTGCTGCTGGGCGTGTGGTTCACGCCGGTCTGGCACTGGGATCACAAGACGGTGTTCTCGCTGCTGGGCTGGGTGGTGCTGGCCGGGCTGATGGTCGGTCGGCAGCTTTTCGGCTGGCGCGGTCGGCGCGCGATCCGCTGGCTCTATGCCAGCAGCGTGCTGCTGCTCTTGGCCTACGTGGGCTCGCGCTTCGTGCTGGAGGTGCTGCTGCAGCGCCTGCCGGCCGGCGCCTGACCGGACCGAGTCCTTTCCCAACCCGCGCACGACACGCACCCCTTCACCATGCTGGGCAAGCTGCTGCTGATCATTCTGGCCGTCGTCGCCGTCGTGTGGCTGTTGCGTGGTGCACGTCGTCCATCGGCGCCGCCGCAGGCCTCCGGTGCGCTGCAGCCAATGGCGCGCTGTGCGCACTGTGGTCTGCACCTGCCCCAGGCCGAGGCGCTGCTGCACGAGGGCCGGGCCTACTGCAGCCGGCTGCACCGCCTGGCCGGGCCGCGTGCGCCCTACGGGCAGCGCTGAGGCGGCACCGGGGCGAACATGACGGGGGGACAGCAGCGCCGACGCGGTCGCCGCCATGGCATCTGGTTCCAGACGATGGTGCTGGGTGCCGAGCGCACCGGTCCGCTCGACGCCGATCTCGACACCGACCTGTCGCCCGATACCCGGCCCGGTCCGAGCACGGCCTCGGCGGCTTCGGCGGCGAGCGGGCTGCTGCGGCCCTTCGTGCCGCGCGGCCCGCAGGCGCCACCTGCCGCGGCCGAGGCGCCCGTGCGTGCCGCGCCCGACAGCGCGCCCCGGCCGCGGGGCGAGCCGCCGGCGCCGCTGCTGCGGCTGTTCCGCGCCTTCTCGATCGCCCGGTTGCTGCTGGGGCTGCTGCTGCTGGGCATCCAGGGGCTGGTGGTCTTCTATCTGGGCGGGCGGACGCAGTGGCCGACGCTGGCCGTGTGCGCGCTGCAGGTGGCCGCCGCCGTGGCGGTGCTGGCCTGGCCGGTGCCGCCGGATGGCTACATGGCGATCTCCGGCCGGCTGCGCGGGCGCTGGGCACTGGCGACGGTGGCGGTGGACCTGATCGCGTTCACGCTGCTGCTGTCGCTGAGCGGGCCGTCGGTCAACGCGGTGGCGCTCTACATGCTGCCGGTGCTGATGGCCGCCACGCTGATGCCGCGCCGCCCGGCGCTGGGCGTGGCCTCGCTGGTGGTGCTGCTGATGCTGGCCGCGGCCTGGTGGGGGACCGACACCCCGGCCGAGCTGGCCGCCGCGATGATGCACGCCGGCATCGCCGGCGGCGGCGTGATGACCGTCGCTGCGCTGGCCGGCGAGCTGGCCGACCGGCTGGCCCGCCAGGAGCTGGCTGCGCGCAACACGCTCGAGCTGGCGCGTCAGCAGGCGCGACTGAACCGGCTGATGATCGAGGAGATCCAGGACGGCGTGATGGTCGCGGATCGTCATGGTCGCGTGCAGGCCGCCAATCCGGCCGCGCTGCAGCTCGTCGGCCTGCCCGAAGGCGGGCGCTTCGAGCCCTTCGGACTGGATCAGTCGCCAAGCTGGCAGCCGCTGCAGGCGGCGCTGGCGCAGGCCTTCGCCGAGGGCGCCTGGCCCGAGACCGGCCGCGAGCTGAGTCTGCGCCTGCCCGGGCCGGGCGGCGACGAGCGCCAGGCCCAGGAGCGGCCGCTGCGCCTGCGCATGCGCTTCGCCCGGCGACGCACCCGTCCGGGCGAGGCGCTGTGCGTGCTCTTTCTCGAGGACGTGCGCACGCTGCGCGCGCGCGAACGCCAGGAGCGGCTGGCGGCGATGGGTCGGGTCTCGGCCGGCATCGCCCACGAGATCCGCAATCCGCTGGCCGCCATCGCCCAGGCCAACGCGCTGCTGGCCGAGGATCTGCTCGATCCGGCGCAGCAGCGCCTGGCGCGCATCGTCGCCGACAATGTCGTGCGGCTGCAGCGCATCGTCGACGATGTGGCCGAGGTCTCGCCGGGCGCACCGCGCGAGGCGCCGGTGATCGATCTGGGCGCCCAGGTCAGCGCGCTGTGCGCCGACTGGGCGCGCACCGCCGGCATCCGGGCCGATCGCGATGCGGTGCTGTTCGTCGATGCCGGCGACCAGCCACTGCCGGTGCGCTTCGACATCGAGCATCTGCGCCGGGTGCTGGTCAACCTGCTCGACAACGCGCTGCGCCATGGCAGCGGCCAGCCGCATGCGGTGTGGGTGCGTGCCTGCGCGCGGCCGCAGGGCCTGGTCGAGCTGTCGGTGGCCAGCGACGGCGCGGTGATCTCGCCCGAGGTCGAGCCGCATCTCTTCGAGCCCTTCTTCTCGACACGCAGCCGCGGCACCGGCCTGGGCCTGTACATCTGCCGCGAGCTGTGCGGGCGCTACCGCGCCGCGATCGAGTTCCGGCCACGCGGCCCCGGTGCGCGTCACCGCAACGTCTTCGTCGTCACCATGCCGCGGGTCGCGCTGGCTTCGAGCACGACGCCTCTTTCTACCGCCGCCTCATGAATCCGCCTCCGGTTTCCGCCGCACCGCGCCTGCTGGTCGTCGATGACGAGCCCGATCTGCGCACCCTCTACGAGCTGGCGCTGCTGCGCGAGGGCTACGACATCGAGACGGCGGCCTGCGTCGAGGAGGCCTGGGCGCTGCTGCAGGCCGCCCGTTTCGATGCCGTCATCACCGACATGCGCCTGCCCGATGGCCACGGGCTGGAGCTGCTGCGCCGGCTCGAGCAGGCCGGCCGGCCCGAGAAGACGCTGGTCATCACCGCCTACGGCTCGGCCGAGAACGCGGTGCTGGCGCTCAAGGCCGGCGCCTTCGACTACCTGACCAAGCCGGTCGACCTGCGTCAGTTCCGCAGCGTCGTGGCCTCGGCGCTCGGGCGGGTGCCGGCGCCGCCGCGTGTCACCGCGGCCGCGATGGGGATCATGGGCGCCGCCGTGCCGACGCCGTCGGTCGCGGCGCTGCAGCGCCTGTCGGGCGGCTCGGCGGTGATGGGCCGGGTGCGCGAGCTGGTGACCAAGGTCTCGCGCAGCATGGCGCCGGTGCTGGTGCACGGCGAGTCCGGCACCGGCAAGGAGCTGGTGGCCCGCGCGGTCCATCAGGTCAGCCACCGCGCCGTCCAGCCCTTCGTCGCGGTCAACTGCGGCGCGATTCCCGAGCCCCTGCTCGAGGCGGAGTTCTTCGGCTACCGCAAGGGTGCCTTCACCGGCGCCAGCGAGGACCGCGAGGGTTTCTTCCAGGCGGCCAGCGGCGGCACGCTCTTTCTCGACGAGATCGGCGAGCTGCCGCTGGCGATGCAGAGCAAGCTGCTGCGCGCGATCCAGGAGCGCGCGGTGCGCCCGGTCGGCGCCACCGCCGAGCAGGTGCTCGATGTGCGCATCATCAGCGCGACGCACCGCGATCTCGAGGCCGAGGTGCGTGCCGGGCGCTTCCGCCAGGATCTGTACTACCGCCTCAACGTCATCCGGGTGCGCGTGCCGCCGCTGCGCGAGCGGCTCGATGACCTGCCGCTGCTGTGCGAGACGGTGCTGGCGCGCATCGCCGCCGAGTCCGGCCTGACGGTCGTGCCCCGGCTGGCGGCGCAGGCGCTGGCCCGGTTGGCTGGGCACGACTTTCCCGGCAATGTGCGCGAGCTCGAGAATCTGCTGCACCGCGCGGTGGCGCTGTCGGGCGGTGGCACGGTGGGGGCGGACGATCTGGGTCTGCCGGGCCTGCCCGACGGGCCTGTGGCCGACACCGCTCCGACCGTTGCGCCGGTTCAGATCGCCGCCCTGGGCGGCGAGCCGCCGCTGCCTGTTGACCTGATGGCTCACCTCGACGAGGTCGAGCGCGAGGTGCTGGTGCGCGCGCTGGCGCTGCACCGCGGCAACCGCACCGCCGCTGCCGCCGCCATCGGCCTGACGCTGCGCCAGATGCGCTACCGCATGAGCCGGCTGGGCGTGCAGGCCACCGGTGACGGCAGCGACGAGGGCGAGGAGTGCGGCGCGTGAGCCCGGTCGCCGCCCGACGCCGTCCGCCCGCGCCGACGCCCGCCTCGCCCTGGCAGGACGGCTGGCACCGTGATGCGCGCCGGGTGCCGAGCCCGAATTTCGGCGCTCGCCCCCCAGGACGGACGGTCAGCCTGGCCGTGATCCACTCGATCAGCCTGCCGCCCGGGCGCTACGGTGGTGACGCGATCGAGCGGCTGTTCACCAACCGGCTCGATCCGGCTGCCCACCCGTACTTCGCTGGCCTGGCCGGGCTGGAGGTGTCGGCGCATGTCCTGATCCGGCGTGACGGCGAGCTGGTGCAGTTCGTGCCGGTGCAAGGGCGCGCCTGGCATGCCGGGCGCTCGTCCTGGCGCGGCATCGACAACTGCAACGACCATTCGCTGGGCATCGAGCTGGAGGGGTTGGAGGGGCGCCCCTTCCGTGCTGCCCAGTACCGGGTGCTGGCCCGCCTGCTGAGGCAGGCCGCGCAGGCCTGGCCGATCCTCGAGGCGGTCGGCCACGAGCAGATCGCGCCGGGACGCAAGCATGATCCGGGCTCAGGCTTCGACTGGCGTCGGCTCTGGCGTCACCTGGGTGGGCACAAGCCGCTCCTGCCCGTCCTGTCAAGAGGGGTGTGAACTGGGGGACACTAGCCATAGTGTTTTGCAGATCGCAGGACACTACAGCTAGTGTTATGCTCATGTCCGTCGCGGTTGCGGGCTCTCCGCAGCCATGCCGTGCCTCCCGCACCGCTGCGCCAGAAACACTTCCCTTTCCACCGTCCAGGACGATCCGCCGCAGGCAGATCGTCCGGGGCGGCGCATTGCCGACGACGACCGCCTGACGTCCTCAGGGACCGAACCCAGGAAGACTCCATGTCCATGCAGACCACCGACTTCAGCTCCATCGATCCGACCTCGACGGCCCCGACCGCGCCGTCGCCCTCCGCCTACGCCGGCTACCAGATCATCCGCCGCAACGGCGCGGTGGTCGCGTTCGAGCCGCACAAGATCGCGGTGGCGCTGATGAAGGCCTTCCTGGCGGTGCGCGGTGCGCAGGGCGCTGCCTCGGCCAGCGTGCGCGAGACGGTCGATGTGCTGACCGAGTCGGTGGTGCGCGCGCTGCTGCGCTCGCGCCCGAGCGGGGGCACCTTCCACATCGAGGACGTGCAGGACCAGGTCGAGCTGGGCCTGATGCGGGGCGGCTTCCATGACGTGGCGCGCGCCTACGTGCTGTACCGCGAGCGCCATGCCCAGGAGCGCCTGAGCCAGGGCCGCGCACCGGCGCCGGCGCCGGCCGACGTCGTCGTGCAGGACCACGGCCAGCGCAAGCCGCTGGACAAGGGCGGCCTGCAGGCGCTGGTCGAGTCGGCCTGCGCCGGCCTGGGCGAGGAAGTCACCGCCGCGCCGGTGCTGGCCGAGACGCGCCGCAACCTGTATGACGGCGTGCCGGTCGAGGAGGTCTACAAGGCCGCGATCCTGGCCGCGCGCACGCTGATCGAGAAGGACCCGGGCTACACCCGCGTCACCGCCCGCCTGCTGATGCACACCATCCGCCGCGAGGTGCTGGGCGACGACGTGACCCAGGCCGAGATGAGCCTGCGCTACCCGCTGTATTTCCCCGAGTTCGTGCGCCGCGGCGTCGAGGCCGAGCTGCTCGACGAGCGCCTGCTGCAGTTCGACCTGCCGCGTCTGGGCGCCGCGCTGCGTCCCGAGCGCGACATGAACTTCGACTACCTCGGCCTGCAGACGCTGTACGACCGCTACTTCCTGCACGTCCGCAAGGCCCGCATCGAGCTGCCGCAGGCCTTCTTCATGCGCGTGGCCATGGGCCTGGCGCTGGGCGAGGTGGACCGCGAAGCCCGTGCGATCGAGTTCTACGAGGTGCTGTCCTCGTTCGACTTCATGTCGTCCACGCCGACGCTGTTCAACGCCGGCACGCGCCGCTCGCAGCTGTCGAGCTGCTATCTGACCACCGTGCCTGACGATCTGGACGGCATCTACGAGGCGATCAAGGACAACGCGCTGCTGAGCAAGTTCGCCGGCGGCCTGGGCAACGACTGGACCCCGGTGCGCGCGCTGGGCTCGCACATCAAGGGCACCAACGGCGAGTCGCAGGGCGTCGTGCCTTTCCTGAAGGTGGTCAACGACACGGCGGTGGCCGTGAACCAGGGCGGCAAGCGCAAGGGCGCCGTCTGCGCCTACCTGGAGACCTGGCACCTCGACATCGAGGAGTTCCTGGAGCTGCGCAAGAACACCGGCGACGACCGCCGCCGCACCCACGACATGAACACCGCGAACTGGATTCCGGACCTGTTCATGAAGCGTGTGATGGAGGGCGGCGAGTGGACGCTGTTCAGCCCGTCCACCTGCCCGGACCTGCACGACCTGTTCGGCACCGCCTTCGAGCGCGCCTACACCGCCTACGAGGAGAAGACCCGCGCCGGCGAGCTCAAGCTCTTCAAGCGGGTGCGTGCGGTCGACCTGTGGCGCAAGATGCTGACGATGCTGTTCGAGACGGGCCATCCGTGGATCACGTTCAAGGACGCCTGCAACCTGCGCTCGCCGCAGCAGCATGTCGGCGTGGTGCACTCGAGCAACCTCTGCACCGAGATCACGCTGAACACCAACGCCCAGGAGATCGCGGTCTGCAACCTCGGCTCGGTCAACCTGTCGCATCACCTGACCACCGGCGCGGACGGCGCCAAGGTGCTCGACCAGGCCAAGCTGAAGAAGACGGTGTCGGTGGCGATGCGCATGCTCGACAACGTCATCGACATCAACTACTACGCGGTGGCCAAGGCGCGCAACTCGAACCTCAAGCACCGCCCGGTCGGCCTGGGCCTGATGGGCTTCCAGGACGCGCTCTACCAGCTGCGCGTGCCCTACGCCTCGCAGGCGGCGGTGGAGTTCGCCGACCGCTCGATGGAGGCGATCTGCTACCACGCCTACTGGGCCTCGACGGATCTGGCGGCCGAGCGCGGCCGCTACGCCACCTACGACGGCTCGCTGTGGTCGAAGGGCATCCTGCCGCTGGACTCGCTCAAGCTGCTGGCCGAGGCGCGCGGCGGCTATGTCGAGGCCGACACCTCCTCGACGCTGGACTGGGAGGCGCTGCGCCTGCGCATCCGCGACCACGGCATGCGCAACTCCAACTGCGTGGCCATCGCGCCGACGGCGACCATCTCGAACATCATCGGCGTGGACGCCTCGATCGAGCCGTGCTTCGGCAACCTCTCGGTCAAGTCGAACCTGTCGGGCGAGTTCACCGTGGTCAACGAGTACCTGGTGC
>JBJOPV010000166.1:0-7992 GCA_046050625.1 Pseudomonadota bacterium
TCTGCATCCGCTTCGGCGAGCCGCCCGACGCGCGGGTGATCGCGCGCCGGCTGGCGCCCAACCGGCGGCTGCTGTGCGCCTCGCCGGCCTATCTGGCGCGCCACGGCACGCCGCGCACGCCCCACGATCTGACGCAGCACAACTGCATCGGCATCCGCCAGGGCGAGGAGGCCTATGGCCTGTGGCGACTCACCAGCGGGCGCGGCCGCAGCGCCGTGACCGAATCGGTCAAGACGCGCGGCAGCCTCACGACCAACGACGGCGAGATCGCGGTGAACTGGGCGCTCGACGGCCACGGCATCGTCATGCGCGCCGAGTGGGACGTGGAGCGCTACCTGCAGTCGGGCCGGCTGGTGCAGGTGCTGCCCGAGCACTTCACGCCGGACGCCGACATCCACGCGGTGTATCCGCCGCGCCACCAGCTCGCGGCGCGGGTGCGCGCCTTCGTCGAGTTCATCGCGCAGGACTTCGCGCAGCGCTTCCCCGCGCGGGGCGACCTCACTTGATGAAGCGCACCTGCTGATTGATGCGCTCGAGGATGGGCTTCTTCTTCTGGTTGAAGACGGCCTTGTTCTCCTCGATCAGGTTGCGGCCCTGGGTGTCGATCGAGATGATCAGCGGGCCGAAATCGCGCACCCGGTTGACCCACAGCGTCTCGGGCATGCCCAGGTCGGTCCACTCGGCCGCCTCGATCTTCTCGACCTGGGTGGCGGCCAGCACCGCGCAGCCGCCGGGGAAGATCGCGTGCACCGCCTTGTTCTCGACGCAGCCGGCCTGCGTCTCCGGGCCCATGCCGCCCTTGCCGACGATCAGCTTGACGCCGGTCTGGCGGATGAACTCGCGCTCGAACTTCTCCATGCGCATCGAGGTGGTCGGGCCGATCGAGACCATCTCGTACTCGCCGTCGGCCTTCTGGCGCACGATCGGGCCGGCGTGGAAGATCGCGCCGCCCTCCAGGTTCACCGGCAGCTCGCGGCCGAGCTCGATCAGGCGGCGGTGGGCCACGTCGCGGCAGGTCACCAGCGTGCCGGTCAGGTAGACCACGTCGCCGACGTTGAGCGACTCCAGGTCCTCGTCCTTGATGGGGGTGGTGAGGGTCTTGATCACAGCTTGAATCCTTCGTGGGACAGCACGTCGTGGGAGAGGTCGGCGTTGATGCGGATCTTGCCGCGGCGGTGTGCCCAGCAGCCGGTGGACACCGCCACGCCGATGGTGGAGGGGTGGCGCGCGGAGGACTCGATGTTCACGCCCATCACGCTGTTGTTGCCGGTCAGGCCCTGCGGGCCCAGGCCAAGCTCGTTGAGGCCCTCGGCGAGCAGCTCCTCCATCAGCGCGGCGTTGTCGTTGGCGTGACGCGAGTCGACCGGGCGCAGGATGGCCTTCTTCGACAGACGCGCGGCCGTCTCGGCCGAGGTGGACACGCCCACGCCCACCAGCAGCGGCGGGCAGGCATTGACCCCGCGCGAGGTGATGACGTCGAAGACGAACTCGGCCACGCCCTCGTAGCCCTGTCCCGGCATCAGCACGGTGGCCGCGCCCGGCAGCGTGCAGCCGCCGCCGGCCATGTAGACGTCGATGACGACGCTGTCGCTGTCCGGGACGATCTCCCAGTCCAGCCAGGGAATCTTGCTGCCGGTGTTGGTGCCGGTGTTCTTCTCGACGAAGGTCTCGACGGCGTTGTGGCGCAGCGGGCCGTCACGGGTGGCGCCCAGCGTGGCGTTGCGCAGGATGTCCTCGAGTTCGCCCAGCAGCGGGAACTTCGCGCCGGCGGTCAGGAAGTACTGGATCACGCCGGTGTCCTGGCAGCTCGGACGGTCGAGCTCGTCGGCGGCCTGCTGGTTCTGGCGCATCGACTCGTAGACTTCCTTGGCCAGGAAGTTCACCTCCTGATCACGCAGCTGACCCAGGCGCTGGGTCACGTCGGTCGGCAGGCGCTTGCCGATCCACGAGGTGAATTTCGACATCACCTCGGTGAGGTCATGGATGGCGGCATCGCGGTCTGCCGGACTGGAGATCTTGTCGGGGGTCATGAGGGTCACGCTCCTGGGCGCTGTGGCGTCGGAGCGTGACTCTAGGTTGCACCTGATGCGGATTGATCTGCCTGAATTCAATCCATTGTTAACTTGAATTCATCAGAAGATCCTGCGCGCACCTGTCAGCTTGCGGATGCAGGATTTTTCCGTGTCAGGTCAGGGATTGGCGGCCAGCCGGCCCTTGATCCAGGCGAAGGCTTCCTGCACGTCGTAGTTGCCGGCGTGGCCCGCCAGATAGGGGTACTTGAAGCTGACTTCCTTGACCGCCCCGTTGTTGCGGATCGCGTGATAGAGCAGCGTCTGCATCGAGAACGCGGTGTCGCGGTCGACCATGCCGTGGCGCACATACCAGTAGGGCGCCGGGGTGGCGCTGCTGCCGGTCAGGTAGGCGACCGGATTGATCTGCTTCAGCTGGGCGGCCAGTCGGGTGCCGGAGCTGGTCAGGTAGGCGGACCAGGCCAGGCCGGTATCGTCCGGGCCGCTGCCGTCTCCGACCACCTGGTTGTTGGTCCAGGACCAATCGGTGAAGTTCTGGTAGGCGTAGGACTCGGAGCCGAACAGATTGGTCTCCCCGCTGCTGCGCCACACGCCAGTGGTGGCGTCCTTGTTGCCGGTGACCGCCACCGCGTCGAAGGCGACCACGGTCTTGAGCGCCTGGTTGGCGGCCGCATAGGCGACGAACTTGGCGTAGTCCAGCCCGGCGATCGTGGCGCTGGTGCCGCTGCCCGACAGCGTCAGCCAGTCGTTGGCGATCGTCGCGCGGCTGGTGACGAAGTTCTCGCCCAGCTGGGGCACCGCCGTGCCCGCGGCAATCTGACGGGCGATCTCCTCCTTGAGCAGCGCGGCGGTTTCCTCGCGGATGTTGGCCGCGCTCAGCGGCGAGCCGTCGGCGCGCTTCAGACCCAGCCCGTCCAGATAGGCCGGGAACGTGGCCGCGATCGCGGTGGAGGCGGCCGGCTGCAGGCCGGCGCTGTAGGCCACGCCGCCCAGTGCCGGGGTGTTGCTGTCGCTGCGCACCGCCGAGTACTCGAACTCGTAGCCGGCGTCGGCGTTGCCCAGGTTGTTGATCGGGCAGTAGGCCACCGCGGCGAAGACATCGTCCTTGATCGTGCTGGCCAGGGTCGTGCCGCTGCCCGTGATGCCGGCCGCGCCGATCGCCTCCAGGTCGGCCAGGTAGTCGGCATGGTTGCCGCTGGCGGCCACCGCCGCGGTCAGGCCGCCGCCGCCACTGGTGCCGTTCATGACGATGCGCTCGGCCGAGCCAGGCATCAGGCTGTCGTTCAGACGCAGATAGCGGATGGCCGCCTTGGCATCGACCACCGGGGCCGGCGCCTTGCCGACCCAGCGGCCGTCCTCGGCGCGTGCGCCACGGCTGCGGGTGCCGACATTGACGACGACATAGCCGGCCTTCAGCGCCGCACCGATGTGGTCGGTGTTGCTGGTGCTGACGAAGGCCTTGCCCTCTGTGATGGTGGTGGCCACCGCGCTGGTCCACCAGCCGCCGTTGTTCACCGCGAACAGCAGCGCGGTCTTCTGGTCATCGACCGATGCTTCGGGCACCGAGACGATGATCGTCTGGTAGGCGTAGGGGTCGCTCAGCGTGGTGGTGGTGCCGCCCAGCGTGAGCTGCGTGCTGGCCATCTTGAGCGGCTTGGCGACATAGACGATGCGGTACTGGCGCACCTTCATCGCCATGCCGTCCACCGTCACGTTGACGGTGGTGTAGCGGCTGGCGTCGAACTTCAGCGCGCCGTCCTCGGTGTCGGTGACCGTGGCCGTGGGCGCGGCGGTGGCCGTGTCGCTGCTTCCGCCGCCGCAGCCTCCCAGCAGGCCGGCCAGCAGCATCGTGGCGGCCGTGGTCGCCGCCGTCGTGTTCTTGCGTGTCATGTCAGTCTCCTTCACCCTGTCTCGGGTTGTCATGGAACGAGGGTCGAACACGGGGTCTGCCGGCGGGTGCCCCGGTGTGTCTGCCCGCTTCTTGCGGGACGGAGTCAGCGGTCGGTGTCGGCCGGTGCGTGCTCGGGCGCATTCCAGTCGAGCGCGCCGGCGTCCTTGCCGGCGACCGAATACAGCGCGCCGGGCGCATTGCGCGTCTTCTGGAAGTCCTCCAGCGACTGCCCGCGCATCGCGGCGTAGATGTGCAGGTTCGACACGCCCACCACCGCGCCGAGCTTCTCCAGCATGAAGAAGATGACGCCGTGGTGGATCAGGCCGCGCCAGTCGCGCTGGTGCACCAGACGGATTTCCTCGGGCGTCAGGCCGGCGGCCTGCATCACCGCCAGCTCGTCGGTGCGGAAGGCGGCGCGCCGCTCCGGCTCGATCAGGCCGTGCAGGAAGCCGTTCAGGCGGAAGGCCTTGACGCTGCGCTCGAAGTTGAACGGGTAGGTACCGGCCAGGCGCTCGGCGCCGGCGAGCTGCACCTGCATCGCGGCGCGGTGGCGCTCGACCTCGCCGGCGATCACCGGGCCGGCCTGGTTCTCGTAGATGGCCGCGGCGATGCCGGTCATCGACGGCAGGTAATAGGCCTGATGCCGCTTCTTCACCTGGCTGGAGAGCGCGCCGCGCATGGTCAGCCACATCATCACCTCGGCGCCCTCGGCGCCGCCGAGCTCGGCCAGCTCGGCATGCGTCAGCTGCGCCAGGCGCTCGGGGTCCTGCTCGAACAGTTCCAGGAACTGCATGTCCCAGGGCGTGTTGTTGAAGCCGGCGCGCTCGCCATGCACCTGGTGCGACAGGCCGCCGGTGGCCACCACCACCACGCGCAGGTCCTCGGGGTAGCTCTCGACCGCGCGGCGCAGCGCCTGGCCGAGCCTGTAGAAGCGCCGCGCCGTCGGCAGCGGGAACTGCAGCACGCCCATCTGCAGCGGCACGATGCTCACCGGCCAGCCGCCCGCCTGCTGGTGGTCCCACAGCACCGACATCGGCGAGAAGGCACCGTGGTCCAGCCCCTTGCCCTGGAAGAAGGACAGGTCGAACTCCTCCATCATCAGCGACTGGCCGATGTGCGCGGCCAGGCCCGGATGGCCCGCCACCGGGGGCAGGTCGCGCGCGCCGCCGCCCTCGTCGGCCGCGGACCAGGATTCGCCGATGCCCAGCGCGAAGGCCGAGTAGTGGTCGAAGAAGAAGGAGGTGACGTGGTCGTTGTAGGTGACGATGGCCACGTCGGGCTTCTGCTCGGCCAGCCACTGCTTGACCGGCTCGAAGGCTGCGAAGATGGGGGCCCAGACCGGGTCGTCATGCTTCTTCTGGTCGAAGGCGAAGCCGATGGTGGGGGTGTGCGAGACGGCGATGCCGCCGATGATGCGTGCCATGCGATGAGGCTCCAGGACAGGGAAATCAGCGCTTCAGCGCTTGACGGCGTGCTGGGCGATCAGCGCGTGGGCGTCCTCGAGCATCTTCGTGCCCGGCCTGCCCTTGCCATTCATGTCGGACACCCAGCTGTCGGCCAGCTTGGTGCCGACCGCCTTCCAGGCGGCCAGCTCGGTCGCCGGGATGACCTGGGTGGTGTTCTTCGCCGTCAGCTTCTTGCCGTCGGCATCGGCCTGCAGGAAGGCGCGGCCGATCTGGCCCGACAGCGCCTGGCCGGCGTTGGCGTCGATCACCTTCTTCAGGTCGGCCGGCAGCGACTCGTACTTGGCCTTGTTCATCGCGAACACGAAGGTCGAGGTGTAGAAGGCCGGCTCGGCCGGATCGGTCTCGATGTGGTACTTGACCAGCTCCTGGATCTTGACCGAGGGCACCACCTCGTAGGGCACGACCGCGCCGTCGATCACGCCCTTGGACAGCGCATCGCCCACCTGCGGCACCGGCATGCCCACCGGCGTGGCCCCCAGCATCGCCAGGTACTTGTTGGTCATGCGGGTGGGCGCGCGCAGCTTCAGGCCCTTGAGGTCGGCCAGGGTCTTGATCGGCTTGTTCGTCATGTGGAAGACGCCGTCGCCGTGCACATGGAAGGCCAGGGGCTTGATGTCCTTGAACTCGTCCTGGCTGTACTTCTGGGTGTAGTCCCACAGGGCCTTGGAGGTGGCCTCGGGGTTCTGCATCATGAAGGGCAGCTCGAAGGCCTCCAGGCTGGGGAAGCGCCCGGCGGTGTAGCCCGGCAGCGTCCAGACCACGTCGGCCACGCCGTCACGCGCCTGGTCGTAGAGCTGCGCCGGCGTGCCGCCGAGCTGCATCGAGGGGTAGAGCTGGCACTTCATGCGGTTGGCCGACTCGCGGGCGATCTTCTCGCACCAGGGCTGGATGAACAGCGTGGCGGCGTAGCTGGTGGCGGGCAGGAAGAAGTGCACCTTCAGCGTCACGTCCTGGGCCTGGGCGGCCGCGGGGGCGGCCAGGGTCGACAGCAGCGCGGCGGCAGCGGCCAGCGGGCGAAGCAGATTCTTCGTCGTCATCGAGGGCTCCTCGGGGAAGGGGAAAAGTCGAATCGGGAAAGCGCGGTGAGCGCGACCCACCCGGAGCCGCGCCCGGGGGGCGTCAGCCGGTGAGCCGGTGCACCAGCCACAGCGCGATCGAGGGGAATCCGATCAGCAGCGCCAGTCGCACCGCGTCGGTCAGCAGGAAGGGCACGACGCCCTTGTAGGTCTCGACCATGGGCACGTCCCTGGCCAGGCCGTTCATGATGTAGACGTTCAGGCCCACCGGCGGGAAGATCATCCCGATCTCGCAGACGGTCAGGATCAGGATGCCGAACCACAGCGCCTTGTCGGAGGCGTCCAGGCCGAAGAAGTCCATGCCCATGATGACCGGGAACAGCGTCGGCACGGTCAGCAGGATCATGCTCATCTCGTCCATCACGCAGCCGAGCAGGATGTAGAAGACCATGATGCCGGCCATCACCACCATCGGCGAGATCTGCAGGTGCGAGACGATGCCTGCGAGCTGCGCGGGCAGCTGCGACAGCGCCAGGGCGGCGTTGATCATGTCCGCGCCGAGGAAGATCAGGAAGATCATGCCGCTGGTCTGCGCGGTGGTGCGGATGCACGCCAGCAGCTTGTCCCGATTCATCTCGCGCTTGATCAGCGTGATGGCGAAGGTCAGCAGGTTGCCGATGGCCGCACCTTCGGTGGCGGTGAAGAGGCCGCCGTAGATGCCGCCGAAGACCGCCACGAAGATGGTCATGATCGGCCACACCCGCAGCGCCGCACCGGCGATCTCGCGCCCCGAGGCGGCCTGCGCGGCCGGGGCCTGGCCCGGCTGCAGCCGCACCACCAGCGCGATGGCCAGGATGTAGCCGGCCGCGGCCAGCAGCGCCGGCACATAGGCGGCCAGGAACATCTTGGTGATGTTCTGCTCGGTCAGGATGGCGTAGACCATCAGCGTGACCGAGGGCGGCAGCAGCACGCCCATCGTGCCGCCGGTGGCCAGCGCCGCGGTGGCCAGCCGGCCGGAGAAGCCGATGCGGCGCATCTCCGGGTAGGCCACCTGGGCGATGGTCGCGGTGGTGGCCACCGTCGAGCCCGAGATCGAGCCGAAGGCGGCGCAGGCCAGCACGCCCGCCATCGCCATGCCGCCGCGAAAGCGTCCCAGCAGCGCGTTGGCGAAGTCGAACAGCGCCTTCGACAGCCCGCCCTGCACCGCGAACGCGCCCATCAGCATGAACAGCGGGATCACCGAGAGGTCATAGACCGAGACCCGGCCATAGACGGCGCCCTTCAGGTGCGCCAGCAGCGGATCCCAGCCCGACAGCGCGATGTAGCCCAGCGCGCCGGGCACGAACATCGAGATCGCGATCGGCACGCGCACCGCCATCAGCACCAGCATGGCGCCGAACATCGTCAGTCCGATGGACATCGTGCTCATGGCGTCACCTCCGCCGTCTCGCCGACCGGCGCGCGCAGCAGCCCCAGCGTCTGCTGCAGGCCGATCAGCACGCACAGCGCCAGGCCCGGCAGCATCAGCGCATACGGCCACCACAGCGGCAGGCTCATCAGCATCGAGCTTTCCTGCGACGCATGCATCG
>JBJOPV010000167.1:0-7980 GCA_046050625.1 Pseudomonadota bacterium
GCTGGCGCTGGGCTCCGGCCACCAGCACCAGGAGGCAGGCCCTCGACCTCGACCAGCCCGGCACCGGCCGGCCAGCAGCGCCAGCGCCTCGACGTGCCCACGGCCGGGCCTGCCGGCCCCGTGGCGCAGCCGCAGCCAGGCTGACGCACCCAGCGCACCACCCGGACCGATCGGCGCCCCTGCGGCTCGCTGCTGCGGTAGTCGCCCGCCAGGCCGCCACCGCACAGACTCAGCGCAGGCGACTGCGATAGCTCGCGGGAAGCATGGCAAGGGGGCCTCATTCGCGACTCTCTCACCCACACGCACCGCACCAGGAGGCGAAGCCAGCACACGCGGCCAAACCGCCCCGCGCCTGATTGCCCGAGCCTATTGACTACCACCGACCCGGGCTGACTACCTGATGCCCCGACTACCCCAGCAGCAGCACCGCCAGCGCAAAAGAAACGCGCCTTCTTCGAATGACCCGCGAGCCCCCCACAGGGAGGACCCACGACGCCCAGCCAGACGGAGACCGAACCCCCCGGGGGGCAGTTTTCCGATCCGCAAACAATTTGCCTGAGGGCCGGTTTCCGGTCTGTGCCCTCCAGAGATTCGCACCCCCTAGGGGGCTTGGCCGGCCCAGCCCGTAGCGCAGCCGCAGCCAGGCTGACGCACCCAGCACACAAGCCGGTCAGGTCGGCGCCTCATGCGGTCCGCTGCTGGCGCTGGTGCCGACCTCGACAGGCAGCAGACCGGGGCAGACCCCGGGAAGGACAGGAAGAAGGAAGGAAGTAGGTTCTTCATCTTTTCTCTCTGTCCCCGGCTGTCCCCGGTCCGTCCCCGCCTCCTTCCCCCTTTGTCCCCGGTCTGTCCCCGGCATCGTTCACATGGGGTTGATTGGTTGCAAGCCATTGATTCCATTGGGAAAAGTCCTTGAGCGGCAACCTATTTCAGGCACTTGTCCCCGGCAACATGCGTGTGCACGGGGGGAAATCGTCTTGCATCTGGTCATTTCCAGCCGTGGATTCGGCCGGTCTTCATCCTTGGGGCCTCCACTCTCATGAGTCGCAGCGCGTAGTGAAACCCGCTCCGCCGCCTCCCCGGCAACAGGCAACACAGGCCCGCAAGCAGGCCCGACAGCCTGCCCAGACACAGCCCACACGACACGCCCAGCACTGCCCCCGCTGTCCTATCCAGATGGACGAAGCCCGGCACGGGGCCGGGCTGGTGGCATGCACAGGGGGCGCAGGTCGGACCGTCGGCGCACGACAGCCAGGCCAGCACCAGGAGGAAGGGCGGCCCGATCAGGCGGCCCGGAACGGGATCACCTCGGCACCTCGCCGCAGCGTGTCCAGGTAGTCGGCCCATGCCTGCATCATCTGCCGGCGCTGCTTGAGGTACTGCGCACGGTCATAGGCCGACCCGAGCGGCCCGCTCTTGGCGTGCGCCAACTGCGCCTCTATCCACTGCGGATCAATGCCCGGCAGGTTCTCCACGATGACCGTCCTAGCCAGCGCCCGGAACCCGTGGGCTGTCATCTCGTCCGAGCCATAGCCCAGCCGCCGAAGTGCACTGTTCAGCGTGTTCTCACTGATCGGCAGATCCCCGGTGCGCAGGCTCGGAAAGCAGTAGACGCACTCCCCGGTCAGGGGTCGCAGATCCTGCAGCAGCTCCACGGCCTGACGTGCCAAGGGGACCAGGTGATCAGCCCCCCTCACCTTCTGCTGCTTGGTGCGCTTCATCTCGGCTGACGGGATCGCCCACATGCCCGCCGACAGTTCCAAGTCTTCCCAGCGCATCCGCCGCACGTTCCCCGGGCGCTGGAAGGTCAGAGCCGCGACCTTCAAGGCCACCACCACCCACGGCATGCCGTCATAGCCGTCGATTGCCCGCAGCAGCTCGCCCACCTTCACCGGGTCGGTGATCGCCGCGTAATGCGTGGAGACTGGCGCCACCAGGGCGCCACGCAGGTCGGCAGACGGGTCACGCTCGGCGTGCCCAGTGGCCACGGCATACCGGCAGACCAGACCGAAGGTCTGCTTGACCCTCAGCGCCGAGTAACCCGCCCCGCGTGCCTCCACCCGGCGCAACACCTGCAGCAGCACGGGGGCGGTGATCTCAGGGAAGGTCATCCGTCCCAGCCACGGGAACAGGTCGCGTTCCAACTGCAGGCGGGACCGTCGGGCATACGTGGTGCTGACCTTCGGTTCATGGACCAGCGCCAGCCATTCCAGCGCCACGGCAGCGAACGATCCCGGCAGGGGCTTGCCAGCAGCCGCCAGGGCGGCCAGCTCCTGCCGCTGCTGCTGTTCGGCCTTCTCATCCTTGCGGGCTTCGCTCGGGTCAACGCCCTGCGCCAGCAGCGCCCGCGCTTCCTCCCGCCGCGCCCGGGCCATGGCCAACGAGACATCAGGGTAAACACCTAGGCTGATCCGCTTTTCCTTGCCCCCGTGCCGGTACTTCAGGCGCCACCACTTCGCCCCGGTCGGCCGGATTTCCAGGTAAAGACCCCCTCCATCGGCCACCTTTCGGGGCCGATCACCGGGGGCAGCTTTGCGGATTGCAAGGTCAGTCAGGGCAGACATCGGGGGCAACTCTCAGACAGGGGCAACAGATTGCCCCCAATGTTGCCCCTTCATGGGTGCGGCTTCAAGGGAACAACATGGAACGCAAGCGAACAAAGAAAAAGCCCTAGAGCGTTGATTCTCTAAGGCTTTCTGAACAAATGCGGGCAACCGCGAATGATGGATTGGTCCCTCCGACAGGAATCGAACCTGTATCTGGCGCTTAGGAGGCGCCCGTTCTATCCATTGAACTACGGAGAGGGACCGAAGCCAGCGATTGTAGCTTCAGCGCGATCGCCCAGCGCCGGAGCCCGGCGCCGGGTCCGCTAGAAGCGATGCGCCAGTGCCAGCTCCACCTGGGTCTGGCGGCTGGAAAATCGGCTGGCAGTGCGTGCGGTGTAGAGCATGGGCACCTCACCGACAAGGCGGTGGTCGGCATGGCGCAGCTGCACCGACAACCGCGTGTCCGGGCCGAGATCATGCGCGACTCGGGTGGCCAGGGTCACGATCCGCGTGACCGGTGCGCGCACGCTGGACAGATCGTCCAGGCCAGGCCGGCTCCAGTGCTGCAGATCGACGCCGCCGGACAGCAGCCAGCGGTCATGGCGCCAGTGCAGTGCCGCTCCTCCGTGCATGAAACGCGCCCGGTAGTTCGTCTCGCGCTGGGCGTCGAACTTCAGCAGCCGGTTCGGCACACTGATGAGAAAGGCCTGCGGGCAGTCCTCGCCGGGCTGGGCGATCAGCTGCGTGGCACCGAAAGACAGCTCATGACTGCAGCCCCCCACCCGAGCGGCCCCCCCCCGCGCCGTGTTCGAGACCTCGCTGCGACCGAGTCCGGCGGCGACCGTCAGCGCCAGACCGGGCCAGGGCAGCGTGCGCTGGCCGAGCAGATCGAGCTGCCACTGGCGATCGCGAGGATGCTCGACATCGAAACGGCTCAGTTGTGCATTCAGGCCGCTGACCTTCAGGCTGCTCCGGGTCGTCTGCGACAGCTGGTCCGCCCGGTGGCCCCAGGCCCCAGCCTGGAGCGCCCAGCGCATGGATCCGGACGCCTCGGCTGGCAGATGCCAGCGCAGGGAGGCATCCCAGCCCTGCAGCCGGTGCAGATCCTCGCCATCATGCAGCGTCATGTCGCGCAGCGTGAGTCCGGCCTGCCAGTCACGCAAGCGTACGGACAACGACAGCCGCTCGATGGCGGCTGCCTCGCGGTCGCTGCCGATCGCCCGGCCGAGCGGCCGGGCGATGTCGTGCCCGGCCTCGACCTGCCAGCGCAGGCCAGCGGCTGGCGGCTCGTCGATCAGCGGCAGCGTGTCGAGCGCCACCGCCCCGGCCGGTGCAGCCGCCAGGGCCAGCAGCCAGCCGGCGCCAGCCATTGTCTTCATGGCTGGACTCAGAAGGTCACCCGACCCTGGATCGCGACACCTCCGACCTCGGCCGCCGTCGCGCTGCTGCCCGGCGTGCGCACCGCGATGCGCGACAGGCCCAGGCGGGTGCCGTCGGCACGGCGCATGTCGGTGCCGGTGGCGACCATGCGCACCCGGAAGGTGCCGGTCTCGGCCAGCGTCTTGTCGATCAGCGAGGTGTTGTCGGGGAAGTTCTTGCGCAGGCCATCGGCGATCTTCTGCAGGTCGATGCCGACGCCGCCGTCGCAGCTGCACAGGATCTTCGCGCTGATGTCGGTGATCGCCTTCGTGCCGGTGCCGATCTCGATGCCGGTGCCGGTCTTCAGGTAGAGATGCAGCCGGGCCGCATCGTCGATCAGGGCCTTGACCATGCCCTGGCTGTCGCGCGACAGCGTCACGCCGGCGAGCCGAGCCTGCAGGATGCCCCCAGTGGCAGTGTTCTCGATCTCGAGGCCCAGCACCAGATCGGCGCCCCCTTTCGGGAGGGCCAAGCGGGTGGAAGTCAGCGGCAGCAGGACATGCTCGAGCGAGGCCAGCGTCTGGCCGCCCAGCGCCAGCCCGGCCGCGCTCTCGAACTGAGCCATCGTCGCGGTGACCGCCTCACCCTTCAGCGGCACAATCTCGATGCGATCGTCGCTCAGATAGACATACTGCGGCTTGGCCAGCTCGGTCGCGTCGGAGAGCGTCACCTTCGCGGCAGCCACAGCGCTGCTGTCGCTCAGGTCGACCGAACCGACCAGGGTCAGCACCGCAGAGCTGGACAACAGATCCTTGGCAGCCGACAGCGAAGCGGCCTCGCGGGTCTTCTGCGCCAGCACCGTCAGACCCTGGGCGGACAGATCGACCGCGGCGGCCAGCTGCGTGGCATTCCAGACCGGATTGCCGCTGTCGTCCTTGTTGCCGGCATCCAGGCCGGCACTGACGGCAGCAGTGACCATCGCGCGCAGCGAGGTCTCGCTGGCGAAGACCGACGTGGTGCTGCTGCGCGCCTGGGTGGCGATGGCCGCCACCGCGCCGCGGAAGGCCGCTGCCGGGCTGCCGCCGGCCTCGGCGCTGAGCTCGGCGATGTCGGCCAGCACCTTGGCCACCGCAGCGGCCGTGGTCGCGCGGGCGCTGTCGGTGACCGGGTTGAAGGTCGCGACATCGATACCCGCCAGGCCCAGACCGCTCAGCACGGCCTGGAACTCGGTGTCGGACAGCCGGCTGACCACCTTCAGCGTGGTGAAGGGCGAGACCACGCTGCTGCCGGCCGGTGCGATGAACTGGCCCTTGGGCGCCTTCAGCGTCGTCAGGTCATAGCCGGTCGACGCCACCGAGGCGATCTGCGAGGTGCAGGCGCTGGAGAAGGCATAGGCCCCCGCGCTGTCGGTCACCGCCGACTTCTCTCCTGCATCCAGCACGCCGTTGCTGTTGTCATCGCAGAACACGGTCGCACCCGCGATCAGGTCATCGACCAGCACGCCCGACGAAGCCGAGGCCACGGACACGGCCGGCGGACTGGTGCCGTCGCTGCCGCCGCAGGCAGACAGCCCGAAGGCCAGGACAAGGGAAGCGGAAAGAAGGCGCATCTGGTGCATGACGGGAACTCCTGCATCTGAGGGATCCAGTCGATGCTATCGAGGCCCACTGCGACCTGATCGCATGAAAGGCCCGCGTTCCGCGGTCAATTCAGCGCGTCGGCATGCCGTCGGTGCTGACCACGCAGAGCCGGTCGCGACCGGTCTGCTTGGCTTGGTAGAGTGCGCTGTCGGCGCGCCGCAGCAGGCTGAGCTCATCATGGTCACGCTCCGGATCGAAGGCCGCAGCGCCGAAGCTGGCCGTCACATGCGCGGCCACCGGCGAGGCCGCATGGGGCAGCCGCCGCTGGTGCAGCAGTGCGATCAGCCGCTCGACCAGCGCAGTGGCGCCCTCCAGTCCGGTGCCAGGCAGCAGCACCGCGAACTCCTCGCCCCCGTAGCGTGCAGCCAGATCGCCCTGCCGGGTGAAGACCGCCTTGAACAGCAGCGCGAACTGGCGCAGGCAGTCGTCCCCGGCGGAATGGCCATACCGATCGTTGTAGGCCTTGAACGCATCGATGTCGGCCATCACCAGCACCAGCGGCTGGCCGCCGGTGCGGGCCTGCTCGACCAGATCACGCAGTTGTTCGTCGAACAGGCGCCGGTTGGCCAGCGTGGTCAGTGCATCGGTGGCAGCCAGATGGCGCAGTCGGTTGCGGTCCTCGTGCAGATCGGTCTCATCGGACAGGCTCAGCAGCACCCCGCCGCTCATCGGCGCGATCTGCACCTGCAGGTAGCGCAGCCGGCCATCGGCAGCCATCAGCACCCGGGTGATGCGGCGCACACGACCGCTGCGCATCACCTGCAGGCAGTCATGCTCGGCGTGCAGCAGCCGCCAGTCTGGCAGCACCCGATGCACCAGCCGGCCGGCCAGGGACTCGCGGTCGATCTCGAACAGCTCGGCCAGACGCGGATTGGCCATCAGCACCAGCCAGCCCCCGCCCGGCTCTCCCGCATCCCCCACCGCGCCCTCACCCGCGTCGTCAGGCGCATCGACGCGGCGCAAGGCCAGCAAGGCGTCGCCACTGGCGTCGACCACATCGGCGTACAACTCATGACGCATCTGCAACGGCCGGCAGTAGACCAGCACCCATTCGGCCCCATCGGACGGCGCCAGCGGCAGGATCAGCCGCTCCCAGGTGAAGACCGGCTGGCCGCGCTCGGCGACGTGGACCGCGTAGATCGGCCGGCCCTGCTGCAGGGCCTCAGTCTGCAGGGCGCCCAGCAGCGCGGCCCGCCGCGGCCCGAGCTCCGACAGCCGCGATCCCGTGCGGTCGATGCCGGTGTGCCGGCAGATCTCGCTGCCATAGTGGCCATAGACAAAATCACTGTCCGCGCCGTCCTGGCCCTCTGCAGGGCCTGGCGACGGCTCGCGCCGCAGCAGCATCAGCCGGCCATGAAGACGGTGCCACAGGCCATCGGCAAAGGCCGCCAGCGGCACCCGCCCCTGCGCATCGCGGCGCTGGCGCCAACGATGGCACAGCACCGCGATGTCCGCGCTGCCGGCCCTCGCCTCGATGTCCTCTCGAACCACCTGGTGCCAGCAGCCCGAACCGGTCTCGACGCCCTCGACCATTGCTTGTGCCTGTGTCCTCTCTGGCACTCCGTGCCGGAACGCCACACCCTGGAGCCGCCCGGATGAGGCGGTCATTTTTCACGAATCGAATGCTCGGCTGAAATGATAAGGGAGGCGATCCACTCCGCCGAAGGTCTCGGCCAGGTCCACGGCGCGACCCAGGTCGCGCAGACGGAACCAGAAAGAGCGGATGAGCGATCAGACGGTCTTCGTCAGCACAGGATCAGGAGGTCGAACATCGCGTGCCGACCCCAGTGCAGCCAAGTCATGCTGCACTGCAGTATGCACGCAGTCCGATGGGCTCAGCGCGGCACGCCGGTGATGTC
This sequence comes from Pseudomonadota bacterium, assembly GCA_046050625.1. Classification (GTDB taxonomy): domain Bacteria; phylum Pseudomonadota; class Gammaproteobacteria; order Burkholderiales; family Burkholderiaceae_C; genus Sphaerotilus. The sequence continues at coordinate 7,405 of JBJOPV010000167.1, forward strand.
CAGCTCGACACGGCGGTTCGGCTGCAGGCAGGCGCGCAGTGCGGCCGGGCTTTTCTGGCGGCAGTCGACCACCGGCTGCTCACTGCCACGACCGGTGGCGATCATCCCCACCCCGACACCCCGACCGGCCAGGTAGGTGCGGATGGCCTCGGCGCGGTCCTGCGAGAGCTGGCGGTTGTAGGCCTCGCCGCCGAGCCGGTCGGTGTGGCCGATCAGCTCGAGGCGGTCGATGCGGGCGTAGACCCTGTTCAGGCGCACCGCGAGCTGATCGAGCTGGGCGCGGCCCCCCGGCAGCAGGTCGTCGATGCCACGGCGGTCGAAGCCGAACAGCACGCTGGCGCTCAACACGATGCGCTCGCTGACCACCGGCTGCGGTGCAGGCGGCACGGGAGGCACGGGCGGAGCGGGAGGCACTGAAGGCGGTTCGACCGGGCAAAGCTCGGCCGCGCGGGCCGCATCCCCCGCCTGATCCTCGGCGATCTGGATGTAGGGCTTGGCGTGGCGCCAGCCGAGCTGGTTGTGCTCGTTGCCGGCATGCACCAGCTCGACCTCGGCGCAGGCCGCGAGCTGCTGGGC
>JBJOPV010000168.1:0-7958 GCA_046050625.1 Pseudomonadota bacterium
ACGACCCGTGGTTCGGCGTCTCGCGCCGCTACCCGTCGGGCACCCGCCTGTTCGGCAAGGTCACGAACATCGCCGACTACGGCGCGTTCGTCGAGATCGAGCCGGGCATCGAAGGCCTGGTGCACGTCTCCGAAATGGACTGGACCAACAAGAACGTCGCTCCGTCCAAGGTCGTCTCGCTGGGCGACGAAGTCGAAGTCATGGTCCTGGAGATCGACGAAGACAAGCGTCGCATCTCGCTGGGCATGAAGCAGTGCCGCGCCAACCCGTGGGACGAGTTCGCGCAGAACTTCAAGCGCGGCGACAAGGTCAAGGGCCCGGTCAAGTCGATCACCGACTTCGGCGTGTTCGTGGGTCTGGCCGCTGGCATCGACGGCCTGGTGCACCTGTCCGACCTGTCGTGGAACGAGCCGGGCGAAGCCGCGGTCCGCAACTACAAGAAGGGTCAGGACGTCGAGGCCGTGGTCCTGGGCATCGATGTCGAGCGCGAGCGCATCTCGCTGGGCATCAAGCAGCTCGACGCCGACCCGTTCACCAACTACACCTCGATCAATGATCGTGGCATGACGGTGAGCGGCAAGGTCAAGTCGGTCGACCCGCGCGGCGCCGAGATCCAGCTGAACGAAGAAGTCACCGGCTACCTGCGTGCTTCGGAAATCGCTCGCGAGCGTGTGGAAGATGCCCGCAACGTGCTGAAGGAAGGCGACGAGGTCATTGCCCTGATCATCAACATCGACCGCAAGACGCGCTCGATCCAGCTGTCGATCAAGGCCAAGGACAACGCCGAGAACCAGGAAGCCATGCAGCGTCTGTCGGCTGACAGCAGCCGCGAGAACGCGGGCACCACCAGCCTGGGCGCCCTGCTGAAGGCCAAGCTGGATCAGGGCAACTGATCCCTGACGCCGGACGCCACGGAACCCTGCTGTCTGCATGACCCGCTCCGACCTCGTCAATCTGCTGGCCGCACGTTTCGGTCAGCTGACCCATCGTGATGCCGAGTTCGCCGTCAAGACGATGCTCGACACGATGACCGAGGCCCTGGGGCGGGGTCACCGCATCGAGATCCGTGGCTTCGGCAGCTTTGCCGTCAATCGCCGGCCGCCGCGCATGGGGCGCAATCCCCGTTCCGGCGAGCCGGTCGTCATTCCCGAGAAGCTGGTGCCGCACTTCAAGCCGGGCAAGGCCCTGCGCGAAGCCGTCGACCGCACGGCCGCCTCCGCACCGGTGGGCGTCCCCGCCGTTGCCGCCGCATCACCGGCCCCCGTCTCCGGCCAGAAGGCCTGACCGTCCGCCTGGACGGGCCGCGCATCGTGCGCGGCGTATCCCGCACGACACGCACTAGAATCGCGGTGCGATGCGATTCTTCTCTTGGCTATTTCGAGCCGCCATCTTCTTCGTGCTGTTCGCCTTCGCGCTGAACAACCAGCACGAGGCCCGGGTTCGCTGGTTCTTCGGCTTCGAGTTCCGTGCACCGATGGTGCTGATGGTGCTCGTGGTCTTTGCCGCCGGTGCGCTTTTTGGCGTCCTGGCGATGATGCCGAACTGGTGGCGCCAGCGCCGCCGCGCCCGTGCCTCGACCGAGTCGCAGACCCCGGTGATCACCACCGCGGCGGTGCCGGCGGTGCCCGGCGTCACCCCTGTCCTGCCTGACGTTCCCCTGGGCGCTCCCCCCCGCGATGGACTTTGATCTGCAGTGGCTGCTGCTGGCCTTGCCACTGGCCTTCGGGCTGGGCTGGCTGGCCTCACGCCTGGACCTGCGCCAGTGGAAGCGTGACATCGAGTCGTCTCCACGGGCCTATTTCAAGGGCCTGAACCTGCTGCTCAACGAGCAGCAGGACAAGGCCATCGATGCCTTCATCGAGGCTGTCCAGCATGACCCGGGCAGCTCGGACCTGCATTTTGCGCTGGGCAACCTGTTCCGGCGCCGCGGCGAGTACGAGCGGGCGGTGAGGGTGCACCAGCATCTGCTGGCTCGTGCTGACCTGCCGACCTCCGAGCGCGATCGCGCTCAGTACGCGCTGGCACAGGATTTCCTGAAGGCCGGCCTGTTCGATCGGGCCGAGGCGGCCTACCGCGCGCTGGAGGGATCGGCCTTCGCCACCGACGCACGCATGGCGCTGCTGACGCTGCACGAGCGTTCGCGCGACTGGAAGGCTGCGATCGAGGTGGCCCGTCAGCTCGAGGCCGTCGCTGCCGGATCGTTTGCCCCTCGCCTGGCCCACTACTGGTGCGAGCTCGCGCTCGAGGCCGATGCCCGCGGGCACGTCGACGATGTGCGTGCCGCGCTGGACAAGGCGCGCCAGGCCGCGCCGCAGTCGGCCCGTCCTCTGGTGCTGGCGGGCCAGCGCGCGGCACGTGCTGGCGCGCATGAGCAGGCGTTGCAGGCCTGGCTGCCGCTGGCCGCACTGTCGCCCGGGGCTCTGTCCGTCATCGCTGCTGATTTCGCGGCCAGTGCGCAGGCCTGCGGTCGGACCGACGAGGCGCGTGCCGTGCTGTCCGGACTGCACCGCCAGGTGCCGACCTCCGATCTGCTGGCCGCACTGCTGGGGCTGGACGCCGATCCCGCCTCGCGCCGCCGGCTGCTGCTCGAGCACATGAAGGCGCAGCCCGGCCTGGGTCCGGTGCTGAGGCTGCTGCGCGAGCCCGAGGGGACCGTGCTGTCGGGCGAGGAGCAGCAGGTGGTGCAGGGCAGCGTCGCGCAGGCGCTGCGACCGTTGCAGCGCTACCGCTGTGCGGCCTGTGGCTTCGAGGCACAGCAGTATTTCTGGCAGTGCCCTGGTTGCCAGGGCTGGGAGACCTTCCCGCCGCGCCGTCTCGAGGATCACTGACTGCACGCGTGGGTTGTGCTCCCCCATGAGGGGGCCCCCGGAAGAGGGCCCTCCTGGTGGGGATGCGCAGCTCCCGGCTGCGCTCCTATCGTGGGTCCACGCCGGCTCCGTGTCGCCGGCGCCACCGATCTGCCGCGGCTGCGGACAGGTCGATCCCTGTCCGCGAATGACCCCGCACGGGGTCTGGGAGCATCACGATGATCACGATCCGCAATCTGCTGGCTGGCCTGGCGCTGGCGCTGGCCTCGGTGACCTGTCTGGCCACCGACATCAACAAGGCCTCGCAGGCCGAGCTGGAGTCGATCAAGGGCATCGGGCCTGCCATGTCCAGTCGCATTCTTGACGAGCGCAAGAAGGGGCCGTTCCGGGACTGGGCCGATGTGATGGAACGGGTCAAGGGCATCAAGCAGGCCACGGCGACTCGTTTCTCGGGCGGTGGGCTCACCGTCAACGGCGGCACTTTTGCACTGCCGGCCCTGTCTGCTGCGCCTGCGGCCACGCCAGTGGCTGCAGCCGGAGCCACCACGGGACTCACGCCGGCGAAGAAGCCCTGAGCGCGAGCGTGTGCGCTGCTGTGCTCCTGTCGGCATTGACCGGCAGCGCGGACCGTGCACCGTCATCGGCGAGCCTGGCGCGGGTCGGTGGAGGCCGCTGCCTGGCATCCGGCTGCCAGCCGAAGAAGGTCAGCACGTCGGCGCGACGCGCCATCGCGTCGGCCTCGCCCAGCGCGATCAGCTCGCGGGTGTAGCCCGACTCGAACAGCAGATAGCTGGCCAGCGCTGCACCGCGCGCAGAGGTGCCCTGGCCGCTGACACCGACGCCGCGCAGCAGGCTGCGCACGGTCAGTGGCAGGCTGTCGAGATGGCGCCCTGCGATCTCGTCCAGGCGCTGGCTCGGTGCGATCACCAGCGCCTCGATCGGCCGCAGTGGGGTCCGCGCCTGCGGGGGCAGCAGCGCCAGTGTCGCGTTGATCCGCTGCAGCCGTTCGACATCGACAGCCAGCGCATCGAGAAAGATGTTCGACAGCGCATGGCCGGCAATCTGCGCGATCGTGGGATAGCCGCTGATCTCCAGATGAGCGCCGGGAGGCTCGTGCATGCGTCCAGCGCCGATGATCAGGATGCGCTCCGCACCCAGGTGCACCGCGGGCGAGATCGGTGCGGCCTGGCGCATCGAGCCGTCGCCGAACCAGCCGGTACGCTCGCCGAATGGCAGCTCGACGGCAGGGAAGACGAAAGGAATCGCCGCCGAAGCCAGCAGGTGGCGCACCCCAAGTCGTGCCGGCACCGCGATGCGCTGCGAGCGGCTCCACGGTGCGATGTTCTCGCGGCTCTCGTAGAAGGTGACGTGCTCGCCGCTGGTGTAGCTTGAGGCGGTCACTGCCAGCGCATCCAGGTGTCCCTCGTTCATCAGCCGCTGCAGCCGGTCGAAACGCACTATGCGCAGCAGCAGCGATTCCAGCGGACTGTTGTCCAGCAGCGAGCGCGGACGCAGCCGGCGCCAGCGGTGCAGCAGCCAGCCAAAGGACATCATTGTCAGCCAAGGTGCGCCGGTACGCAGCACGCCCAGCGAGTCGGTGCGGTAGACCTGTTCGGAGCGGAACTGCGCCCAGACATCGGCGATCTCGCGCACCGCTGCATCGTGGCGATCGGCCTGGCAGGCCAGAGCGGTCGCGTTGATCGCACCGGCCGAGGTGCCTGCGATGATCTGGTAGGGGCTGTGTGTCGGGGCGCCAACCTCGCGGGCGATGTCGGCAATCGCCCGCAGCACCCCGACCTGATAGGCGGCGCGCGCTCCACCGCCCGTCAGCAGCAGTCCAGTGCGTGGTTGCGACCCGGGCGGCAGCGGCGGGGGCATCGCCGGGCTGGAGGAGGCCATGTCCATGCGCTCCAGTCTATCGGCCCCCAGTCCGAGGGTCGGCAGAAAACCGCCCGACTCCTGCCTCAGTCCTGATGATGGCGCTGGCGTTGCATCAGCCGGCGCTGCAGCAGCGCCATCGAGAGCAGGCCCGCGAATGCGAGCGCCGCCGGATGGGATTCGCTGTCCGCCAACGCACCGGTGCTGGCTGAGGCGGCGACCGTGGGGGGTACTACCGGCAGGGCCTGATGGTGTGGGGCCTGATCGGCGCTCTGAGGCGAGAGGGCTGCCCAGGCTGCCGTGCAGCTCAGCAGGCTCAGTGCCGATCCAGCAGCAACCTGTCTCAGCGACCGGTGCGACGGGCGTGGCGATGCGTGGGGCGTGAGAGAGAACATGTCGAAGCTTCCCTGGCGTTGCGGCCGAATCGAGGTGGCGCCCCCGCGTCGATCGGGTGTCACGCTTGGGACGATACGGTCCCATTCTAGTCAGGGTCTCGCGATCGGATCAGTGAAAACCCTGATCGATCGGCGGCAGCTGTTCAGGTTCGCCAGATGCGGGGTGCGGACTCCGGCAGCGACCAGCCCTCCTGGCGCCAGGCCGCCCGGACGGCGACCAGCAGCTGCATCAGCGGCTCCACCCGCTCGGCCAGCGCACGCAGCACGATCACCCGGTCATGGACGGCGCTGACCCCGGCGCTGTCCACCAGGGGCGAGGCCGACAGCCGATCCCGCGCCACCTCGAGCAGCCGTGCCGATCGCTCGCGGCCGATCGCCTCGCCGCTGCCGAACCACATCGTGCCCAGCACCCGGCGGCCGGCCCAGCCGAGCGGGCTGTCGAGCAGCAACGTGTCACGCGCATCGATGTGCGCCTGCTCGAGCCAGACGCCAGGCAGCTCCAGATGCTGCTGGTAACGTCCTCGGCACCAGTCCTGGTCGGCTGCAGGCAGCCCCAGGGCCAGCAGATCCCAGCCGATCATCTCGGCCTTCGGGCACAGGTCGAACTGCATCCGGTTGATCGCGTGGCAGTCGCGGTAGGCGATGGTCTCCAGCGGCAGCCATTCCAGCCGGGCATGGTCAGCCAGCCGCGCCTGCACCTGCTGCATGCCAGGCGCACCGGCGCTGCGGTAGTAGCGGGTCGCGCCGGGCGTGGTGATCAGCGCATGCGTGCCCTCCTCGAGCTGTGCCTCGATCTCGAGCGTGTCGCCGCCGACGATGCCGCCGGGCGGATGCACGAGCACATGGTGGCAGATGCCCGGTCCTTCCGGATACAGGCGCTGCAGCACGCGCAGCGGGCCGTGGTGGCGGTCCAGCGCGATCGTGCGCTTGCCGTCGCGGGTGTAGTGCAGGTTCAGGCGGCCGGGCCAGCTCATGGGCGTGTCGGTGGAGGGGCGGTGAGCAGAGGACGAAAGGGCGGGAGTGTAGCGGGCCGGCCCGGTGCGGCGGTCCTGGCGGGTTCCGGGGCGGTTCAGGCCGCCTCGGGCAGCGTGGTGCGGCGGTACATCTCGATGATGTGCTCGCCCGCTGTGATGGCCGGATAGCGCGGCGGATCGCTGGCGTCATGGCAGCCGGGCAGGGCGGCCACCTGGGCGTGGTAGTCGATGTCATGGAACCAGGCGATCGAGAAGCGCTCGTGCCCGCTGTGGCGGTTGACGACCCGGTGCAGCGAGGAGCGGTAGCGATCGTTGGTCCAGCGCTGCATCAGGTCGCCGAGGTTGACCACCAGCGTGCCGGGCATCGGCGGCACGTCGATCCACTCGCCCTCGCGCTGGACCTGCAGGCCGCCGGACTCGTCCTGGGCCAGCAGCGTCAGTCCGCCCCAGTCGGTGTGCGCGCCCGAGCCGATCTGGCCGTCGAGCCGGCTGGTCGACTGCGGCGGATAGTGCAGCAGCCGCAGCACCGGCATCGGATTGCGCTGGAAGGGCTCGAAATGCGCGCGTGGCAGCTTCAGCGCCAGCGCGATCAGGCCCATCAGGTGGCGGCCGAGGCGCGTCATCGTCGCCTGGTAGGCCTCGACGGTGGCCTGGAAGCCGGGCACCAGCGCCTCGTCGGGCCACTGGTTCGGGCCGTGGTTGGGGGTGCCAGCGCGCACCAGCGCGTCCCAGGGACTGCGGTCGATGCCCAGGTAGAAGCTTTCCTTCAGGTCCGCCGGTCGGCCGGATTCCAGTGCCTGCCAGCCCACCGGGTCGAAGCCGCGGCACAGTCCGTTCGACAGGTCGACATGCCAGCGCTGCTTGACCTCCTCGGGGAGCGCGAACAGCCGGCGCGACAGCATGAAGAGATGGTGGCTGAGCGCCAGCGGCACGCCGTGGCCGGTGACATGGAAGAAGCCGTCGCGCCGGCAGGCTGCGTCGATGTGCGCGGCGATGTCGTGCAGGGCTTGGGGGTCGTGACCGAAGCTGGGGGCCAGATCGATCACCGGCAGCGGGCTGTCCGGCATGGGGCGCTCCTGAGGTGCGAAGACGAGAGATTCGTCACGCCGATCGCAGGAGCCGTGCCAGCTTCAGTCGCGCAAGCGGGCGCCTCAGCGCCCCAGCCAGAAGCGAGCGTGCACCGCGGCGAGTTCGTCCTCGATCGCCGGGATCGGGCCCCAGACGCGGATCGGCTTCTGACCGCGCGAGAAAACCTCGCGGCAGGGCACGTCCAGCGTCGGGTTCTCGGGATGGCGACCGGTGGTGGCGCGCAGCCGCGTCTCGCTCATGCCATAGACCAGCCGCCCGATGCCGGCCCAGTACTGGGTGCCCGAGCACATGCAGCAGGGCTCGACGGTGGTGTAGAGCGTGCAGTTCCACAGCAGCTCGGCGTCGAACTTGGCCGCGGCCTGGCGCGCGAGCACCGCCTCGGCATGGTTGACGCTGTCGACATTGCCCTGGATCAGCAGCACCGTCTCATGGTCCGGCCCCACCAGCAGCGCGCCGAAGGGGTGATGGCCCTGCTCCATCGCGGCGCGTGCGATGTCGCTGGCCTGGCGCAGGTGCAGCAGCATCTGCTCCATCGTCGGGTCGGGCGTGGTGAAGGCATGCATGAGGTCGATCATGCGCCTTTTTGCCGGTTCAGTGCGCGCTCGATCCGCGATGGGCCCAGCCTGTCGTGCGCTTCTCCACCACCGAGAACAGCTCGTACATCACCATCGCCATCGCGCCGACCACCACCAGCCCGGCAAACGCCAGCCCCATCTGCATCGAGCTGCCGGCCGAGATCAGCAGGTAGCCGATGCCCTCGTTGGCCGCGGTCATCTCCGACACCGTGGTGCCGACGAAGGCCAGCGTGATCGCCA
>JBJOPV010000169.1:0-7914 GCA_046050625.1 Pseudomonadota bacterium
CCAGCGTGCCGCCGACCATCGCCATCAGCGAGTTGACCGCCACCAGGCCGGAGATCTTGTCGATGGTCTGCGCGCTCATCACGTTGAAGCCGAACCAGCCCACCGCCAGCACCCACGAGCCCAGCGCCAGGAAAGGAATGCTCGAGGGCGGATGCGCCGACATCGCGCCGTCCTTGCGATAGCGGTTCGAGCGCGCACCCAGCAGCAGCACCGCAGCCAATGCGATCCAGCCGCCGACGGCATGCACCACCACGCTGCCGGCGAAGTCATGGAACTCGGCGCCGAAGGCCCCCTTCAGCCAGGCCTGAACGCCGAACTTCTGATTCCAGGCCACGCCCTCCGACAGCGGATAGACCAGCGCGACGATCAGCACCGTCGCCAGCGACTGCGGATGGAAACGCGCGCGCTCGGCGATGCCGCCGGAAATGATGGCGGGAATGGCTGCGGCAAAAGTCAGCAGGAAGAAAAACTTGACCAGCTCATAGCCGTTCTTCTGCGCCAGCACCTCGGCGCCGCTGAAGAAATCGACGCCGTAGGCGACCGAGTAGCCCACGAAGAAATAGGCGATGGTCGAGATCGCAAAATCCACCAGGATCTTGACCAGCGCATTGACCTGGTTCTTCTTGCGCACGGTGCCCAGCTCCAGAAAGGCGAAGCCGGCATGCATGGCCAGGACCATGATGGCCCCGAGCAGGATGAAGAGCGCATCAGCGCCCTGTTTCAACGTATCCATGGTGGTCTCTTGTAAGGGGAGTCTGAAAGGCGAGAGGAACGAGGGCGCACCAGTGTGATGCGCACACGGATCGCGCAAGACGCACCACGCAAGCACAAAACATGCCCATATTGGTGCAGACCAACCGCGGCAGACCCGCACAAGAAAAGAACAACCGCCCCGAATCCGCACGCAAGTGGCGCCAAGAAATGCACAAAATTTGTGCATTCCATTGCAAATGCATTGAATTGGTGCGCAAGAAATGTGGCCCGCAGAGAAGCACGCCCGGAGATCCTCCGAGGACCAGGACGCGGGGCCGCTACAATCGCGACCCCGGTGTGCATCCCAGTCAGGACGCCGGGAGTCGCATCGGACTCGAATCCCAATCCGCGTCGCCCTCGACTGGCGCTTCCCTTGCGGGAAGACGGCAGGCGGCGCCGCCAGCACCCGTCATCCGGGTGCCTCTTCATGACGTTTGACGAACTGGGCCTGGCCCAGCCCCTCCTTCGCGCCATCCGCGAACAAGGCTACGACACCCCCACCCCGATCCAGCAGCAGGCGATTCCCGCGGTTCTCGCCGGCGGCGATCTGCTCGCCGGCGCGCAGACCGGCACGGGCAAGACGGCAGGCTTCACGCTGCCGCTGCTGCACCGCCTGGCCTCGAGCCATCCGGTCAAGGACAGCAAGGGCCGCTGGGCGATCCGCGCCCTGATCCTCACCCCCACCCGCGAACTCGCCGCCCAGGTCGAGGAGAGCGTGCGCAACTACGGCAAGCACCTGAAGCTCTCGAGCATGGTGATGTTCGGCGGCGTCGGCATGGGCCCGCAGATCGACCGCCTCAAGCGCGGCGTCGACATCCTGGTGGCCACGCCGGGCCGGCTGCTCGATCACCACCAACAGGGCACGCTCGACCTGAGCCGCGTCGAGTTCTTCGTGCTCGACGAGGCCGACCGCATGCTCGACATGGGCTTCGTGCACGACATCAAGAAGGTGCTGGCGGTGCTGCCCAAGCAGAAGCAGAGCCTGCTGTTCTCGGCCACCTTCAGCGACGAGATCAAGGCACTGGCCGAGCGGCTGCTGAACCAGCCGCGTGTCATCGAGGTGGCGCGCCGCAACACCACCGCCGAGACGATCGCGCAGCGCATCATCACCGTCGGCCGCGAGAAGAAGAAGGATCTGCTGATCCACATGATCCAGTCGCAGGACTGGCACCAGGTGCTGGTGTTCACCCGCATGAAGCACGGCGCCAACCGCCTGTGCGAGCACCTGAACAAGGCCGGCATTTCCGCGATGGCGATCCACGGCAACAAGAGCCAGGGTGCGCGCACCAAGGCGCTGGCCGACTTCAAGAGCGGCGAGCTGTGCGTGCTGGTGGCCACCGACATCGCGGCGCGCGGCATCGACATCGACCAGCTGCCGCACGTCATCAACTACGAGCTGCCCAATGTCCCCGAGGACTATGTCCACCGCATTGGCCGCACCGGCCGGGCCGGCGCACAGGGCGAGGCGCTGTCGCTGGTGTGCATGGACGAGGAAGGCTTCCTCGCCGACATCGAGAAGCTGATCAAGCGCAGCATTCCGCGCGAGACGGTCGCCGGCTTCGAGGCGCCGGCCAGCGAGCGCGCCGAGCCGATCCAGATCGGCCGTCGCACGCTCAATGGCGGTGCGCGAGGCGGCGGTGGCCAGCCGGGCCAGGGCCGCGGTGGCCGTCCGGGCGGCGCGGCGGGTGCGCCGCGTGCGGCAGGCCAGCCGGCCGGCGGCACGGGTCAGCCCCGGCCGGCTGGCAATCGTGGCGGCCAGGGTGCTGGCGGCGCGCGTCCGGCGGCACGACCGGCCTCGCGTCCGGCAGCGACGGCACCGCAGCGACCGGGGAGCACTGGCGGCTCGGGTCGTGGCGGCTCGGGTCGCGGCCACTGATCCAAGATCGGAACGATCCTGGATCTTGTCCGGGGCGCGGCCCCGGACCCTCTCACTCAAGGGCGGGAACCGTCGTTCAGCACGGCAGCCGCCCGGACCCGCTCGGCACGGCGGTCAACGGCCACCTTGCGCGGCTCGGCCTGCGCCGTGGTCACCCGCTGACGACGCTCGGCCGCACTGACCGAGGCGCGGACCTTGGCAGAGGTCTGCGCCTTGTCCTTGTCTGCGCGAATCAGCTTGCGGCGATCGGTCGCCTTGACCGCTTTCTCGGTCTTCGCGGCCTTCTCGGTCTGGCCCGCCTTCTGTGCCTTGACCGTCCTGGTCTCCTCCTTGCGGGCGACAGCCCGCTCGGCACGCGCCTTGGCCGCCTTCTCGGCCCGGGCCTTGCGCAGCTCGGCACGACGCTCGGCCTTGGCGCTTTCCTCGGCGCGCACCTTGTCGCTGACGGCCTGACGCGCGGCCAAGGCCTGCTCGGCCTTCAGCCGCGGCGTCGCGGCGGTGGTCGCGGCCGGATGGCGCAGCGTTGCCGGATCCGGCCGGGCCATCGCCGAGGCCGGTGTGGTGATGGGCATCGGCGTCTGGCCCGTGGAGGTCTGGGCCTGGGCACCTGTGGCCAGCAGCAGCGCGGCCAGCGCAGGAATCAGCAGTTGCATCGGGGAGGTCTCCTGTCGGATGCGAGTTCAGTCAGTCAGTGAGTCGGTCGGTCGAATCGGTCAGTCGAAGCGGCGCTCGCGCATCCACTTGGTGGCGACCCATTTCTCGCCAGCCAGCACCGGTGCGCCACCATGCAGCGAACGGCTGACCGGATGGGCGCGGTCGTAGCTGAAGAAGACCGCATGGCCCTTGACCGGCGCGACCTCCAGCCGGACATCGGGAAACACGGTGGCACCACCCGCCTCGGGCGTGTTCAGGTACATCACCAGCGTGCCAACGCGCTGGCCGCCGCGGCGCAGGATGCTCGGCGCGCCCGGCTGTGCCGGGTCGAAGTAGTCGTAATGCGGCTTGTACTCGGCGCCGGGGCCGTAATGCAGCACCTGCAGCCCCTCGCCGTTCTCGACCGGCCAGTTCACCAGGGCCGAGATGCGGCGCTCGATGCGATCGATCAGATCGGTCTCGCCACGCGTGAAGAACATGCCAGCGCTGGTGCGCGCCTCGTTGACCTCGCTGCCACCGGTGCTGTTGTCCACCGTCTCGGAGCGCGTCAGCCGGGGCGTGGCCCGCTCGCGCAGCGCGTCGCACTCGGCCTCGGACAGGAACCCAGAGAAGACCACCACCCGGGGATCGTGCATCTGCAGCACCACCCTGACCTCATGGCCGTCGGGCAGCGTCAGCCGAGTGCGGCCATCCAGCCGAGGCTCGGGCACCGGCACCGATGCGGGCAGGCCAGACGGTGCGGCCTGGCGCTCGGCCAGGAAGCCGGCCAGCGTCTGCTCGAGCGCCTCGAGCGCGACCTCCTCGTCCCAGCCCGACTGCACCATCGCCTGGAGCACCGCATCCGGCGTGTGGCCGGCCTGCGCCTGCTCGAGAATCCACTGGCGGAGTTCCGGGGTGGCTGTCTGCGTGCTGCTCATCTGAAGCGTCATCCTGCGATTCTGTCAGTGTCGGCGGGCAGTCCGGACTGCCCCACATCAAGCGATCCGTGGCGATTTGTTTCCTGGTGTGACGGCTGGCATCGAAACCTGCTCAGGCGCGGCGGCGGAACACCAGACGGTCCGGCGTCGAGACCTCCGGTGCATGGGCGTAGCCATCGCGATCGAAGCCACGCAGCGCCTCGGGCGTGCCGAGGCGCTGCGCGATGGCATGGCGCATCATCAGCCCGCGCGCGCGCTTGGCGTGGAAGCTGATGATCTTCCAGGCGCCGGCCTTCCAGTCCTCGAACACGCACTCGACCACCCGCGCCCGCAGCGCCGGGCGCAGCGCCGCCCGGGCGTATTCCTGCGAGGCCAGGTTGACGACCACCGGCGCGGCGTCACCCGCCAGGCGCTCGTTCAGGTGCTGCGCGATGCGGTCGCCCCACCAGGCGTAGAGATCGCGGCCGCGCGGGTTGGGCCAGCGCGTGCCCATCTCCAGCCGGTAGGGCTGCAGCGCGTCGAGCGGGCGCAGCACGCCATACAGCCCCGACAGGATGACCAGGTGCTGCTGCGCCCAGGCCAGCGCCTCGGCGTCGAGGGTGCAGGCCTGCAGGCCGTCGTAGACATCGCCGTCGAAGGCCAGCACCGCCGGCTTGCTGTTGTCGGGCGTGGCCTCGGGCTGCCAGGCGCCGTAGCGGGCGACGTTGAGCGTGGCGAGCTTGTCCGACAGCGCCATCAGCGTGGCCAGCTGCGCGGGCGTCTGGCCACGCAGCTGCTCGATCAGCGCGGCGGCCTCGTCGGTGAACAGGGGAACGGTCGGCCGCAGGGCCGCGGGCACCGGGGTCTCGTAGTCGAGCGACTTGGCGGGCGAGAGCAGGAACAGCATGAGCGGAGAACGGGATCGGGCAGAGTCGGTCGGATCGAAGGCCGGCAGCGTAGCAGCCCGCGGGACAATGCCCCCGATGAACACGCCCGACACCCTGCCCTGCCCCTGCGGCAGCGGCCGCCCCCTGCAGGCCTGCTGCGGCCGCTACCACGCCGGCGAACTGGCCGGCCAGGCGCCGGACGCCGAGGCGCTGATGCGCTCGCGCTACAGCGCCTTCGTGCTCGACCGGCTCGACTACCTGCTGGCGAGCTGGCATCCGGACACCCGCCCGGTCTCGATCGAGCCCAACGAGCGGGGGCTGCGCTGGCTCGGCCTGGACGTGAAGCGCCATGTGCGGCTGGACGAGACGCATGCGACGGTGGAGTTCGTCGCGCGCAGCAAGCTCGGCGGCCGCGCCCACCGGCTGCACGAGACGAGCCGCTTCGAGCGCATCGACGGCCGCTGGTACTACCGCGACGGCGACCTGTCGTCCAGCCGCTGAGCGGTGTGGCCGGCGCGCTGGAGCGCGCACATCGCCAGATGCCGATGCACCGGAGCCGACATCAGCCGCAGCAGCATCGCCGCGGGCATCAACACCCACAGCGGCCCGGGCTGCGGCCCGAAGGGCAGTGCCAGCAGCGCGATCAGCGCCAGAAGCAACGTGACCGCGGCGGCGCGGGCCCAGAAATGGCCGCGCATCAGGCCCAGGCCGGTCGTGCCGGACACGGCGGTCAGCGCCACCGAGACCGGCTCGGCACAGGCCTGCAACGCCGCCGCGCCGATGAAGGACCAACCCATCCAGTGCACGTCCGGGCAAGTCCGGCGGGACGGCAGCAGGCGGCACATGACGGCAGACAGGGAGCGGTACGGCATGGCGGCCATTCTGGCCGGACAATCCGGCCGCTCACACCCTCTGAACTGATGAATTCCCCTCGATCGAGGGCTTCCGGAGATCCTGGAGATGAACCCAGACGCGATCCAGCGCTTCTTTGTCACGCTGCGTGACGCCAATCCGCAACCCGCCTCCGAGCTGGAATACAGCTCGGTGTTCGAGCTGCTGGCCGCCGTGCTGCTGTCGGCGCAAGCCACCGACGTGAGCGTCAACAAGGCCACGCGCCGGCTGTTTCCCCTCGCCAACACGCCGGCGAAGATCGTCGCGCTGGGCGTGGCCGGCGTCGAGGCCCACATCCGCACCATCGGCCTGTTTCGCAACAAGGCGAAGAACCTCGTCGCCACCGCACAGATCCTGCTCGACCAGCACGACGGCCAGGTGCCGCGCAGCCGCGAGGCGCTCGAGGCCCTGCCCGGCGTCGGCCGCAAGACCGCCAACGTGGTGCTCAACGTCGCCTGGGGCGAGCCGACCTGCGCAGTCGACACGCACATCTTCCGCGTCGGCAACCGCACCGGGCTGGCGCCAGGGCGCACGCCCTACGAGGTGGAGATGAAGCTGCTGGCGCGCATCCCGACCGAGTTCGCCCGGGACGCGCACCACTGGCTGATCCTGCACGGCCGCTACGTCTGTCAGGCACGCAAGCCGCGCTGCCCGGAGTGCGCGGTGGCGGACTGCTGCGACTTCGACGCGAAGACCCGCTGAGCCGCAGTCAGGCGTGAAGCTGCGCCCAGCTCTGTAAACGGCGCTGGATCTGGCGCACGCCGTCGGTCAGCGCGGCCGGACCGGGCTGCAGGATCTCGCTCGACTTGATCTCGAACACCTGCGCGTTCACCACCGCCGGCACGTCCTGCCAGCCCGGCCGCGCCATCACCTGCTCGGGGCGGAACTTGCGCCCGCACCAGGAGCCCAGGATCACGTCGGGCGCGCGGCGCGCGACTTCCAGCGGATCGGCGACGATGCGGTCCTTGCCGAGCGACTTCCCCGCCAGCTCGGGAAAGCACTCCTCGCCGCCGGCCAGCCCGATCAGCTCGGACACCCAGCCGATGCCGGTGATGATCGGCTCGTGCCATTCCTCGAAGTAGACGCGCGGGCGGCGCGGCAGCGCGCGCCCGGCCGCGGCCACCGCGTCCAGTCCCTGCTGCAGCTCGGCCAGCAGCGCGGCCGTCTTCTCGTGCGCCCCGACCATCGCGCCCACCATCGCCACCATGCGCAGCACCTCGGCCACGCTGCGCTGGTTGAAGACATGCACGGCAACGCCAGAGCGGATCAGCTGGCTGGCGATGTCGGCCTGCAGGTCCGAGAAGCCCAGCACCAGGTCGGGCTCCAGGGCAAGGATCCTGTCGATCTTCGCGCTCAGGTAGGCCGAGACGCGGGGCTTGTCGCGCCGGGCCTCGGGCGGGCGCACGGTGTAGCCGGAAATGCCGACGATGCGGTCCTGCTCGCCGAGCAGGTAGAGCGTCTCGGTCGTCTCCTCGGTCAGGCAGACGATGCGGCGGGGGAACAGGTCGAAGGCGGCGTTCACGGCGGCAGCGGCGGTGACAACGGACTTCAGGCGCTGGTCTTCATCCCGAGCTTGTCCAGCAGCGCGCGGTCGCGCTCGGACTGCGGGTTGCCGGTGGTCAGCAGCTTGTCGCCGTAGAAGATCGAGTTGGCGCCGGCCAGAAAGCACAGCGCCTGGATCGCCTCGCTCATCTGCTCGCGACCGGCCGACAGGCGCACCCGCGCGGTCGGCATGGTGATGCGGGCGACGGCGATGGTGCGCACGAACTCCAGCGGGTCGAGCTTCTCGGTGCCGGCCAGCGGCGTGCCTTCGACCTGCACCAGCTCGTTGATCGGCACCGACTCCGGGTAGGGCGTCAGGTTGGCGATCTGCGCGACCAGCCCGGCGCGCTCGCGGCGCGACTCGCCCATGCCGACGATGCCGCCGCAGCACACCGACATGCCGGCGCGGCGCACG
>JBJOPV010000170.1:0-7904 GCA_046050625.1 Pseudomonadota bacterium
CGGCTTCAAGGTCACCCGCAATCCCTCCGAGATGGGCCGCATCCTCAAGTCCCTGCTGTAATCAGCCGCCGCTTTCAGCGCATGCGAGAAGGCCGCCCCAAGGGGCGGCCTTTTTCATGGGTCTGGCGATTCTCGTGAGCACCCGCTTTCGCGGGTGTGACGAGGAGGCGAGGTGGCGGGAGATGGCTCCGGCGTCAGCCTTGCTTGACCGGCAGCTTCGGTGCAGTGCGCACGCTCAGCCACATCGTGAAGGCCAGGATGCCGATCACCGCACCCAGCGAGGCGAACACCGGGATCTTGACGATGTCGATCAGCAGCATCTTCGTGCCGATGAAGGCAAGGATCACCGCCAGACCGTAGCTCAGCAGGTGGAACTTCGAGGCCATGGCCGCCAGCAGGAAGTACATCGCACGCAGACCCAGGATCGCGAAGATGTTCGAGGTCAGCACGATGAACGGGTCACTGGTGATCGCGAAGATCGCGGGAATGGAGTCCACCGCGAAGATCACGTCGGTCACGCCCACCAGCGCGATGACCAGCAGCAGCGGCGTGGCGATGCGCCGGCCGTTCTCGACGGTGAAGAACTTCTCGCCATCGAAGCTCTTGCTGACCGGCAGCACACGGCGCAGCAGCTTCAGCGCCGGGTTGCTCTCCAGGTCAGGCTCCTGACCGGCCGCCCACCACATCTTGATGCCGGTGATCAGCAGGAAAGCGCCGAAGACATACAGAATCCAGTGGAACTTGGCGATCAGCCAGGCACCCACCAGGATCAGCACCGTGCGCAGCACCATCGCCCCGATGATGCCGATCATCAGCACCCGCTTCTGGTACGACGGCGGCACCGCGAAGTAGGTGAAGATCATCAGGAAGACGAAGATGTTGTCGACGGCCAGCGACTTCTCGATCAGGTAGCCGGTCAGGAACTCGAGCGCACGGGTGTTGGCGATCTCGGTGCCCTGCTCGCGCCAGGTCGCCCACCACAGCAGGCCGTTGAAGGCCAGGCTGAGCGCCACCCAGATCAGCGACCAGTTGAGCGCCTCCTTGACGCCGACCTCATGCGCGCCCTGCTTGCGCAGCACGACGAAGTCCACGAACAGGGCCAGCAGTACCACTGCCCCGAAGAAGAGCCAGAGCCAGTCCGGCGCCATCGAATTCATCAGCATGAAAGCACTCCACAGGTTTCGATCAGGTCGTTCGACGAATGACGAGACTCGGAGCGGCCTTCGGCACGGTCTGCGCAGCCCTGAAGGGCGCTCCGCACCGAAAGGTCTTGCGACGAACCGCACGGCAGTTGCCGAGCAACGGTTCGTCCGCGAACCCGGGTGGTCGGCTGTCGGGCCGCTCACCGTACTGACGGGATGTCGCGAGGGTCTGGCGACCCTCTGCTACTCCCCTTTCGATGACGCGGATTCTGCATGAACTCTTCTTTTCCCTCGACATCACAGGGTTGAACAGTCGGGTACCAAGGCCGCTCGATGCGTGTATCCTTTCACGCATCATGCTGAAGCTCTTCGCTCGCTGGTTCCTGCTGGCCGCCGCCCTGCTGCTGGTTGCATCCCTCTATCCCGGGCTCGAAGTGCGGGGCTTCGGCGCTGCGCTGATGGCGGCGCTGATTCTCGGCCTGCTCAATGCGGTCGTGCGGCCACTGCTCGTGGTGCTGACGCTGCCGGTCACCGTGGTGACACTGGGACTGTTCCTCTTCGTCATCAATGCCGCGGTGTTCCAGTTCGCGGCCTGGATGCTCGACGGGCTGCAGGTGGCTGGATTCGGCGCCGCACTGATCACCTCGCTGCTGTACAGCCTGTGCGGCATGGTGATCGACAGCGCACTGCAGCGGCTGTTCCGGGAAGAAGACTGACGGGCCGCGCGCGACGGCGCGCGTCAGTCCTCCTCGCCCCGGCGTTCGCGTTCCAACTCGGCGCGACGCTGCTGCTCGAGCGCCTTCAGCCGCGACTCGATGACCACGCCTTCCATCGACTCGACCGCACCGCTGCTGCGCGAGAGCCGCTGACCGGCGCGCAGCCGATCAACCGCACCGGCCAGATCGCCCTGAGCGGCCTGCGCCTCGGCCTGGGCGCGCAATGCAGCCAGCGGCTGGCCGAGCCGCTCCATCACCCGTGCCAGCGCCTGCCACGCACCGGCATCGCCAGGCCGCACGGTGACCCAGGTCTGCAGATCCTCGCGAACCCGGCTGGCCTGCGCCGCATCGGCCTGCGGCAAGGCTGCCAGCCGGGCAGACAGCATCAGACCAGCGCGGCTGCCGTCGAGCAGACCGCCCGAGAGAAGCCGCGCCGCCTCGGTCGCCTGACCGCGGTCGAGCATCGACTCGATCTGGATGACCTGCACGGCCCGCTGCACCGGTGCGCCCTGCCCCGCTGCCAGCGTGCGTGCGCGGGCCAGCGCGGCATCGGCCGCACGCCAGTCCTTCAGGCGTGTGGCGGCCAGCGCGGCGGCACAGGCGGTCGACAGCGCCTCCGGCGTGCTGGCCACTGCCGCCGCACCCGGCACGCCGCCGCCGGCCAGCCGGCTGAGCGTCTCGCCCCGTCCGTCCATCAGCGCGCGGGCGCGGCCCTGCATCGCCGCATGCAGCCAGCGTGCCGCGTCCGGCGCCGCGCTCGATCCGCCCGGGTTCACGCCCAGACGCGAGCGCGCCTCGGCGATGCGCTCGCCGGTCAGCGGGTGCGAGCGCAGGTAGGGGAACTGGCCGCTGTCGTTGAGCCGCGAGGCGCTCTGCAGCCGATCGAACATGCCGGCCATGCCCTCGGGCGCGAAGCCCGCCGCCTCCAGCACGCCGAAGCCGATGCGGTCGGCCTCCCGCTCCATGTCGCGCGAGAAGTTGAGCTGGCCCTGCGCGGCGACCGCCTGTCCGCCGACGATCATCGCGTTGGCCGCGTCTCCGCTGCGCGAGGCGGCCAGGATGCCGGCGATCATCGTCGCCGCACCGATCAGCGACTGGCGCCGGCTGGTCGCGATCGAGCGCGCGATGTGGCGCTGCGTCACATGCGAGAGCTCGTGCGCCAGCACCGCGGCCAGCTCGTCGCGGGTGGAGGTGATCGCGATCAGGCCCAGATGCACGCCGACATGGCCGCCCGGCAGCGCGAAGGCGTTGACGCTGCGATCGCGCACCAGGAAGGTCGCCCAGGCGAACTGCTCGCGCTGCTCGTCGGGCAGATCGCCGCGGGCACGGGCGGCGGCCAGCAGCGGCTGCCATAGCGCGTCGACATAGTCCTGCAGCAGCGGATCGTCGAGCAGGTCCGGATCGCGGCGCAGCTCCTTCATGATGCGCTCGCCCAGCCGGCGCTCGGCGCCGATGCCCAGCTCGTCGGCACCGGCATCGCCCAGCGCAGGCAGCGTCGGCGCGTTGGCGGGCGTGGCCGCCTGCGCCGGTGAGGCCGGCGCCAGGGCCAGCGGCATCGTCAGGCCCAGCAGTGCGGCCAGCAGCAGCGGAGTGGTCTTCATCATCTTCCTGGAACGAGGCTGCGTATCATGCCGCCACCCTGGCGCCGGCGTGTATCTCCCTGCTGAGGCCCGGATGCCAGCCTTGCGCCCTCCCGCTCCAACCGACTGCCGCCCTCCTGCGATGAACTCACCGCTGACCCATTTCGATGCCCACGGCCAAGCCCACATGGTCGACGTGTCCGGCAAGACGCCGACGCACCGCGTGGCCACCGCCACCGGCACGATCCGCATGCAACCGGAAACCCTGGCGCTGATCGCCCGCGGCGAAGCGAAGAAGGGAGACGTGATCGGCATCGCGCGCATCGCAGCGATCCAGGGCGCCAAGCGCACCGCCGATCTGGTGCCGCTGTGCCATCCGCTGCCGATCACCCGGGTGGCGGTGGACTTCCGCCTCGACGAGGCTGCCTCGGCCGTGCACTGCGAGGCCACCGTCGAGACGCTGGGCCGCACTGGCGTCGAGATGGAGGCACTGACCGCCGTCCAGGTCGGCCTGCTGACCATCTACGACATGTGCAAGGCCGCAGAGAAGGGCATGGTCATGACCGACATCCGACTGCTCGAGAAGCGCGGCGGCAAGAGCGGCGACTGGCTCGCCGAGCCCTGAAGGCCCGACTCAGGGTCGCATCAGCGCGGCCGGCAGGGCCGGATCAGGCAGACACTGAAAGGGCGTGGGCCGGCGGTCAGAGCCCGGTGCATCGCAGACCGAGAAGAAATCGGCCGAAGCCGGATTGCGGAACTCGCGCAGTCGCGCCGCCACATGGGCGGCACGCGCCGTCTCGCCGCGGCCCTCGAGCGCCCGGGCATAGGCCATCATCAGCCGGGTGTCGGCCAGGTGGTGCAGCGGCCGGTCGAAGGCGTCGAAGACCTCCTCGGGCGTCCTGGCCATCGTCGCGCGGGCATAGTCGGCGTGGTGACCCCACAGCACGCTGCGCCGGCCGCGCTCGATGCGCGCCGACAGCGGCTCGGCCTGACCGAAGGACAGCTCAGGCTCGAAGATCACCGACACCGTCCAGTACTCGACCGTCGACCACACCGAGGCCACCAGCGCCAACGCGCCGGTCACGCTCCACAGCCACGGCCCCAGGCGCAGGCGCCAGCCCGGCGCCACCTCCCGCGATGTCGCCGAAGCGCCCGAAGCCGGCACGCTGCCCGTCAGCCAGCCCGCCAGCATCATCGCCGGCAGCAGGAAGTAGACGTACCACAGCGGATACTCGAGCAGGCTGTGCACGCCGACCATCACCAGCATGAACAGCGCGGTCCGGGCGTCGCGCGCGCGGTCCTCGTCGGCATCGACCAGCGCCCGGCGCGCGCGCCAGCCCCCCCAGGCCACGCCCGCCAGCACCGCGCCGGCCAGCGGCAGGCCGGACTCCACCGCCAGCTGCAGCGGCAGGTTGTGGCTGTGATCGAAGAAAGCGACCGGCCGGCCGGGAAAGGGCGTCATCGACCAGACGAAGTTGAAGGCACCGACACCGACGCCCGTCCACGGATGCGCCTGCACCAGCGCCCAGGTGTTGGCCCAGATGCGCCCCCGCGAGCTGCTGGCGTCGCCATGCAGTGTCTTCTTGAGCTGGTCGTCGCCATAGAACATCACGCCGTGCGAGGCCAGCCACTGCTCCAGGCCAATCCAGCACAGCGCATAGAACGGCAGCATCGCCAGCAGCAGCCCGCGCACCGGCGCGGGCAGACGCCGATCCAGCAGGCCCCACAGTGCCAGCAGCACCACGCCGACCAGACCGGTGCGCGAGGCGGTCATCGCCACGCCGAAGACCAGCGCGGCCAGCACCAGCGCCAGCTGCACGATCGGGCGGCGTTCGCGCAGCGACAGCCAGACGGCAGCGGCCGCCGCCCACAGCAGCAGCGTCGAGAGCTGGTTGGGCTGACGCATGTTGCCGATGGCCCGCCCGGGCGTGGTCGCGAAAGCGACCCAGCGGCCGTCGGCCAGCTCGGGTGCGAAGACCTGCACCGCGCCGATCACCACGCTGAGCAGCCCGGCCGTCAGCAGCGCGCACATCAGCGGCAAGGTCCAGTCGCTGCCCTGGCCGTCGCGGCAGCTGCGTGCCACCGCATGCATCAGCGCGCCGCCCAGCAGCAGGCAGCCCAGCGGAGCCAGCCGCTGCCCCCAGGGCGCCGAAGACAGCGCGGTGGCCAGCAGCAGCAGCACGCCGACACCCAGCAGCCAGCGCGTGGCAGCGGAAGACCCAGCCGTACCGGGCCGGGTGCCCAGCGCCCAGACCATCAGCCACAGGCCGCAGCCGCCGAAGGCCAGCGCCTGGTTGAAATAGGTCGAGGTCGGCGGCGCACTGCCGGCGATCAGGAAAGGCAGCGCGACGGCCAGCAGGGCCAGCGGCAGGAAGGCGTTGCGGTCAGCGGAAAGCGGCGGCGTCATGCGCGCCGATCATAGCGAGCCGGACCGGTCGGTCCGGACACGTCGCCGGCCTGTCAGCTGCCGCGGCACTCCGCAGGCACATGGCGCGGCGACAATCCGCCACTGGCCGGGATGCGGCAGGCCCAGCGGATGCTGCCCGAGGCGGCTTCGGGCTGCAGCAGCAGACTGCCGTCCTGCACGCGCGAATTGAAGCGGATGGTGATGATGCCGGCATCACCCACGGTGACCGAACTGACGCTGTTGCCGGCGATCTTGTCCGGTGCGACCAGACCCGCAGCCTCGTTGCTGTCAGGCCAGCGCAAGTTGGTGCCGTAGAACTCGGTCACCACGTCGCGGGCCTCCATGCTCAGGCGCAGGCCCTCGGAGACGCGTGCGCGCAGCGCGTAATCCTGGTAGGCGGGCAGCGCGATGGCTGCCAGCACGCCGACGATCGCGACAACGATCATCAGCTCGATCAGCGTGAATCCGGGCGAGGGCCTGACTGCTCTCCCCCCCGGGACGACAGCGGCGGTGTGGCACATGGCGTGGCATTCCTGCGAAAAACTGCTGCCCTTGTAGAGAATCCGCCGCCATTCACCAAGGAACAAATTCGTTTTCAAGCGCCAGAAACGCAAGATGCGCCCTAAGGCGCATCTTTACCCCTCAAACCAGGGGGTATCAGCTACGGCATTCGGCCGGGACGTACTTGCCCTGGATCGTGCCGCGATTGGTACCGACTTTGGTAGCGGGCGAAGCAGCAGACAGACAGTTCCAAGTGATCGAGCCACTCGAAGGAACAGTTGAGGCAGTGGCCGTACCAGCAAGCGGGCCATCACCAAAGCTTCCATCGCGAGGAGAAAGCACCAGTGTCTTACCGCCACCATCAATGGCTGCACCGTAGGTAATAGTGATGTCACCCGTGGTCACGCTGATCCCAACACTAGCAACATTCTTGGTCGCAGCAGGCGCTTGGAAGCCTGAACCGAACGGCGCGCCGTTCGCTGCGTTCTCAGCCACCGTGGCCTTCGCACCAGCCGCCAGCGACAGGCCTTCCGAGACCTTCGCACGAACCGTGTAGTCCTGATAGGCCGGCAGCGCCACCGCGGCCAGGATGCCGATGATCGCCACGACGATCATCAGTTCGATAAGGGTAAAACCTTGTTGCACGCGCTTCATGACAGGATCCTCCATTGGGTGAGTAGACGGCAAGGAATGTGCAGACTTCGTGCCAGCCTTCAAAGCCCCAACAGCGCGGGAGGAGCGGCGCTGATGCGGCTCAGGGAGTGACATTTCTTGGCCGACAAGGTCGACGGCACTGACAAGAAATGTCAGATCCTCACGCGAGAGGCCAAGATTTGTCACCGCGAATGCGGGGGTCGACAGCATTGACGTGCGTGGCGTCACATGCAACTGCTTGCAGAAATGAAAAAAGGGTGGCTTGACAGCCACCCTTTCTTTTCGACGCCGGGGCGTCTTGTCGAGCTCAGGTCAGGCTCGGCAGGATCACATGTCCATGCCCATGCCGCCCATGCCACCCATGCCGCCCGGCATGCCACCGGCCGGAGCGTCGTCCTTCGGGGCTTCGGCGACCATGCACTCGGTGGTCAGCATCAGCGAGGCGACGGAGGCGGCGTTCTGCAGCGCGGTGCGGGTCACCTTGGTCGGGTCCAGGATGCCCATCTCGATCATGTCGCCGTAGGTGTCGTTGGCGGCGTTGAAGCCGTGGTTGCCCGAACCGGCCAGGACCGCGTTGACCACCACGCTCGGCTCGCCACCGGCGTTGGCGACGATCTCGCGCAGCGGGGCTTCGATCGCCTTCAGGACCAGCTTGATGCCAGCGTCCTGATCCGCGTTGTCACCCTTGATGGCACCGGCGGTCTGGCGTGCACGCAGCAGCGCCACGCCACCACCGGCGACGATGCCCTCTTCCACCGCAGCGCGGGTGGCGTGCAGGGCATCTTCGACGCGGGCCTTCTTCTCCTTCATCTCGACTTCGGTGGCGGCACCGACCTTGATGACGGCGACGCCGCCGGCCAGCTTGGCCACGCGCTCTTGCAGCTTCTCGCGGTCGTAGTCGGAG
>JBJOPV010000171.1:0-7888 GCA_046050625.1 Pseudomonadota bacterium
CCTCCAGCGGCAGCTCGAAGGCCGGCACCATCTTGCGCACATGGCGCACGGCGAAGTCGATCAGCCGGCCTTTCCAGGCCGGCAGCATGTCGCCGGTGGAGGTCAGCAGCACATGGCGCACCGCGGTGCGCTCGATCACTTGCTGCAGCGTCGCGGCGAAGTTCTCCAGCAGCACGATCACTTCCGCGCCGGCATCGCACAGCTGGTGTTCGAGCTCGCGCGGGGTGTAGAGCGGATTGACGTTGACCACGATGCCACCGGCGCGCAGCACCGCGGTGATCGCGACCATGTACTGCGGCAGGTTGGGCATCATCAGCGCCACCCGGGTGCCGGGCACCACGCCCTGGCGCTGCAGCCAGACGGTCAGCGCCTCGGCCTCGCGGTCCAGATGCTCGAAGCCGCTGCTCTCGCCAAGAAAGACCGCCGCCGGCCGGGCCGCATGGCGGCGCAGGCCATCATCGAGCAGATCGACCAGCGTGCCGGCATCGCTCAGGTCGATCTCGGCGGGCACGCCAGGCGGATAGTGGGCCCGCCAGGGGCGGGGCAGGGCGGTGCTCATGGAACTCCTCCGGAGCCGGGGTCGGCGGTGTGGGCCGGATTGTTCGGTGCCCCGCAACCCCGGCGTCTCCGGGCTTGCCCGGAGCGCGGGCGCCGGCCTGTCCCTTCAGTGACAGCGACGACGAGAGGCCGGACGTGCTGGCGATCGCACTGGGGTTGCTGCCGCTGCAGGCCGCCGCCCCTGGCTTGCGGCGTCTGGCACGACGGGCCGCCCGGGGCTGCGCGCGCCCAGCCTGGAGCCGGATCGTGGTACCGTCCGGTTCAGGGCGGATTCAGGATGGTCCGCACCGGAACTGCAATCATCGAACGATGGATTCCGCCCCCACCTCCGTTTCCGCCGTGGCCGCGCCGGCGCCGCTCGACGACATCGATCGGCGCATCGTCGCTGCGCTGCAGCGACAGGGCCGCATGACCTTCGACGAGCTGGCCGGACAGGTGCAGCTCTCGGCCTCGGCCGTGTTGCGCCGGGTGCGCCGGCTCGAGGAGAGCGGCGTCATCGTCGGCTACTCGGCCATCGTGCCGCCGCAGCGCCTGGGCCTGACGGTGACCGCGCTGATCGAACTGCACCTCGAGCCGGGGCCGGCGGCCGCCAACGCGCTGGCCGGCGCGCTGCAGGACTGGCCCGAGGTGGTCGAGTGCCTGCGACTGGGGTGCGATCCGACCCGTTACCAGCTCAAGGTGATCAGCGCCGACCTGGCGCAGCACGGGCGCTTCATGACCGAGCGCCTGCAGACGTTGCCCGGCCTGCGCGACTGCCATGCGCGCTTCGTGCTCGAGCAGCTGCGCTGAGCACAGGCGCTGGGCGCTGGCGGCTCAGGCTGACGTGCTGCCGGCGAGCTGGTCCTCGCCGCCATCGGTCTCGCCATAGGCACTGCCGACCAGGGCCGGCCGACCCACGATCAGCGGATCGACCGCGCCGAGGCTGCGCTGATCCTTGCGCACGTAGGCCATGCGGTGCAGCACATAGCGCATCGCGCTCAGGCGCGCGCGCTTCTTGCAGTCCGACTTGATGACCGTCCACGGCGCGTCCTGGGTGTCGGTGTGCAGGAACATCGCCTCCTTGGCGCGGGTGTAGTCGCCCCACTTGTCGAGGCTGGCCTTGTCGATCGGGCTGAGTTTCCACTGCTTGAGCGGATGCGTCTCGCGCTCCTTGAAGCGGCGGCGCTGCTCGGCGCGGCTGACCGAGAACCAGAACTTGAAGAGAAAGATGCCGTTGCGCACCAGGTTGCGCTCGAACTCGGGCGCCTCGCGCATGAACTGCTCGTACTGCGCATCGCTGCAGAAGCCCATGACGCGCTCGACGCCGGCCCGGTTGTACCAGGAGCGGTCGAACAGCACGATCTCGCCGCGGGTCGGCAGGTGCTGCACATAGCGCTGGAAGTACCACTGGCCGCTCTCGATCTCGCTGGGCTTTTCCAGCGCCACGACGCGCGCGCCGCGCGGGTTGAGGTGCTCCATGAAGCGCTTGATCGTGCCGCCCTTGCCGGCGGCGTCGCGGCCCTCGAACAGGATGACCACGCGCGCGCCGGTCTCCTTCACCCACGCCTGCAGCTTCAGCAGCTCGACCTGCAGCCGGTACTTCTGCTGCTCGTAGGTCTTGCGCGCCATCAGGTGGCGGTAGGGATAGGCGCCGTCGCGCCAGCCCGGCGCCAGCGCGGTGTCCGGATCGACGTCGGGCAGGGGCACGGGCTGGCGCCGGGCGGCCATCGAGCCGCGCATCAGCGCCAGATCGTCCGGCGAGGAGCCGGCGATCAGCGCCTGCAGCTGCTCGTGCCAGGTGGCGTCGTCGATCTCGCCGCGCTGGCGCCGGGCCATCACGTCGGACAGCGCCATCTCGCGCGAGGCCTGCGCGGCCTCGGTCGCGGCCGCGACCTCGTACTGCTCCAGGCACTCGGCGGTGATCGGCGCGGACTTGTCGGCCATCTCGACCGGCGCGGCCGCCTGGCGTCGACGGGGCGGGCGCAGCGGTCTGGCGGCCGGGTCGGCGGTGACAGGGGCGGAAGTGGGTGGAGTGTGATGGCGAGCGGTCATGCTGAGGCTCCTGTGATCGCCACATCATGAAAATCCAGACCACGACTGTCCTTGCGGCGGGTCAATTTTCGGCGAACCGGCACAATTCCGGCCTGCTTTGCCACCGTCAGGAGCCCGCATGAAACCGATCGGAACCCCGCTGTCCGCCCACGCCACCCGCGTCATGCTGCTTGGCAGCGGCGAGCTCGGCAAGGAGGTGCTGATCGCGCTGCAGCGCCTTGGCGTCGAGACGATCGCGGTCGATCGCTATGAGAACGCGCCGGGTCAGCAGGTCGCGCACCACGCCCGAACGATCGCGATGAGCGATGCGGCCCAGCTGCGCGCGCTGATCGAGGCCGAGCGGCCCGACCTGGTGGTGCCCGAGATCGAGGCCATCGCCACGCCCGAGCTGGAGCGGCTCGAGGCCGAGGGCGTCGTGCGCGTCATCCCGACCGCGCGCGCCGCGCGCCTGACGATGGACCGCGAGGGCATCCGCCGCCTCGCCGCCGAGACGCTGGGCCTGCCCACCAGCCCCTATCGCTTCTGCGATTCGCTCGAGGAGCTGCAGGCGGCCATCGACGCCGGCATCGGCTACCCCTGCGTGGTCAAGCCGGTGATGAGCAGCTCCGGCAAGGGCCAGAGCCGGCTCGACGGCCCGCAGGATGTCCAGACGGCCTGGGACCACGCGATGGCGGGCGGTCGGGTCAGCCACGGCCGCGTCATCGTCGAGGGCTTCATCGACTTCGACTACGAGATCACGCTGCTGACGGTGCGCGCGCTGGGCGCCGATGGCCAGGTCGAGACGCATTTCTGCGACCCCATCGGCCACCTGCAGGTGCGCGGCGACTATGTCGAGAGCTGGCAGCCGCACCCGATGCGGCCGGCGGCGCTGGCCGAGGCGCAGCGCATCGCCCGCGCCGTCACCGACGACCTTGGCGGCCAGGGCCTGTTCGGCGTCGAGCTCTTCGTCCGTGGCGACCAGGTCTGGTTCAGCGAGGTCAGCCCGCGCCCCCATGACACCGGCATGGTGACGATGTGCACCCAGTGGCAGAACGAGTTCGAGCTGCACGCGCGCGCCATCCTCGGCCTGCCGGTGGACACGACGCTGAAGTCGCCCGGCGCCAGCGCGGTCATCTACGGCGGCGTCGAGGCCGAGGGCCTCGTCTTCGACGGGGTGGATGAAGCGCTGCGGGTGCCGCGCTCGGAGATCCGCCTCTTCGGCAAGCCCGAGAGCTTCGAGCGCCGGCGCATGGGCGTGGCGCTGGTGCGCGACGAGGACGTGGAGAAGGCCCGCGAACAGGCGCGTCTGGCGGCCTCGAAGGTGCGTCCGCGCCGCCCCTGAGGGCGTCCGGTCGCGACTCGGGCCACAATCGCGACTTCCGTTGCCAACACCGTTCCACCAGAACCATGTCCACCCCCGAGATCCCGACCGACGCCGAGGTCACCGCTGCCGCTCCGGCTCCCGAGACCCCCGCGCCGATCGAGGCTGCCGCCGTCTCCGGTCCGGCCCCTGACGTCGCGCCCGAGACGGCCTCCGAAATGGCCTCCGAAATGGCAGTCGAGGTGGTCGAGGCCGCACCGAGCGTGGCCAAGACCCCGGACATGAGCCCGGCCGAATGCGCGCGCCAGTTGCGCGAGCGTTTTCCCGCGCTGTTCGACGGCCCGGCCAGGCCGCTGAAGCTGCGCATCCAGGCCGACATCAAGGTGCGTGCGCCGGGCGTGTTCAGCCGCGCGACGCTGTCGGCCTTTCTGCGCCGCCACACCAACACCACCGCCTACCTGGTCGCGCTGACCAAGGCGCCGAGCCGGACCGACCTCGACGGCCAGCCCGCCGGCGACATCAGCGACGAGCACCGCACGGTCGCGCAGCAGGAACTCGACCGCCGCCGCGCGCTGCACCAGGAGCGTCGTGCCCAGGAGGGCAGGCCGCAGCGCGAGCCGCGCCGTGCCGCCGCGCCTCAGGGCGAGGGCACCGCGGGCGAGCCGGCCAAGGACGTCCGCGAGCCGCGTGCTCCGCGTCCGCCGCGGGGCGAAGGCCGTCCGCAGCGTGAGCCGCGCGCCTCGGGCAACCGCCCGCCGCGCCAGGAACGCGACAGCCAGGCCCGTCCGCCGCGCGGCGAGCGCCCTGAGCGCCAGGAGCGTCCCGCCCGGCCGCCGCGTCCGGCGGCGCCGCGCGAGGAGGCCGCTCGGCCTTCCGCTGCGCCGGTCCGCCAGGAGGCTCCTGCCGAGCGTGTGCAGGACGATCCGCAGCGCCGCGAGCGTGCTCAGCTGCTGCGCGACTTCGAGCGCAGCTCGCTCAAGCGCTCGAGCTTCTGCGTGCTGCGCGGCGTGCCCGAGGATCAGCTCGACGCGCTGCTCGCGCAGGCGCGCCGCGAGGCCGCCGAGGCCCCGGCGCGCGCGCCCCAGCGCGAGGAGCACGGCGAGCGCCGCCTGGGCGGCGCAGGCCGGCCGCCGCGCCGCTAGAGGCGTCGTCGATACGCCTCGCCAGCCCTCGACACCGGCTCGACGTCTGAGCTTGAGGCCTGGCCGGTCCGGATGAGCGTGCGCTTGCCGCCACTCTTCGCGGCTTGGCCCTGGCCGTTCGGGTGTCACGATCGGATGCCCCTTCTCGCCCGCCCCCGGCACAGGCGCGAAGGCCATCCTCACCGACACCCTGGACTGCCATGAATCGCTTCACCTTCCTGAGCACCGCGGTGCTGGCGCTGGCCGTGGCCGGCGCGGCGCAGGCCGCTGACCCCAAGGCCACCATCGCCGATCTGGAGGCCCGGCTGGGCCGCATCGGCGCCGCCAAGATCGACGGCACCGACACGGTGGCCGGCAAGACCGTGCCGGCGCTGATCTTCGGCGACCGCAAGATCAACAACAACTACGACGTCGTCGATGCGATCCGCAAGGCGCATGGCGCCACGGCCACCGTCTTCGTCAAGGATGGCGACGAGTTCGTGCGCGTCAGCACCAATGTGCTGACGCCCGAGGGCAAGCGCGGCGTGGGGACCCAGCTGGCCCGCAACGCCGCCTACGAGGCGGTCAGCAAGGGCAGCGAGTACTGCGGCCCGATCGATGTGCTGGGCACGGCCTTCGACGCCTGTTACCGGCCGATCAAGGACGGGGGCGGCCGGATCGTTGGCGTGAGCTACATCGGCCACAAGAAGTGAGTCCGCCATGGCTGCTTCCCGTGCCGCGCGCGAGCGGTTCTCGCGCCTGAGCCTGGGCACCCGGCTCAGTCTGGGCTTCGGTCTCGGTGTCGTGCTGGCTGGCGCCGTCGGGGGCGTCGGCCTGGTCGGGCTGCATCAGGTCGGCAGTCGCACCGACGAGCTGTCGGACCGCTGGCTGCCTGGCGTCGCCCAGCTCGCCACCAGTCGCGCCGCGCTGCTGGAGATGCGCGACTTCGAGATCCGCCACAGCCGAACCGACGACCGCAGCTATCACGCCGAATACGAGGACAAGATCGAGGCTGCGCTGAAGGCCGCCGACGAGGCGCTGGCCACCTATGCCGTCAGTGCCTCCGATGAGGCGACACGCCAGCATCTGGCCAGCTTCCGCCAGGCCTGGGAGGCCTACCGCAAGACCCAGCAGCAGGTGGTGTCGCTCGGTCGGGAGGGCAAGCGACAGGACGCCGCCGACATCAGCGATGGTGCCGCCAGCATGCATGTCGACGAGGCGCTCGCTGCGCTCGACACGCTCTGGAAGCACACCCTCGAGGCGGGCGCCCAGGCCAGCGCCGAGGCGGCTGCCATCCAGGCGATCGCGATGAAGTCGATGGGCACGCTGCTGCTGCTGTCCGTGCTGTCGGGCAGCGTGCTGGCTTGGCTGATCGTGCGCAGCCTGCGCCGCCAGCTCGGCGGCGAGCCGGCGGTGGCGGTCGAGATCGCGCGCTCGGTGGCGGGCGGCGACCTGTGCACGCCCGTGCCGGTGCGTGCCGGCGACACCGACAGCCTGATGGCCCAGCTCCAGGCGATGCAGGGCTCGCTGGTGCAGGCCGTCAGCGCGGTGCGCCAGGGCTCCGAGCAGGTGGCCGACACCAGCAGCCACATCGCCCAGGGCAACCGCGATCTCTCGGCCCGCACCGAGCAGCAGGCCGCGGCCCTGGAAGAGACCGCCGCGACCATGGAGCAGCTTGGCACCACGGTGCGTCACAACGCCGACAACGCCCGCCAGGCCAGCGCGGTCGCGCGCGAGTCCTCGCAGGTCGCCGCGCAGGGCGGCGAGGTGGTCACCCAGGTGGTGCAGACGATGCGCGGCATCCACGAAGCCTCGCGCAAGATCGCCGACATCATCGGCGTGATCGACGGCATCGCGTTCCAGACCAACATCCTGGCGCTGAACGCGGCGGTGGAAGCGGCGCGGGCCGGCGAGCAGGGCCGGGGCTTTGCGGTCGTCGCTGGCGAGGTGCGCACGCTGGCGCTGCGCTCGGCCGAGGCGGCGCGCGAGATCAAGTCGCTGATCTCCACCAGCGTCGAGCGCGTCGAGCAGGGCTCGCTGCAGGCCGACGAGGCCGGTCGCAAGATGCAGGAGATCGTGAAGTCGATCCAACGGGTGGCCGATCTGGTCGGCGAGATCAGTGTCGCCAGCGAGGAGCAGAGCACCGGCGTGGCCCAGGTCGGTCAGGCGGTCTCGCAGATGGACCAGGTCACGCAGCAGAACGCCGGGCTGGTCAGCCAGGGCACCTCGTCGGCCGAGCATCTGGCCGAGCAGGCGCGCACGCTGGTCGAGGCGGTCGCGGTGTTCCGCGTCGACGCGCACGGGCGGCACTGAATCTGCTGCGCGAATGAAGAAGGGGCCGCATCTGCGGCCCCTTTGTCATGGCGTCAGCACCCGGCTCACAGACCGGCAGCCGCGCGCAGCAGCTGTGCCTTGTCGGTGCGCTCCCAGGTGAATTCCGGCTCCTCGCGGCCAAAGTGGCCGTAGGCGGCGGTCTTGGAATAGATCGGGCGCAGCAGGTCCAGCATCTGGATGATGCCCTTCGGGCGCAGGTCGAAGTGCTCCTGGACCAGCGCGGCGATCTGCGCGTCCGGGATCACGCCGGTGCCTTCGGTGTAGACGGTGATGTTGATCGGACGGGCCACGCCGATGGCGTAGCTCACCTGGATCTGGCACTGGCGCGCCAGGCCGGCGGCGACCACGTTCTTGGCGACATAGCGCGCGGCGTAGGCGGCCGAGCGGTCCACCTTCGTCGGATCCTTGCCCGAGAAGGCGCCACCGCCGTGCGGGCAGGCGCCGCCGTAGGTGTCGACGATGATCTTGCGGCCGGTCAGGCCGCAGTCACCCTGCGGGCCGCCGATGACAAAGCGGCCGGTCGGGTTGATCAGGTACTTCGTGT
>JBJOPV010000172.1:0-7874 GCA_046050625.1 Pseudomonadota bacterium
TCTTGCGGCAGGCGGCGGCGCAGCGCTCGCCGATCTTCTCGATGGTCTTGCGCGGGATGCCTGGCGCCGGCGCCTCCTCGATGATCTTCTGGTGGCGGCGCTGCATCGAGCAGTCGCGCTCGCCCAGCCAGACGGCGTTGCCGTGCTGGTCGGCCAGCACCTGGATCTCGACATGGCGCGGGTTCTCGAGGAACTTCTCCATGTAGACGGCCGGGTTGTTGAAGGCCGAGCCGGCCTCCGCCCGTGTCGTCTCGACCGAGTGGATCAGCGCCGATTCGCTGTGCACCACCCGCATGCCGCGACCGCCGCCGCCGCCGGCCGCCTTGATGATGACCGGATAGCCCACCTCGCGGGCCATGCGGATGATCTCCTTCGGATCATCGGGCAGCGCGCTGGCGGAGCCGGGCACGGTGGGCACGCCGGCCTTGATCATCGCGTCCTTGGCCGAGACCTTGTCGCCCATCAGCCGGATCGATTCGGGCTTTGGACCGATGAAGGCGAAGCCGCTCTTCTCGACCCGCTCGGCGAAGTCGGCGTT
The DNA here is from genome assembly GCA_046050625.1 of Pseudomonadota bacterium. Classification (GTDB taxonomy): domain Bacteria; phylum Pseudomonadota; class Gammaproteobacteria; order Burkholderiales; family Burkholderiaceae_C; genus Sphaerotilus. The sequence continues at coordinate 539 of JBJOPV010000172.1, forward strand.
CTCGGACAGGAAGCCGTAGCCGGGGTGGATGGCCTCGGCGTCGGTCACTTCCGCCGCCGAGATGATGGCCGGCATGTGCAGATAGCTCTTCTGCGACGGGGGCGGTCCGATGCAGACCGCCTCGTCGGCGAGCTTGACGTACTTGGCGTCGCGGTCGGCCTCGGAATAGACGATCACCGCCTGGATGCCCATCTCGCGGCAGGCGCGCTGGATCCGCAGCGCGATCTCGCCGCGGTTGGCGATCAGGATCTTCTTGAACATGGCGCAGGCCCTGTTATTCGATGATGAACAGCGGCTGTCCGTACTCGATGGCCTGGCCGTTCTCGGCCAGCACCTTCGTGATCGTGCCGTCGAACTCGGACTCGATCTCGTTCATGATCTTCATCGCCTCGATGATGCACAGCGCCTGGCCTTTCTTGACCACGGTGCCGACGTCGGCCAGCGGCTTGGCGCCGGGGTTGGAGGCGCGGTAGAAGGTGCCGACCATCGGCGACTTGACCACCGTGCCGGCGATCTCCGCGGCCGCCGGGGCAGCCGCGGGGGCCGCGGCGGCGGGAGCGCCTGCAGCCGGTGCGGGGGCGTTGGCATAGACCGGCGCGGGCATCGCCACGACCTGGGTCGGGCTCTGCTTGACGATGCGCACCTTGCCGTCGGCTTCGGTGATCTCGAGTTCGGAGACGTTGGATTCCGACACCAGGTCGATCAGGGTCTTCAGCTTGCGAAGGTCCATGGAGGAGGCTCCGGGATTCTTGGGTTGCGGTGGACGACGGGAGACCGTGCAGGCGCTGCGTCAGGGCGGCGGATCTGCTTGCGCGCGCAGGCGCCGGTTCAGGTCGTGTCCGTGTGGTAGGGCCGTCGGCCGGCCCGGGTCGGCGCGGTATCGCTGAGGCCGGACTTCATCCCGCGGGAATGCGCGGAACGGGCCGACGGGAAGCTCTGGAGGCTGCCGATATGCATGGATACCGCGAGTTTCTGGAGGAAGCCCCGACTTTACGCGCTTTTCGTTTCAAGTCGATCAGCGATGCAACGAATTTGCGATCGGGCAGGAACCGGCCGGATGGCTCGGGGGGCGCGATGATGCCACGAGCGGCGAGTGCCCGGAAACCCGTTGGAGCCATCTCCGGACTCAGGACCGGGGGGACGATGCGTCCTGACGACGCCAGTCTTTCATTTCCTTCAGATCGGTGGCGCCGAGCTGGCGACGGATCACCTCGCCGCGAGCGTCGAGCACCACGGTGAAGGGCAGGCCGCCGCCGGCGTTGCCCAGGCTGCGCGCCAGCTCCGTGCCGCCGAAACCGGCCAGACCGACCGGAAAGCTCACCGGCGTGCGGGCCAGGAACTCGCGCACCGGGGTCGGGCCGTCCACCGCCAGGCCGATCACCTGCCAGCCGGCCCGCCCCAGCGCGGCCTGCTCCTTGGCGAAGGCGTCGAGCTCGGGCATCTCCTTGACGCAGGGCGGGCACCAGGTGGCCCAGAAGTTGATCAGCAGCGGGCGCCCGCGCAGCGCGGCCAGCGCCAGGCTGCCGCCTTCGGGGCGGTCGAACTGCAGCGACCAGAGGGCCTGCGCGCCTTCTGCCAGGGCAGCGGTGGCTGCGGGCGGTGTCTCATGGCCGACCGAGCGCCACCAGAGTCCAGCGCCTGCGCCGGCCAGCGCGGTGCCGCTGGCCAGCAGCATCCAGGTTCTGCGTTCCATCATGGCTTCTGTGCCTCCAGAAGACGGCGCAGCGCCGCCAGGTCGCCGCGCGGGGTCAGACCGCGGGCGTCGGTCTTGAGCGCGCCGCGCAGGTCGTCATGATCGAGCACCGACAGGAACACGGTCACCGTCTCGCCCAAGGCGGGACAACGCGAGGCCAGCGACAGCACGTCGATGTCGCGCCCTTGCGGGCCGCGGGTGCTGGCGATGTCGAAGTCGACGCCGCGGTCGAGCAGCGCGATCTCTGCCGACTTGCTGTCGTCGCAGTAGAGCTCCAGATGCAGCGCCGACAGCCGGGTGGCGGTGCCGCGCCAGACCGCGCCGGTCAGGTGTGGGCGAAAAGCCGCGAGCCGCTCCATCCAGACGGCGGCCAGATCGCGCAGCGCGCGCAGCTCCTGCGGCTGGGTGTCGGCGCAGAAGAGGTCGAGGTACTCGCGCACCGCGTCCTCGACCTCGTCGTTGCCGGGCAGCTCGGTCTGGCGCGCGCCGCGGCCCAGGTCGCGGGCGGCACGGCGCTTGGCCGGGCCGTACTCCAGCCCCTCCTCGACGACGAGGCGGGCGGCGGCGGCGGCGATCTCCGCAGTCAGTGGCGTGGACATCCTGGCGATCCTCGCAGGGGTTGGGAACTCAGCGCGGTGGCTGCACCGCGCCCATGCGCGCGGCGATGGTGCCGGCGCGGCTTGTCAGATAGCCCGAGCCGGGGCGGCGCTCGAAGCGCTTGGGCGCGGGCAGCATGACCGCCAGCCGCGCGGCCTGCACCGCCCCGAGCCGACCTGCGTCGGTGCGGAAGTAGTGGCGCGCGGCGGCCTGCGCCCCGAACAGGCCCTCGCCCCACTCGACATGGTTCAGGTAGATCTCGAGGATGCGCCGCTTGCTCAGCAGCGCCTCGAGCATGAAGGTGATGACGAATTCCTGCGCCTTGCGCGCCGCGGTGCGCTCGCCCGACAGGAAGAGGTTCTTGGCCAGCTGCTGGGTGATGGTCGAGCCGCCGACCACCTTGGGTTCGACCCGCGGCGGCGGTGCGGCCGGCGCCCGGCCGCGCGCCAGCGCCTGCTGCTGGCGCCGCTCGAGCTGCTCGTTGCGGCGCTCGGCCACCGCCTCGGCGCGCTGGTTGCGCTCCCAGGCCTTCTCGATCGCGTCCCACTCGACGCCGCTGTGCTCGACGAAGCCGGCATCCTCGCTGGCGATGACCGCGCGGGCGATCGGCAGGCCCAGTGCCTCGTAGTCGCGCCATTCCTGTGACCAGTCGACGCGGCCCTGCGTGGTGGCCAGACGCCAGATCTCGCTGCGCTGGAAGGTGGTCGAGGCCGGGTCGATCACCGTCATCAGCGCGATGCGCAGCAGGAAATACAGCTGCAGCGCCACGCCGGCGAGCAGCACCAGCACCAGCAGCCGGCCCAGCCGGCCCGGCCAGGACAGCGTCGCGATGACAGGCGCGTCCGACATCGGGATCTCCGGGCGGGTTCAGCGCGGTGCGTCGACCAGCGCGCGCAGCTCGGCCAGCACCGGCGCGGTGTCGGGTCGCACGCCGCGCCAGGCCAGGAAGGACTCCGCCGCCTGCTCGACCAGCATGCCCAGGCCGTCGCGGCCGGTGGCGCCGTGCTCGGCCGCCCAGGCCAGGAAGCCGCGCGCGCCCAGGCCATACATCATGTCCAGCGCCAGGGTACCCGGGCGCAGCACCCCGGCCGGCACCGGCACGCCGGCGCCCGACAGGCTGGAGGCGGTGCCGTTGATGACCCCGTCGAAGGCCTCGCCCGGCGCCTCCAGCGGCGCGATCTGCAGCGCCACGCCGTGCTCGCGTGCCAGCGCTGCATGGCGCAGCGCCAGCGCCTCGGCCTTCTCGGCGGTGCGGTTGGCGATGACGATGCCGGCCGGCCGCGCCTCGATCAGCGGCCCCAGCACGCCCGCCGCCGCGCCGCCAGCGCCGATCAGCAGCACGCGCTGGCCCGCCAGCGCGACACCGGCGTTCACCGTGATGTCGCGCACCAGGCCGGCGCCGTCGGTGTTGTCGCACCACCAGCCGCCGTCGGCCTCGGCGTCGAAGCGCAGGGTGTTGGCCGCCTGCGCCAGTTCGGCGCGCGGCGTGCGGCGTGCCGCCAGCTGCCAGGCCTCGAACTTGAACGGCACGGTGACATTGCAGCCGCGCCCGCCCGCCGCGGCGAAGCCGCGCACCGTCCCGGCGAAGCCGTCGAGCGGCGCCAGCAGGCGCTCGTAGACCAGCGCCTGGCCGGTCAGGGCAGCGAAGCGGGCGTGGATGGCGGGGGAGCGGCTGTGCTCCACCGGGTGGCCGATCACGACATAGCGGTCCATGGCAGCAGGCGGGCTTGAGAGTGACTGAATGAAGAAGGGGCGCGGGCGGGGCGGTGCGTCAGCGGCCCTGCGGCGCGTTCTGGTTTTCCTCGACCGTGGCCTGCAGGCCTTGCTCGCGGGTGAAGCGGAAGCGCGAGACGAAGACCAGCCGGTCGAACTGGGCGCGCATCGGCGGCGTGAAATGGCCGTAGGGACCGGCGCCACGCACGATCGACTGCGCCTTGCGGTCGAGCAGCCGGTTGCCCGAGGACTGGATGATCTCGGCCTCGACGACCCGGCCCAGGCTGTCGATCTCCAGCAGCATGCTCAGCTCGCCGTAGAGCTTGACGCCCTTGTCCTCGGGGAAGTTGCGGGTGCCGATGTCCTCGATGCGGCTGCGCAGCGTGTCGTAGTAGATCGCATGCACGCCCTCGCGGGCCGAGGGGCTGACATAGCGCCGGCGCGGGCGGGCGTTTTCGTCGTTGATGCGCTTCTCGATCTGCGCGAGCTGGTCGATGAGCTGGCGGCGACGCTCTTCCTCGGCGCGCGCGGCCGGATTGTCCTGCGCCGAAGGCCGAGCCTGATCGGTGGTGGCCAGGCGCGCGAGCTCGCGCTTCATCTGCGCCAGCAGCTGCATCTGCTGCAGCTGCAGCTGCTCGATCTGGCGCTGGGCCTCGTCGAGCGAATCCCCCGCCTGGTGGGTCGGCGCCGGCGGCAGCGGCGAGGTCGCCCGGCCCTGCTCGGCATCGCCCCCGCCGGCCAGGTTGCGCTGCGCGATCACCTGGGCCTTCGTCGGGGCCTCGGCGGAGCTGGCATTGACCAGCACCACCTCGAGCGAGGTGTCCTGCAGGATGCGGTCGAAGGCCTCGGGATCGACCACCCGCAGCGTCAGCAGGGCGGCATGCACGCCCAGCGACAGCAGCAGGGCGATCTGGAGATTCGAGAGTTGCTTGAGGCGCTGCATCGGCGGGGCGGGAGCGGAGAGGCGGAAAGGGCGGACTCAGGCGGCCGGCGCGGCACCGTCGCTCGCGGCCGGCGCGTCGGCATCGGCCACGTCGATGGCCAGCGCCAGGCCGGTGGCGGCGGCCTCGGCGCCTTCCTCGGTCTCGTCCTCGAGCGCGGCATCGTCGTCCGAGCGGGTCGGATCATCCAGGCGGGCGATGACGCTGCCGCCGATCTCCAGCGTCAGCAGGTCCGGCTCGCCCAGGCGCACCCGCACCCGCGCGCCACGCGGCAGGCCGTCGGCGCCGACCGCGCGCAGCACCAGGGGCAGCGTGTCGGCGCGCACCAGGCCGTCCTTCATCGTGGCGCAGTCGAGCTCGGTCACGCCGTTCTGCTGCAGCCAGCGCAGCGTCCAGTAGCGCTCGATGCCGTTCTGGAAGCCGTTGTAGGCCGAGTACGCCGCGTCGAAGCCCGAGATGATCGCGAACAGCGCGGTGTCCTTGGGCTTGAAGTGCGCCGCCAGCGCGGCGGTGCGGCCGTGGCGCGCGCAGGCGATGATCTGCCACTGGTTGACCAGATCGACATAGCGGCGCAGCGGCGAGGTCGCCCAGGTGTAGTGCGCCACGCCCATGCCGGCGTGCGGCAGCGCCTTGGTCGACATGCGCACCTTCACGCCCGGCGCCATGCTGGCCTGGCTGCGGTAGATGCCCGGCACGCCCAGCTCGGCCAGCCAGCCGCCCCAGGTGTTGTTGGCCAGGATCATCGCCTCGGCGACGATGGTGTCGAGCGGCGCGCCCCGGCGGCGCTCGCTGATGAGCACCGTCTCGCGGCCGTCGGGCGGTGCGCTCGGCGACTGGCCATCGGCATCCTGCAGGCGGAAGTTGTAGTCCGGCCGGTTGAAGTTCTCGGGCTTGCCGCGCACCACCTCGCGCTGGGCCTTCAGATGCTTGGCCAGGCGCCAGCCGAAGGCCAGCTCGGGCGCGAAGTCGAAGTCGGCGGGCGCGGCGCCGCTCAGCGCCGCCTCGGTCACCACCGCGTCGAGCTTGTCATGGCGCAGGTTGGCGACGATGGGCACGCGCTCGAGCTTCGTCTCGGTGGCCTTCACCTCCAGCGTCGCCTCGTCCATCGTGACGTAGAGCGACACCGCCGGGCAGTCGCGGCCCTCCTGCAGCGTGTAGCTCTGCACCACCTCGTCGGGCAGCATGGTCAGCTTGCCCCCCGGCATGTAGACGGTGGAGAAGCGATCGCGCGCCACCTTGTCCACGGCCGAGTCTGGCTGGATCGCCAGCGCCGGGGCGGCGATGTGCACGCCGAAGACGAGGGTGCCGCTGCCCAGGCCCTGCACCGAGAGCGCGTCGTCGATCTCGGTGGTGGCCGAGTCGTCGATCGAGAAGGCGCGCACGCCCGCCGCCAGCGGCAGCGCGTCGCGGATCTCGGGCGCCACCAGCGAGGCGGGGAAGTTCGTGCCCTTGGGGAACTGCTCGAACAGGAAGCGGCGCCAGTGGAACTGGTAGGGGCTGTCGATGGCGCCCGCGGCCACCAGCAGGTCCAGCGGCGCGCGCTGGGCCTTCTTCGCGGCGTCGACCACCGCCTTGTATTCCGGCGCGTTCTTGTCCGGCTTGAACAGGATCTTGTAGAGCTGCTCGCGCACCGGCTGCGGGCACTGGCCGGCGGCCAGCTCGGCCGCCCAGCCCTCGATCTGCGCGGCGAGCTGCGCCTTCTTCTCGATGGCCAGCAGGGCCGCCTTGACGATGTCCTCGGGCGCCTTGCGGAACTGGCCGCGGCCCATGCGGCGGAAGTAGTGCGGCGCACCGAACAGGCGGAACAGCGCCGCAGCCTGGTGGGTCAGACCGGCGCTGGCGTCGAAATAGTCGCGTGCCAGATCCGCGAAGCCGAACTCGCCCTCGGGCGCGAATTCCCAGGCCAGGTCCAGGTCGATCTCCTCGGCCAGGCGCTGGCCCTCGGCGATCAGCACGGCCGGCGCGGGCTTGTCGAACTTCAGCAGCACGTTGGCCGCCTTGACCTTGACACGCTTGCCCGAGTCCAGCTCGACCTGCATCGAGCTCTCGGCTTCCGACAACACGCGGCCGGCGAGGAACTTTCCGGCGTCTTCGAAGAGGGCATTCATAGGGGCGGGATTGTCGCCGATGGCGGGCCCGATTCGCGCCGCGGGCTGATGGCCGCCCTGGCCCTGGCTCAGACCGTCAGCCCGCCCGCCACCTCCAGCACCGCGCCATTCACATAGCTGGCGTCGTCGCTGGCCAGGAAGGCGTAGACGCTGGCGATCTCCTCCGGCCGGCCCAGGCGGCGCAACGGCACCTCGGCGCGCATCTGGTCCATCACCTTGTCGGGAATGGTCGAGAGGATCGGCGTCTCGATGAAGCCCGGGGCCACCGCGTTGACGCGGATGCC
>JBJOPV010000173.1:0-7836 GCA_046050625.1 Pseudomonadota bacterium
AGCCGCTGTTGGGCTGGACGTTGGCGTACTCGGCACCGAACAGCTGCTTGGCGCGGTCGATGGCCAGCTGCTCGACGACGTCGACATGCTCGCAGCCGCCGTAGTAGCGCTTGCCCGGGTAGCCTTCGGCGTACTTGTTGGTCAGCTGCGAACCCTGCGCGGCCATGACGGCCGGCGAGGTGTAGTTCTCGCTGGCGATCAGCTCGATGTGCTCTTCCTGGCGGAGCACCTCGGCTTCGATCGCCGCGTTGATTTCGGGATCGATGGCGGCCAGCGAGTGAATGGCGCGGTCAAACATGATGCGGCAGTCCTGTCGGGAGATTCTGGACCCGTTCCGGCCCGCTTCGGAGGTCGGATCGGGCTGCCCAGGCGCACGGCAAGAAACCGCCGCAAGCCGATGCGCCTGCGGCGACCACGCTCCCCGGTGGTTGCCCACCTCGGCCCGATGCGGGCCTTGAACGCCAGTTGCGTGGTCGGGCGAGTTTACAGGAAGACGGCCGCAGGCTGACGCCTGGGCCGGTCGTCCGTTCAGTAGCCCAGCGCGGCGAGGCGCGGTGCCGTGTCGGTGGCTGCGGCCGAGGGCGAGCCGCCCGGCGGCGGTACGCCGGGCTGCACCGGCGTCATCGGCGCACCGCTGCCGCCTGCGGCCTCGGGTGGCGCCACCGGCGGCACGGGCAGTCGTGCGGTGGTCGGCACCGAGCGGCCACGCAGCAGCTGCTGCATGAATTCCTGCTCGGCCATCACCTTGAAGGCGTACCCACCATCGCTGGCCAGGTTGGCGGCCCCGACGTAATGGCGCAGACCGCCTTCGACCGAGCCGGCCTTGGCGATGCAGTCCTTCAGCACCTGTACGCCCACGCGCAGATTGGTCAGCGGATCGAATGCGGCATGGTTGCCGCCGAAGGCCACGTACTTGTCGTCATGCACCCGGGTCATCACCTGCATCAGACCCTGGGCGCCGACCGCGCTCTGCGCGAATGGATTGAACGAGGACTCGATCGCCACGATGGCCAGGATCAGCGTCGGCTCCAGGCCGACCCGCTGGCCCAGCGACCAGGCTTCCTGCACCAGCCGGCCGACCGGCTCCGGCGCGACCTTGTAGCGCCGTGCCAGCCATTGCGCGACCACCGCCTGCTGGCGGTTGAGCTCGCTCGGATCGATCGCGGTGGCGCGGTCGACCGCCGAGATGTCGCCCGGACCGAGCAGACTGGCGGTGTCGAGCGCCTCATCGGTCGAACGGGCTTCCTGGCGCGAGACCAGCCAGTCCAGCGCACGTTCCTCGAGCAGGCCGCGCACATCGGCACGACCGCCGATCACGAAGGCCGCGGCCAGCACCGCCAGACCGATGACGGCCAGGCTGCTGTGGCTGACGACCATCAGTCCGTTGCCCAGATCGCCGACGAACACCCGTGCCGAGTTCAGGGCGCCCACGCGAACGCGTGCCCAAGAGCGGGATGCACTCATGCAACTCCTTCCCATTTCTGCAGGCGCCGTGTGGCCATGGGCTGGCGCCTTGATAATCCGTCGACGGTCCCGCGTTCCAGGGCCCGCAGTCATGCGGTGCCTTCCTGTCGCCAGTCGCTCTTGCGGCGACCTTCTCCCCTGACCTGACGGTGCGATTGTCCGGGGCAGCTGCGCGTTGCGCGGCAGGCCACAAGCCCCTCTCGTCCATGAACGTCTGGATTCTAGAAGTCGCCAAAATAACCGGTCAACAATAAAAAACTCATTCTTCATAACCATAGATCATGAAATACCGTGACTTGAGAGACTTCCTCGCCGCCCTGAAAGCCCGGGGGCAGCTGCTGGAAGTGCAAGAACCTGTCTCGACCGATCTGGAAATGACCTGGCTGTCGGATCGCACCTTGCGCGCTGGGGGGCCGGCCCTGCTGTTCACCCATCCGGTGCGCGGTGCACAAAAGTTCACGACACCTGCGGTTACCAATCTGTTCGGTACGCCGGAGCGGGTGGCTTTCGGCATGGGGGCCGACAGCGTCGCTGCGTTGCGCGACATCGGCGAGTTGCTGGCCCGCCTGAAGGAGCCTGAGCCCCCGAAGGGGCTGCAGGATGCCGGTCAGCTGTGGCAGATGGCACGAACCCTGTGGGACATGAAGCCGTCGGTGGTGCGCCGGCCCGCCTGCCAGGAGCAGGTGATCGAGGGCCCGGAGGTGGATCTGGGCCGGTTGCCGGTGCAGCACTGCTGGCCTGGCGACGTGGCGCCGCTGATCACCTGGGGCCTCGTGGTGACCCGCGGTCCGCAGTCGGTGGCGCGGCCGCGCCGGCGCCAGAACCTGGGCATTTACCGCCAGCAGGTGATCGGGCGTCGTCAAGTCATCATGCGCTGGCTGGCTCACCGCGGTGGAGCGTTGGATTTCCGCGAATTCGTGCATGCAAATCGTGGAAAGCCCTTCCCGATCGTGGTGGCTTTGGGGGCGGATCCGGCCACGATCCTGGGCGCGGTGACGCCGGTGCCCGACAGTCTGTCGGAGTACCAGTTCGCCGGCCTGCTGCGCGGCGGACGCACCGAGCTGGCCGACAGCCAGGTGGGCGAGGGCGGCCTGATGCTGCAGGTGCCCGCCAGCGCCGAGATCGTGCTGGAGGGCCACATCCCGCCGGCCGCGCCCGGCTTCGAGGGGGTCAGCGAGCACGGCGTGCCGCTGAAGGAGAAGGACGGCTACCTGCATGCGCTGGAAGGCCCCTACGGCGACCACACCGGCTATTACAACGAGCAGGACTGGTTCCCGGTGTTCGAGATCTCGCGCCTGACGATGCGCCGGGACGCGATCTACCACTCGACCTACACCGGCAAGCCGCCCGACGAGCCCGCAGTGCTGGGCGTGGCGCTCAACGAGGTCTTCGTGCCGATCCTGAAGAAGCAGTTTCCGGAGATCGTCGACTTCTATCTGCCGCCGGAGGGCTGCAGCTACCGCATGGCGGTCATCAGCATGAAGAAGGCCTATCCGGGCCACGCCAAGCGGCTGATGTTCGGCCTCTGGAGCTTCCTGCGCCAGTTCATGTACACCAAGTTCATTGTCGTGGTCGACGACGACGTGGACATCCGCAGCTGGCAGGAAGTGATCTGGGCCATCACCACCCGGATGGATCCGGTGCGCGACACCACGCTGGTCGAGCACACGCCGATCGACTATCTCGACTTCGCCTCGCCGGTGTCGGGCCTGGGCGGCAAGATGGGGCTGGACGCGACCAACAAGTGGCCCGGCGAGACCGACCGCGAGTGGGGCCGCACCATCGAGATGGACCGCGCGGTCACCGCGCGCATGGATGCGCTCTGGGGGCGGCTGGTCGCGCCGACGGTCGCGTCGACGGCTGGCCTGCCGTCGGCACCGCGCGGCTAGTTCCGCGTGATCAGCCCGAGCAGCTCGTGCAGCGCGTCATGGGTGAGCCGGTAGCCGTGCGCGCTGGGCATCCAGTCGAGCAGGCCGGACTCGTCCGGGGTGATGAAGGCCACCGGGGCCGGCACGACCACCATGCGGGTGCCGGCCGCGTCGCGGAAGGCGCGCAGCGCCCGAGGCATGTGCACGGCATGGGTCACCAGGACGATGCGCCGCACGCCGTCGGCTTCCAGCAGCGGCACCAGCTGCTGCGCGTTCTGGCGGGTGTCGCGCGAGCGTGACTCGGTCCAGCGCAGCCGGCTGCCGTAGTCGTCCATCAGGATGCGCGCGGCGGTCTCGGCCTCGGTGACCTCGCCGGACTGGCCCCAGCCGACGCCGCCGCTGTAGGCCAGCGGCTGGCCGGTGCGCCGCGCCAGCCACACGCCGTAGTGCAGCCGCACCATGGCCTGCTGCGTCAGCATCGAGCTGCCGTATTCCGGCGAGAGTCGGTGGCGGCCGGCGCCCAGGACCACGATGGCGCTCGGTGGGGTCTTCGGACTGCGCATCAGCGCGCGCAGCTCGGGCGCGCTCAGGGCCGGGGGGGGACGCAGCACCTGATCCTGCAGCCATCGGGCCGTGCCGCTGGCGCACATCAGCCACAGCCCCAGCAGGGCCGCGCCGATCATCAGCCGCCCCGCCCAGCGCCCCCAGTGCGGGCGACGCAACAGCCACAGGCCGGCCGGGATCATCAGCATCAGGCTGGTCGGAGGTTGCAGCAGTGCGGAGAGGATCGGTTTCCAGGAGGGATCGAGCACAAGCGGTACGCGAGAGTGGCGCAGGTCTGGTAACGCTGCGATTCTCGGGGTTCAGGCCTGCTTCAGCATCCGGAAATCAACAATTCACAACCCGCCCGCCGTCAACTATTCACTGCGATCTCATGCGATCTCGGCGCTGGATGACGAACGTGGACCGTGGGGTTTCAGGGCGCCAGGCGCTGGCGCTGCCAGCGGCCGTCCGGCTCGCGCAGGTAGATCAGCCGGTCGTGCAGGCGCGACTTGCGGCCCTGCCAGAATTCCCAGCGGTCCGGATCGAGCCGGAAACCGCCCCAGTGCGGCGGACGCGGCGGGTTCAGGCCATGCTGCGCTGCCGCCTTGGCCGCGTTGCTCACCAGCACGGCGCGCGAGGTGATGGGCTGGCTCTGCGGCGAGGCCCAGGCGCCCAGGCGCGAGTCGAGTGGGCGCGAGGCATAGTAGGCGTCCGACTCGGCCTCGGCGACCCGCTCGACCCGACCCTCGATGCGCACCACCCGCTCCATCTCGACCCAGTGGAACTGCAGCGCAGCCCAAGGGTGGCCCGCCAGCTCGCGGCCCTTGCGGCTGTCGTAGTTGGTGTACCAGACCAGGCCCCGGGCATCGAAGTCCTTGATCAGCACGATGCGGGTCGAGGGGCGGCCGTCCGGGCCGACGGTGGCCAGCGTCATCGCGTTCGGCTCGGGCACGCGGGCGTCGAGCGCCGCTTGAAACCATTGTTCGAACTGCTGCAGCGGCTCGGATCCGGCCAGCGCCTCGTCGAGCTCGCCGCTTTCGTAACTCTTGCGCAGATGGGCGATGTCCTTCATGCCGCCAGTATGCGCCAAGGTGGAGCGTGGCCTGGGCCTGCGCGGGTCAGGCTAGTGATCCTCCTTAAGTGAAGGCACCACTTCCTGCGACGGCGCTTGTCGGGTCCGATAGCGGACATGATTGCAGTGCAGCATTTTCAGCGCGGGATGAGGTTCAGGCCATGAGTCCGGCACGCACGCTGCCCACGGTGGTGGTGCTGGCCGCGGGGGCGGGGCTGCGCTTTTCGGGCGCGACCTCGAAGCTGGCCAGTCCGCTGGGTCGCAGCAGCGTGCTGGCGCACACGCTGGAGGCGGTGCTGGGCTCGGGGCTGCCGCTGGTGGTGGTGACGGTGGCGCCGCTGGTCGGGCTGGTGCGCGAGGTGGTGGCCTCGCGCGACATCGTGCTGCTGCCGCCGGTCGGATCGGCCAGTCGCGAGCCGCTGGGCGCGGGCTACTCGATCGCGGCCGGCGTGGCCGCCCGGGCCCAGGCCTGTGGCTGGCTGGTGCTGCCCGGCGACATGCCCCGTGTGCGGCCTCAGACGCTGCAGCTGATGGCTCGCGCGGTCGGGCAGGGCGCAGCGCCCATCGCTTGCGCGCAGCACCTGGGCCGCGCCGGCCATCCGATCGGTCTGGCGGCCGAGATGTACAACGAGCTGTCGCGCCTGAGCGGCGATCAGGGGCTGCGTCGGCTGCTGGCGCGCTATCCCTCACTCGCGGTCGAGACGGGCGACCCCGGTGTGCTGATCGACATCGACACCCGCGAGGATCTCGAACGGCTGATCACGGCCGAGCCGGCGCTCGCCGTCCGTCAGCCCGTGCCGCTCGGCCAGGTCGACCAGGCGTGAGACCTCGGCGTCGCGGATGCCGAGCTGCCCGAGCCGCTCGGCGGTGCGCAGCAGGTAGTCGAGCGTGCTGCCATAGCGGCCGCGGGCCTGCGCCAGGATGTGCAGCAGCGTGGCATCGTCGAGCCGGCCGGCATGGCTGGGGTGACGAGGTGGCAGCGTGAAGGCCAGCGCGGGCCGGGATCCCCGCGGCGTGAGGGCCTGCAGCCAGCGCGGCTGGTAGACGCCACCGCCGGGCATCTCGCGCTCCCACAGCGCGTCGAGCGTGGCATGGGCGCGCCCGGCGTCCTCCAGATGCAGCTCGCCCCGGCAGGAGCCCCCAGGCAGCAGCGCAAAGACCAGTCCCGGGCACTGCGGCGTGCCCCGGTTGACGCGCGAGCGCATCCGCAGCGCCCGGTGCCACCCGTGTACCCGGGCCGGCAGGCATTCGGCCGGCGCGAAGGCCGGTCGCCACAGCAGCGAGCCATAGGCGAAGACCCGGAAACCGAGGCCGCGGGTCAACAGATCGTCGAGATCGTCGTGAAGGCGGGCGAGGTCCATCCGGACAGTGTCGCGGCAGTGGTGCTGTTGCCACAAGGGTGGTACGACCCCTCCCAAAGTCAAGAAAGCGTGATGTTTGTCACCGTAAACTGCCCCGTCCATCAACATCGAGGAGGTTCCGAATGAGTGACGACGATCGTGACGACAGCCGCAAGGTCGGCCTGTGGGTGGTGTTCACCAGCGTGGCGGTGCTGCTGCTGGGCGTGCTGGGCTTTGCGGTGACCCGCAGCCTCAAGAGCCCGTCGGCGCCGGCCGCCACGGCAGTGGCCATCGCGTCCAGCGCGAGCGCCGAGGCCGCCGATGTGCTGGTCGACCTGACCCCGACCGGTCCGGCGCTGGCGGTGCTGTATTTCGAGACCGGCTCCGCGTCGGTGGGCGCCGAGGATGCGGCCGCGCTGGCCGAGGTGGTCAAGGCCCTGGCCGGCGATGGCGCCCGTCGGGTGCTGCTGTCGGGCTATCACGACTCGACCGGCGATCCGGCGATGAACGCCGAGCTGGCCAAGCAGCGCGCCAAGGCCGTGCGCGCCGCGCTGGTGGTCGCGGGCGTGCCGCTGCAGCAGGTGCTGATGCGCAAGCCGGAGAGCACCACCGGCAGCGGCACCGACCGCGAGGCGCGTCGGGTGGAGATCCGCATCGTCGACGCGCCTTGAGTCGGCTCGCTTGTTCGGCGCGCAGAACCTGATGCGCTGACGGCCTGCACAGGCCCGGTGCCGCGAACGCCCGCGGCACCGGGCCTTTTTCTTGCGTGGTTGGGTGGCGAATGATTTGACGATGTAACCCGGTTACGCTGTAATCGTCCGAAAGTTTCAGGGCCGTTCCAGGCCAGCCAAACGCCATGAAATCCCAGATCGCCGACATCACCGCCCGCATCCGCGAACGCAGCCAGCCGCTGCGCCAGGCCTATCTGGAGCGCACGCGCGCCACGGCGGCGCGCCCGCGCGGGGCCGATCGGATGGGCTGCGCCAATGTCGCGCATGCCTTCGCGGCGCTGCCCGGGGCGGACAAGTTTCGCGTCGTGGCGGAGAAGGCGCCCAACATCGGCGTCATCACTGCCTACAACGACATGCTGTCGGCGCACCAGCCCTACGAGGGCTTTCCGGCGCTGATCCGTGACGAGGCGCGCCGGCTCGGTGCCACCGCGCAGGTCGCCGGCGGCGTGCCGGCGATGTGCGACGGCGTCACCCAGGGCCTGCCGGGCATGGAGCTGAGCCTGTTCTCGCGCGACAACATCGCCATGGCCACCGCGGTGGGCCTGACGCACGATGTGTTCGACGCGGCGCTGCTGCTGGGCGTGTGCGACAAGATCGTGCCGGGCCTCTTGATCGGGGCGCTGCACTTCGGCCATCTGCCGTGCGTGTTCGTGCCGGCCGGGCCGATGTCGACCGGCCTGTCCAACAGCGAGAAGTCCAAGGTGCGCGAGCAGTTCGCGCAAGGCCTGGTCGGGCGCGACAAGCTGCTGGAGGCCGAATCCGCCGCCTACCACGGCGCGGGCACCTGCACCTTCTACGGCACCGCCAACTCCAACCAG
>JBJOPV010000174.1:0-7605 GCA_046050625.1 Pseudomonadota bacterium
ACGACGAGTTCATGGCGCGCGTGCTGCCGCGCGTGGCCGCCATCAAGCAGGGCAGCCCGCTCGACACCGACACCATGATCGGCGCGCAGGCCTCGCAGATGCAGATCGACAAGATCAGCAGCTACCTGGAACTGGGCAAGCAGGAAGGCGCGCAGGTGCTGATCGGCGGCGACCGCGCCCAGCTCGGCGGCGACCTGGCCGGCGGCTACTACATCCAGCCGACCCTGTTCAAGGGCCACAACAAGATGCGCATCTTCCAGGAGGAGATCTTCGGCCCGGTGCTGGCCGTGACCACCTTCCGTGACGAGGCCGACGCGCTGGCGATCGCCAACGACACCGTCTACGGTCTGGGCGCCGGCGTGTGGAGCCGCAACGGCAACACCGCCTACCGCATGGGCCGCGCGATCAAGGCCGGCCGCGTGTGGACCAACTGCTACCACGCCTACCCGGCGCACGCCGCCTTCGGTGGCTACAAGGAATCGGGCATCGGCCGCGAGACCCACAAGGTCATGCTGGACCACTATCAGCAGACCAAGAACCTGCTCGTCTCCTACAGCGAGAACAAGCTGGGCTTCTTCTGATCTTCCGGGATCTTCACGGATCTGTTCAGATCCATTGACGAGCTGTCATGCCTTCGGGGGACTTCGGTCCCCCTTTTTCATTCATGGGAGAACGACATGACGACCCTTGCACGCGTGATCGCCACCGAAGGCGCGCTGGCGCTGATCGCGCAGCTTCAGGCCCGCCACGGCGCGCTGATGTTCTACCAGTCCAGCGGTTGCTGCGACAACAGCGCCCCCAACTGCTACCTGCCGGGCGAGCTGGCGATCAGCCCGAGCGACGTGCTGCTGGGCCACATCGGCGGCGTGCCCTTCCACATGAGCAGCTCCCAGTACGCCTACTGGAAAAGCAGCCAGATGATCGTCGACGTGGTCGACGCACCGCTGGGCGGCGACAACTTCAGCCTGGAAGGCCCGCTGGGCAAGGCCTTTCTCAGCCGTTCGCGGCTGTTCACCGACGAGGAGTTTTCCTGGCTGGAGGCCGAGGAGGCGCAGCGCCGCTCGTGAGCGGCGGTCCGGGGCGTGTCAGGCGCTGGCAGGGGAGGGGGCGTTGCTCTGCGGCTCGCGGCTGATGCGCATCGTCACGTCGACCGCACGCAGATGCTTGGTGATCGAGCCGACCGCGATGCGGTCGACGCCGGTCTCCGCCAGCGCGCGCACCGTCTCCAGCGAGATGCCGCCGGAGTATTCGACCA
Organism: Pseudomonadota bacterium; assembly: GCA_046050625.1. Taxonomy (GTDB): domain Bacteria; phylum Pseudomonadota; class Gammaproteobacteria; order Burkholderiales; family Burkholderiaceae_C; genus Sphaerotilus. The sequence continues at coordinate 1,256 of JBJOPV010000174.1, forward strand.
GTGTGCGTCCGCCGCACTCGCGATGCTCGCGCACCATGCGTGCGACAGTGCGCACCAGCTCCTGCGGCAGGCTCTCGATCAGGATCAGCTCGATGTCCTCGTCGAGCGCGATCAGCGTGTCCTCGCGGGTGCGGATCTCGGCCATGACCGGGACGTTCAGCCCGAGTGCACGGGCGAAGGAGATGGCTTCGCGCAGACCGCCAGCCGAGGCGATGTGCACGTCCTCGATCAGGAAGCCGTCATGCAGGCCCAGACGGTGGTTCAGCCCGCCGCCGGCCAGCACGGCATATTTCTGCGCGCTGCGCAGACCGGGCAGGGTCTGCCGGGTGTCGACGATGCAGGTGCCTGTCGTCCCGACCGCCTCGACATAACGTCGCACCGAGGTGGCGGTACCCGACAGGGTCTGCAGAAAGTTCAGCGCGGTACGCTCGCCGGTGAAGATCGCCCGCGCCGGGCCCGACAGGGTGCACAGCAGGTCGTCGGCCTGCACGGCCGAGCCTTCCGGCACGGTCCACTCGATGCGGATCGAGGGCTCTAGGGTCCGGAAGACCGCATCGAACCACGGTTGTCCGCACAGCACTGCCGCTTCGCGGATCGTCACCTGCGCCGTGACCTGCTGGGCCCGCGACAGCAGCACCGAGGTCACATCACCGCTGCCGATGTCCTCGGCCAGGGCGTTTTCGACGCACAGTTGCAGGTCGGTGGGCAGGCTGACGGTGTTCATGAGAGCTTTTTTCCTTTTCTGGCGGACCTCTGAAGATGCGCGATTCTGATCTATCCGCCTGTGTCCCCAGCGCCGGTCAGGCGGGCTGCAGTGCTGGCTTCTTGATCGATGGAGTTTCTTAGAAAAATAAAACACTAACAGCTGATGAAACTTAGGGGCAGCCTACGCAAAGATGAGTCAAGATTGTCTTGATCTGAAAATTCTATTTCGTTAGTATCTTTTCATGGATGCTGACACCTTGTCTCTGTTCGATCCGCTGCCCGCTGACGCGCTGGCCGCACGGCTTCAATCCTGTTTCCAGTCCTGGCTCGATTCGGCACCAGCCCGCGGACCGCGCAGCAATGGCCGGCTGCGCCAGGAATCAGCGCGCATCTATGCGGACATGTGGCAAGCTTTCATCGCCTTCTGCGTACCGCTTCAGACGGATCCTGGTGCAGGCGAGCGCATCATCCGGCTGGACCCGCTGCGTCTGCCCGACACTCAGGGAGGCGAGGCACTGGACCGCCATGCCCTGCTGGAGTTCCTCGAGCACGAGGCAGTTCGCCCGCTGCGACAGATCCGAACCCGCCGCACCCGGACCGAGCTGACGCCACGCTATGCCTGGCGGCTGCTGCAGCTGATCGACCGCGTGCTCAACCATGCCCGCGAGCAGGAAGATCAGCCCGCCTACGAGCCGGCGCTGGCCCTGATGCAGGAGTCGCCGTTCTGTCATGCCAACGCCGCTGCGCTGACGCCCGTGCCGGAGGTGCTGACCGATGTGCAGTGCGAGGTGCTGATCGCGCACTGTACTGAGTTCCAGTCGCTCGATCCCGCGGCTGGTGCACCCTGGAAAGTCCTGCGTGATCGCTGTGCGCTGGCCCTGATGCTGGGAGCCGGGCTGGCCCCCGGACAGGTCAGGGCGCTGAGGTCGCGCGACGTGAGCTGCGACGGCGGCCTGGAGCCGGATCTGCCCTGGCGACTCACCATCGTCGCCGATGGCAGCAGTCCGGAGCATCAGGTGCCGCTGGCGGACTGGGCGGCTCGCCAGCTGCGCCTGTGGCTTGCCGCTCGGCGCATGCTGGGCGCTGAAATGCAGTGCTCTGAATGCATCTTCCCCTCGACGTTGTCAGGCAAGCCTTGGTCGCATCCCGCCTGCCACCGCGCTGCAGTCACGCAACTGGATGCGCTGGGCATCGAGGGGGGAACACCGTTCCGGCTGCGCCACACTTTCGCGATCAGGCAGTTGCAGGCAGGACATGCCGAAGAGGATGTGGCTCGCTGGATGGGGTATGTCGATACCGGCCCGATGAAACGCTACCGCCACCTGCTGACCGCACCGGTGTCGGGCCTGGCCTGATCGCCACACCCTGGTGGCGCCGAGCCATCAGAGGGGCGTGCGTTCGCAGCGAATCAACCGCTGGTACTCGCGCCGTGCGGACGGCGTGGCAAAACGCCCGAACTGGTCAAGCAGGCGCGAGAGCTGCCGCAGGCGCAGCACCTTGTCGAGCTGCGTCAGATCGCGGTCGACCGCCACGCGCTCCAGCACCAGCGCGGCGTGACGGTCCTGATGCTCGATCAGCTGCGCATAGTCGGGGCGGGCTGTCACATAGGCCTGCGCCGCGCCGAGCTCGGAGGCCAGGAAGCGCACATAGGCCGCCGTGTGTGCATGCGCGGCTTCGGGCCAGCGCTGCACCAGGCCCCGCTTCAGATCACCCTGAAGCCGCGTGATCTCGCCCTCGAGCTGGCGCGACTGTTCGTCGATCGCCTGCAGGCGCCGGCTCAGCTGTTCATGGCGGGTGCCAAGGGCGCGCTGCAGCATCGTGCCGTGTGCCGGCAGCTTCAGCCGCAGCGCCAGCTCCGAAGCCAGCTGCCCATACTCGTTGTCCGGCTCGCTGGTGGTGTCGAGATAGCGCAGCCAGGCGGGCTGCCAGCGCTCCAGATAGGTCTCGCTGGTGGAGCGTGGCAGATCGGCGTTGTAGCCTTCGATCACCGCGTGCACATGGGCCTCGTGCAGCGTGACCTGGCCGTCGCGGTCGCGGTCGGGTGAGCGCTCCAGCGGCTGGCCGGAGCGATGGCGCCCGCTCAGCGCCGCGAAGAAATAGGTGGTGTAGTCGCGGTAGTCGCCCACCTCGATGCTGGCCGAGCAACCCTCGGAGAGCCGGTCGGCCGATTCGGCCGCGAAGCCGCAGCGGTTGTAGGCGGCCAGCGTGCGCAGGTCGCGCGCGTCCGGCCGGATCAACCGCATGAAGCCGCCCGAATAACACTGGGTGAAGACAAAGCGCAGCGGCGCGCTGGGCGGCGCATTCGTGGCCAGCCGCTCAAGCTCGCGCACCGACATGCGCGTGTCGTCCCACAGCCGCAGCGTGTTGCCAGCCCGGTCGGAGAGATCGCGCAGGCCGTGGCCATTGAAGACGAACAGTCCCCGGTCCTGCGGACCCATCGCGCTGAATTCGCGCGCCAGCGACGGCCCCAGCAGGTCGGCCCGTGTGCCGTGCACGATGTCCGGCACCCGGTGCTTGCGGTACTGGTTGCCGTTGAATTCCTGCTGGCCAAAGATCCGCGCCAGGGGCTGCAGATTCTCCCGGCTGTCGGCCGGTCGGCTCCAGACACGCACGTCGCGCACTTCGGGCGAGGCGTCAGCGAAATACACCTTCAGCGCGGCCCCAGGCGCCACCGAGCGGACGATGTCGGCCACCCAGAGCACATTGAGCTCGATCTGGCCTTGAGATCCGTCCGGGTCGGGGCCGCCGCCCACCAGCCAGACATGCGAGCGAGCGGCCGCCTGCGGTGAGGCCGATGCCAGACTGCTCGCCAGCAGCGCAAGGGCCGCCAAGGCCGTGGCCCCTAGACGACGAGCGCGCACCGACCGGCGTGGCAGACAGGGGATGTCGGGCACCTCAGTGCTCCGCGGGAAGCGTGGTCGGAGCATCATGGCGCTCGGTCAGGACAGGCAGGGGCGCCGGTGCCCGCGTCCGGGCCGGTCGGCTGGAGGGGGCGGCTGCGACACCATCGTCTTCCTGGAAGACGGACACGGGAAGTCGGCGTGTCGGCCGGGCGCGGGCGCGTCGGGTACTCAGTGCATACAGCAGTCCCGCCAGCGCACACACGCCGCCCAGCACCAGGGATTGGGGCTGCAGCACCGTCAGACCCGCGAACAGGCCCAGGCCCAGGCCCGCCGCCCCGCAGATCGTCATGAGCAGCAGGCCTGAACTCGGTGCAGGCAGCGCCCCCAGCAGCAGGCCGCCCAGCCAGGGCAGCGTGCCCAGCAGATACAGCGCCCCAACGATCCAGAGCAGGTCCATGCCAAGCTGGCGCAGCAGCTCGCGGCGCGGCTCCTGCGCCCATTGCTGCGCCAGAACGCCGTCGCCCAGCAGGAGATCGACAGCCGCCAGCCCGCTCAGGGCCAGCACCAGGGTCAGCCAGGGCAGCAGCAGGAAGCCGGTGATGGCGCGGCGGTGTATCCAGCGGGAGATCAAGGCAGTGGAGGAATCGAGTGGCAGGCCTGCGCTGGCCCAGGGACAATCGGGCGCGGATCATCGCATGGATGATCTCGCCTCGCCATTCAGGCCGCCTGAACAGGCTGGCGGTGCTCGTGCAGATGGTTCAGCAGCCACCCGCGCAGGTTGTTGCGGAAGACGAGGTGCTGGCGCACCGGATCCTGCAGCGGCTTCCAGAGATGCGCCCAGGAGGGGCTCGAGACGAAGCTGAGCCGGTCGACGCCCGGATCCGCGCAAGCCGCCTCGATGGCTTCCCGCATGATCAGGTGGCCCGGCGCGATGTCCGACTCTTCCTCGAGGTAAGCGATCTTGATCAGGTTCATCGTGCGCGCCCCCAGCAGCACGAACTGCGCCGCGATCACCCGATCCTCCAGCCACAGCAGGTGGAGGCGGCAGGTGCGATGCCGACCGAACTGCTCCGACAGCGTTCGATAAAAGCCGCTCAGGCCCTCGCAGGCGGCGATCGCGGTGCCGCGCTCTCCTTTCCAGCCTGAGGCCTCGACCTGAAGGAACAGCGCCAGAGCCTGCGGCAGCGCCGCAGGCTCGCTCACCACCTCGAAGCGCAGAGCGCCTCGCGACATCGCGCGGCGCTGGAATCGGCGCACGTTGCCATGATGGCTGCGCGACACCCGCGCGAGCGCCTGATCGACCGTGCCGCTGCAGTCCAGCCAGGCGCTCTGGCGCAGCAGCTGCGTGCGCTGCTGCGGCACCGCATGCGCGCACAGGGCCCGGTCGAGCGCACTGGCGCCGGGGACGCCATCGATGCGCAGCACATCCCAGTCCGGCAGCTGGCGCGCGCCCGGGCCCTGCAGCCAGGCCAGCATCGCCGGCCAGAGCCGGCCGATGTCCTGGCCACGGTCCAGTGCGATGTCGCCAAGCAGCTGGTGCGCATGCACTGGCGTGCGCAGCTCCCGGATCGAGGCGAAGTGCCCAACAGTCCTTGCGGACATCGACAGCGGCAGCACAGCCAGAAGCGCGCCCTGACGCTCAGCACAGACGAAGACGAGCTCATCCGGATCACTGCAGAGGTGGCGCAGGCGCGCTCCGTGCCAGATGGGTTGCCGGAAGACGCAGTCGGCGTCCGGGCCTGCGCTCAGCATCGCCTGCCAGCGCGACTGCAGCCGCATCCAGCCGTGCAGGCCCCGCTCGATGCGGAAGCTTGTCGTGCTGGCCTCGCAGGCAGAATGGATTTCATGGACAGCAATGTGATCGGCCAGCGCATTCATGGTAACGAATGGTAATGGCCGCCGGTGTCCTTGCTGCAGCACGCCGACCAGATACGGGGGATCTGTCCGTCATGATGGCGTCCAGTGCGCAAGAATTCGCGTTCCTGACCGTACCTGGATGATGGCCACCATGACCCGACGCGAGATCCTGAAGATGGGCGATGCCCGACTGCTGAAGCCGGCCCGACCGGTCACCGAGGCCGAGTTCGGCACCCCCGAGCTGCAGGCGCTGATCGCCGACATGGTCGAGACGCTGCAGGCGGTGCAGGGTGCGGGTCTGGCTGCGCCGCAGATCGGCGTTGATCTGGCCCTGGTGATCTTCGGTTTCGGTGCGAGCCGACGCTATCCGGAGGCGCCGGCCGTGCCGGCCACCGTGCTGATCAATCCGGTGCTCGAGCCGCTGTCGGACGAGCAGGAGGACGGCTGGGAAGGCTGCTTGTCGGTGCCGGGGCTGCGTGGCGTGGTGCCGCGCTGGTCGCGCATCCGCTATACCGGCCGGGACGAGCGTGGCCAGCCGATCGACCGTGTCGTCGATGGCTTCCACGCCCGCGTGGTGCAGCACGAATGCGACCACCTGATCGGCACGCTCTACCCGATGCGGGTGCGTGACTTCAGTCGCTTCGGCTATACCGAGGTGCTCTTTCCTGGACTGGAGACCTCGCGCGAAGACGACTGAGCCCGCTGACCGGAGCGCCCCGACCGGCTGTCACGCGCTGGCCCTACACTTCGCGCTTCTTTTTTCCCCCAGTGTCCCCGAAAGGGTCTTCGGAGCCCCCCACGCCATGCAGCGATTTCATTTCCCGATCGTCATCATCGACGAGGACTTCCGCTCGGAGAACACCTCCGGCCTCGGCATCCGCGCGCTGGCGCAGGCGATCGAGAAAGAGGGCTTCGAGGTGCTGGGCGTGACCAGCTACGGCGACC
>JBJOPV010000175.1:0-7549 GCA_046050625.1 Pseudomonadota bacterium
GTCGCGCCAGCCCAGCAGCACCTGGCCCTCGGCCTTGACGGCGCGCTCGAGCTCCTGCTCGCAGGCCAGGCGGGAGGCGTGCTCCTTCGGCAGGAAGATCATGCCGACGCCGTACTCGCCCGGCGGGGGCAGCGCGACGCCCTGCCGGGCCATCTCGGCACGGAAGAACTCGTCCGGGATCTGGATCAGGATGCCCGCGCCGTCGCCCATCAGCGCGTCCGCGCCAACCGCGCCACGGTGGTCGAGGTTCTCGAGGATCTTCAGACCCTGGGCAACGATGGAGTGCGCCTTCTGGCCCTTGATGTGCGCGACGAAGCCGACGCCGCAGGCATCGTGCTCCTGGGTCGGGTCATACAGACCGCCGGCAGCGAAGGTCTGGATCTCTTGACGGGACGCGGGTCCCGAGGCGGCCTGGCTCATGGCGCACTCCTAGGAATGACAATAGGGAAAACCGTGCGAATCTACCGCAGTGCAGCAGACCCCTCAAGCAAAACAAAAAGGGGTCAGACTCCTGAAATCCAGATCCGATCAATCCATATCGATAATTAGGGACAGACTGGATCCGCCTTGGCCGACCGTGCCGGACGACCCCGGGGACGCGGCGCCATCGGACGCTCGCAGGAGGCGCCCAGTTTTGCAAGAAACGCGCCAGAACCCAGCGCCCAGCCCTTGGTGGCGCTGTCGGTGTGCTGCTGCACCTCCTCGGGGGTGAGCGGCTCGTCGAGCAGGCGCTGCCAGGCCAGCTCGCGCTCGAAGGGCGTGTTGCCGAGCTGCCAGTGGCACACATGCGTGCTCACCAGCGTGTCGCGCCGGCGTCCGAGATGGTGCATCGCGCTGGACCAGACGTGGTCGCCGGCTGGCGTGGGCGGGATCAGACGCTGGGGGTTCTGCTCGATGTAGCGCATGCAGGTCAGCAGGTGCGGCCCGTTCTCGATGACGGTGGCACGGAAGCGCCCGTCCCACAGCGTGCCGATGCGGCCGTGGCGGCGATTGAAGGCGGCCACATAGCGCCGGCCGATCGCCTGCAGCATCTTGCTCAGCGCCTCGGCGGTCGGCGGCGTCACCAGCAGGTGCAGATGGTCGTTCATCAGCACATAGGCGTGCACGGCGACCCGGTGCAGCGCGGCCGACTCGCGCAGCGCGGCCAGGTAGGCCAGGCGGTCCTCGTCATCCAGGAAGATCGGCTGGCGGTTGTGGCCGCGCTGAATGACATGGTGAGCAAGACCGGCAATGGAAAGACGAGGCAGTCGGGCCATGGGCGGGAACCGGGACAGGGCGGAGCAGACAGGAGGAAGGCGGGCCGACGGTGATGCTGTCGATGGGCCAGAATGCACATTCTCCACCCCCCACCCCATCTGTCACGCGCTCGTACCAGGGCAAGGAACTTCGATGAAAGCTGACAACGTTCTCGCCACGATCGGCTGCACGCCGCACATCCGCGTCAACCGCCTGTTCGGCGCCGGTCATGACGTCTGGATCAAGTCCGAGCGGGGCAACCCCGGCGGCTCGATCAAGGACCGCATCGCGCTGGCGATGATCGAGGACGCCGAGGCCAGCGGCGCGCTGCAGCCCGGCGGCACCATCATCGAGCCGACCTCGGGCAACACCGGCGTCGGCCTGGCAATGGTGGCCGCGGTCAAGGGCTACACCCTGGTGCTGGTGATGCCCGAGAGCATGAGCATCGAGCGCCGCCGCCTGATGCTGGCCTATGGCGCGAAGTTCGTGCTGACGCCGCGCGAGAAGGGCATGAAGGGCGCGATCGAGAAGGCGCAGGAGCTGGTCGCTGCCACGCCCGGCGCCTGGATGCCGCAGCAGTTCGAGAACCCCGCCAACGTCGCGGTGCATGTGCGCACCACGGCTCAGGAAATCCTGGCCGACTTCCCCGAGGGACTGGACGTGCTGATCACCGGCGTGGGCACCGGCGGCCACCTGTCGGGCTGCGCGCAGGTGCTCAAGGCGGCCTGGCCGAACCTGAAGGTGTTTGCGGTCGAGCCGGCAGCATCGCCCGTCATCAGCGGCGGCACGCCCGCGCCGCACCCGATCCAGGGCATCGGCGCCGGCTTCGTGCCGAAGAACCTGCACACCGATCTGCTCGACGGCGTGATCCAGGTCGAGGCCGAGGCGGCGCGCGAGATGGCCCGGCGCAGTGCCCGCGAGGAAGGCCTGCTGGTGGGCATCTCCAGCGGCGCGACGCTGGCGGCCATCGCGCAGAAGCTGGCCGAGCTGCCGGCCGGCAGCCGCGTGCTCGGCTTCAACTACGACACCGGCGAGCGCTACCTGTCGATCGAAGGCTTCCTGCCGGTCGAGGGCTGAGGCGTCCGACCCAGCTGTCCTGGGCGCCGGCTCAGACGGCGCAGTGCGCTGCCAGCACCTCGCGCACCAGCGCCTCGGGCGCGCTCTGCATCCGGGCGCTGCCCAGGCGGTCGATGACGACGAAGCGGATCTCGCCGCCCTCGGACTTCTTGTCGATCTGCATCAGCTGCAGATAGCGCTCGGCCCCGAGGTCCGGGCCGACGACCGGCAGGCCGGCGCGCTCGCACAGCCCCCGCACCCGCGCGACGAACTCGGCCGGCATCAGGCCCAGGCGCGCCGAGAGGTCCGCGGCCATGACCATGCCGCAGCCGACCGCCTCGCCGTGCAGCCAGGCGCCATAGCCCATGCCCGCCTCGATCGCGTGGCCGAAGGTGTGGCCGAAGTTCAGAACAGCGCGCAGGCCGCTCTCGCGCTCGTCGCAGCCGACCACCTGCGCCTTGATCTCGCAGGAGCGCTTGACCGCCTGCGCCAGCGCCACCTTGTCGCGTGCGCGCAGCGGCTCGATGTTGGCCTCGATCCAGGCGAGGAAGTCGGCATCGGCGATCGGGCCGTACTTGATGACCTCGGCAAGTCCCGCCGAGAGCTCGCGCTCGGGCAGCGTGTCGAGCGTGTCGAGGTCGCAGATGACACGCACCGGCTGGTAGAACGCACCGATCATGTTCTTGCCCAGCGGGTGGTTGATCGCGGTCTTGCCGCCGACCGACGAGTCAACCTGCGACAGCAGCGTCGTGGGCACCTGCACGAAGGGCACGCCGCGCATGTAGCACGCTGCGGCGAAGCCGGTCATGTCACCCACCACGCCGCCGCCCAGCGCGAACAGCACCGTCTTGCGGTCGCAGGTGGCGCCCAGCAGCGCGTCGTAGATGCGCTCGAGCGTGGCGGCGTCCTTGAAGGCCTCGCCGTCGGGCAGCTCGACCGTCAGCACCCGCGCGTAGTGCGGCGCCAGCGCCGCCTGCAGCCTGGCGGCGTACAGCGGCCCGACGGTGCTGTTGGTGACGATCATCGCGGTCTGCGCCTTGGGCAGCCCGACCCAGGCGGCCGGATCATCCAGCAGACCGGTGCCGATCAGGATGTCGTAGCTGCGATCGCCCAGCTCGACGCGGACGGTCTCGCGGATCGGGGCGGCGGGGGAAGAAGAAGGAGCGGCGGAGGTCGTCGGCATCATGGCGGGCGGATGATCGTCGTCGGCGGGGTCAGCGGCGGGAACGGGAAGGCAGGCTGCCAGGCAGCGGGCGCTCGTCGTCGGGCACGACGCCGGCCAGCTCCAGCTGCATCAGGATCATGTTGACCAGCGTCGGCACCGAGGGGCGGCCGGTCTCGATGACGAAGTGCGCAGTCTCGCGGTAGAACGCGTCGCGGTCGCGGTAGAGCTCGCGCAGCTTGCGCAGCGGGTCGGCCACCTGCAGCAGCGGGCGCTGGGTGTCGTGGCGCAGCCGGCGAAACAGCTCCTCCGGCGAGGCACGCAGGTAGACGACGACCGAGTTCTCCTTGAGCGCGCGGCGGTTGGCCTCGCGCAGCACCGAGCCGCCGCCGGTGGCCAGCACGATCGGCGGGCGGATCTGCACCAGCTCGGCGATGACCTGCTGCTCCAGGTCGCGAAAGACCTGCTCGCCCTCGCGCTCGAAGTAGGCGCGGATCGACATGCCGATGCGCTGCTCGATCTCGACATCGGCATCGACGAAGCGCCAGCCCAGGGCGGCCGCGAGATGCCGGCCAGCGGTGGACTTGCCGGCGCCGGGCATGGCGACGAGGCTGACGGAGGAGCCGGGGCGGACGCGGGGGTCGCCCCCGTCGAACGAGATGGAAGACACGCGGGCGGGAGAGGAAGTCGGACAGGTCGGGAAAAGACGCGAACGGCGCCGGAACGCGGGGTTCCGGCGCCGTCACGGGCGTCAAGTCTAACGCGGGCGCAGCCTCAGGCCGCTGACGCAGCCGCGCCCGGCGGATCAGTTGATGCGGCCGAGGTCGTAGGTGTAGCTCTGGCCGTTGGGCATCTTGATCGTCAGGTCGATCGCGCCGCCGGCTTCGAGCGCCTTGGTGCAGTCGTCAAGCTCGACGGTCAGCAGATGCTGGGTCGGCGTGTTGTCGAGCTGGCTGACCACTGGCGTGTTGTCGATCTTGACCGATGCGCCCTTGGCCTTGGTGGTGACGGCCAGCGTCGCGCCCGACGGGATCGGGTTGCCGCCCTTGGCGTCGGCCGCGGTGTTGGCATCGCGCACGCAGATCAGCTGCTTGACCCGGCAGGTCGAGGTCGTCGGCTGCAACACCAGACCCAGACCGCTGGCCACCGGCGTGGCGCCCGACGTGCACAGCCCGGCCTGCAGACGCGGCGGGCGGCTGGCATCGGCCAGCACGAAGCGGCGGCTGACGCGCACATAGGTGTTGCCATCCCACTGGCCATTGGCGTCCAGTCCGGCCACGAACTCGCCGGTGGCCAGGTCCATCACGCCGTTCTCGTTCGCATCGACGAAGACCTTGCCGAGATCATTGAAGCTCTCGCCGGCGGTGTACTGCTGGTTGCCGTCGGCATCGACGAAGGTCTCTTCACCCTGCGCATAGGCCACCACATCGACCCGGCCGTCGGCTGGACGGGCATTGCTGGTGACGAACTTGATCGAGCAGACCCCACTGGCGGTGGTGCACTTGGCCGGAATGACGCTGGCGCCCTCGGCGACGAAGCTGATCACGGTGCCATCCGGCACCGGGTTGCCGAACCGGTCGTTGAGCTGCACGCGGATGTCGCTCTCGGTGCCGTCGCGGCTCCAGCCATCCGGGTTGTAGGTCGAGGCCGAGAAGCTGAAGGCGTTCTGCGTCGGCAGGCCGGCGTTGATCGCCAGTGCGTTCGACACCGTCGACAGCGTCGGGTCATCAGCGACCTGTGCACGCACCCGCACCGGCGTGGGCGTCGCCTTGGCGGTCACCGAGACGGTGACCACGCCGCTGGCATCGGTGGGCAGCGAAGTCGAGCCCAGCGTCGCCACGTTCGGGATGTCGAGCGAGAAGTTGACGGTGCGGTTGGTGATCGGGTTGTTGTACTGGTCCTTCAGCTTGAAGGCGACCTTCGACGAGATCTCGCAGCCGCTGCCGGCCAGGCAGATCTTGTCCGGCGAGGCCGAGACGAACTCGAGCGACTGCGCGATCGGCGCGGCCACCACCAGATCGACCTGCTTCTGCTGGCTGGTGGCACTGATCGAGGCGCTGATGCGATCGGTCGCGGCGCAGCCCTTGTCCTGGTAGGTGGTCGAGGCGCTGGAGCCGGTCACGGTGATCGAGGTCGGCGACAGGGTGGCCTTGCCCGCCGTGGCGCAGGTCGACGAGAAATCGATCGTGACCGGCGAGGCCGACGAGGCGCCGGTCACGCTGACCGTGATGACCGATGCGCCGTACGAGGAAATGCTCGCGGGCGCAGCCGTCACCGCATTCAGGCTGACATTCGTGGCCGACACGGAAAAGACCGTCTGCGCGGACAGCGCCGTCGTGCTGCTCGCGGGCGTGAAGCTGGCCGCCACGATGTCCGCACCGATCTTGCCGGCCACCGGCTGAAGCGTCGTCGTCGCGCGCCCGTTGGCATCGGTCTTCACGCGCTCCAGCGTCAGCGTCGCGGCACCGTTGGCCACCGCGAAAGTCACCAGCGCGCCAGCCGCGGGCGTTCCGTCCGCATTCTTGGCCACGGCCGTCACCGTGCCAGGCGTCGAGGCGCTGACGGTGTCGGCGCTCATGGTCACCGCAATGCTGGCTGCCGCCGCCGTCGTCGTGCCGGAGGTGGATCCACTGCTTGAGCTGGAATCGGTGGAGCAGCTGCCCGAGAAGCTCACGCAGCCCGCATCGCTGCCGCCCCCGCCGCAGCCGGCCAGCAAGGCCGCCGCCGCCAGAGCCAGTGCACTGGCGCGCAGCGCCGTGATCGTCGTCGTCATGAAATCAAGCCCCTGCCTGTCGATGTTCGTCTTGTGGCCGCCCTGCCCTCGCGGGCGGACTCAGCGTGCCGGCGCGTTGCGGTCGGTGATGACCTTGGGCGTCAGGAAGACCAGCAGCTCGGTCTTGTTCGAGGCGCGGGTCTTGTTGCGGAACAGCGCTCCCACATACGGGATGTCGCCCAGCACCGGCACCTTGTTGACCGATTCGGTCTCGTCGATCTGGAAGATGCCGCCGATCACCACGGTGCCGCCGTTCTCCACCAGCACCTGCGTCTTCACATGCTTGGTGTTGATCGCGAAGCCGGCCGAGGTCGACTGGCCGACGCTGTCCTTGTTGACATCGACATCGAGAATGACGCTGCCCTCGGGCGTGATCTGCGGCGTCACCTCGAGCTTGAGGTTGGCCTTGCGGAACTGGATCGCGGTGGCGCCGCTGGAGGTGGCCGACTGGTAGGGCAGCTCGGTGCCCTGCTCGATCAGCGCCTTGACCTGATCGGCGGTGATGACCCGCGGGCTCGACACCAGCTTGCCGCGCCCTTCGGCCTCCAGCGCCGACAGCTCCAGATTCAGGAAGCGGTTGGACGCCGCGCCGAACAGCGACAGCGCGAAGCTGGCAGCGGTCGCGCCGCCCAGGCTCGAGGTGTTGGCCGGCAGGTTGACGAACTGGGTGTTGCCGTAGTCGCTGGTCGAGGACTGCCCGGTGCTGTAGCCGACACCCGCATAGGTGCCGCCCACCGCCACATTGCCCACGCCGGCATTCCAGCCCGGCACGCCGCCGTTGACGCCCCGCAGGTCATTGGCGCCGAGCTTGACGCCCAGCGAACGGCCGAAGGTGTCCTCGGCCTCGACGATGCGCGCCTCGATCATCACCTGCCGCACCGGGATGTCGATGCGCGAGACCATCTGCGCGACCTCCTCGAGCTTGGCCGGGATGTCGGTGACAAAGAGCTGGTTGGTGCGCGCCTCGTAGAGCACGCTGCCGCGCGCCGACAGCAGCCGGGTGGCGCTGGAGGAGGCCCCGGCGCTGGCGCCAGAGGCGCCGCTGGAGCCGGTCTGCTGGCCGGTCAGCGCGCGCGAGATCTCCTCGGCCTTGGTGTAGTTGAGCTGGAAGGCCTGGGTGCGCAGCGGCTCCAGCGCAGCGACCTGCGCGCGGGCCTCGAGCTCGGCCTTCTCCTTGGCGGCGAGTTCTTCCTTGGGCGCGACCCACAGCACGTTGCCGGTCTTCTTCACGCCCAGGCCCTTGGCCTGCATGATGATGTCGAGCGCCTGATCCCAGGGCACGTCCTTCAGCCGCAGCGTGACGTTGCCGGTCACGGTGTCGC
>JBJOPV010000176.1:0-7545 GCA_046050625.1 Pseudomonadota bacterium
CTACGGCAGCCGCTCGGTGATCCGCGGCATGAACCTCGACATCCGCCCCGGCGAGATGATCGGCCTGGTCGGCCACTCGGGCTCGGGCAAGAGCACGCTGGTCAACCTGATCTGCCGCTTCTACGACATCACCGACGGCTCGATCCAGGTCGATGGCGTGGACATCCGCCGCTATGCGGTGTCGGACTATCGCCGCCACATCGGCCTGGTGCTGCAGGAGCCTTTCCTGTTCTTCGGCACCATCGCCGAGAACATCGCCTACGGCCGCCCGGACGCCACCCGCGCGCAGATCATCGCCGCCGCGCGCGCCGCGCACGCGCACGACTTCATCCTGCGCCTGCCGCAGGGCTACGACTCGGTGGTGGGCGAGCGCGGCCAGGGCCTGTCGGGCGGCGAGCGCCAGCGCATCTCGATCGCGCGCGCGCTGCTGATCGACCCGCGCGTGCTCATCCTCGACGAGGCCACCGCCAGCGTCGACACCGAGACCGAGAAGGAAATCCAGAAGGCGCTCGACAACCTCGTCCAGGGCCGCACCACGATCGCCATCGCCCACCGCCTGTCCACGCTGCGCAAGGCCGACCGGCTGGTGGTGATGGACCGCGGCGTGGTGGTCGAGGTCGGCACGCATGACGAGCTGATGGCACGCGCAGGCCACTACTTCCGCCTCTACATGGCGCAGGCCCGTCGCACCGAGAGCGACGAGGACGGCGAGTCCGAGCACGACCAGGTGCTGCTGGCGCACCAGATCCCGCAGCCCTCGGCCCACGGCACGCACTGAACGAACCCGAGCAGCTCCCGATGTCCTCCATCCCGTCCGCCCCCACCGCCCTGCCCGCCCTGCCCGCCTTCACGCTCGAGCGCCACGCCAGCGGCCGCCTGGTCTACACCGGCGCCGACGGCGTGCCGCGCCACGGCGTCACGCCGGTGCGCGCATTCCCCGTCTCGGCGCCCGAGGCCGGCCTGTCGCTGGTCAGCGCCGAGGGCCACGAGCTGCTGTGGATCGACGCGCTGGAGCAGGTCGCGCCCGCCGCCCGCGCGCTGCTCGAGGAAGAACTCGCGCACCGCGAGTTCATGCCCGAGATCCGCTGCATCCGCGAGGTCTCGACCTTCTCCACGCCCAGCACCTGGACGGTGGACACCGACCGTGGCGAGACGACGCTGGTGCTCAAGGTCGAGGAAGACATCCGCCGCCTGCCCGGCCGGCGCCTGCTGATCACCAGCGGCCACGGCATCGTCTTCTCGGTGCGCGACATGGGCGCGCTGGACCGCGCGTCGCGGAAGTTCCTGGAGCGGTTTCTTTGAGGCGGTGAACGGGGCGGCTCAGGCAGCCAGCATCTCCATCGGCACCGAGAACCGCGCCGCCAGCGCCCGCACCTGCCGCAGGTTGAGCTGCCGCTTGCCAGCGAGCACCTCGGAGACGACGCCCTGCGAGCCGATCTCGGGCAGGTCGGACTGCCGCAGTCCGTGCTCCTCCATCAGGCTGGCGAGCACGCTGGCCGGTGTGCTGGTGTCGGGCCACGGATGGATGCGGCCTTCGTAGTCGCGGATGCGGTCGGCCAGGATCTCCACCAGCCCGCCCAGCGGATGCACCGGATCGGCGGCCACGGCATCGAAAAGCTGGTCCACGACCGCCAGCATCCGTTCGTAGTGCGCGTCATCGGCGATCGGCGCGCCCAGGCCGAGCGCCTCGTGCAGCGCGACCCAGTGCGTCGAGATGTCGGAGAGGTTCATTTCCAGGCTCCTTTGTCGTACTCGGCGTGCGTGAGCACCGCCTTGATCCACACCATGCGCCGCGCGAAGTCCACACCCGCGATCAGCCGGTACTTGTTGCCGCCGATGTTGAAAACGTAGCGCTCACCCACCTTGTCCACCGCCGGGAACACCGCTCGCAGCTGCGAGAAGTTCTCGTAGTCGCCCTTCTCGATCTTGCGGCGGTAGTCCTGCAAGGGCTGATGCGCGTCAGGATGCTCGTCCGCGAACTCGCGCAACGCCTTGTTGGAGATGAGCTTCATCGGCATGGCTCGACTCTATCTCAAATTGAGATTATGGTTCGGAAAATGCCTCATGCGCCCTCGCGAAGGCCTCGTATCCTGCGTTTTTTCATTTCTTCTCTGGATAGAACAGATGACCTTTGACGCCATCAAACTGAACGGACGCTGGGTGCCCTGCGACTTCATGGACCACAGCGAGCCGATCGTTCCAGCACCCGGCCCGAACGGCCTGAAGCTCCAGCAACGGAACACGGCGAATGTTCTCGTGTTCATCCCTGACCTGATGTCAGAGGTGGAGCACTTGCGAGGCCCCCATGAGGTGAGACGCGATGGCAGGATCGGCGTCTTCGTCCACATGAACATGCGCAGGGATGGGCTGCTGGGATACATCGACTACGCTCGTACAGCGCCCTGAAACGCAAACGCCTCGGCGAAAGTTACCGCCGAGGCGATGCCTGCCCGCCTCAGCTCGGATCCAGCCCATCCACCGACAGCCCGCTGTCGGCCAGCCATTCCCTGGCGGCGCGGAAGGCCTCGATCGCGGCCGGGGCGCCGGCGTAGGGGGCGACGTGCAGCAGCACCTCGCGGATCTCGGCCAGGGTGGCGCCGTTGTTCATCGCGCCGCGCAGGTGGCCCTTGAGCTCCTGGCTGCGGCCCAGCGCGGCCAGCATCGCCACGGTGCACAGGCTGCGCTGCTTGAGCTCCAGCCCCTCGCGCAGCCAGGTCGAGCCCCAGGCGTGCTCGTTGACGTAGGCCTGCAGCGGCCGGGAGAAGGCGTCGGCCGAGCCCAGCGCGCGGTCGACGAAGGCGTCGCCCATGACCTGGCGGCGGCGCTGCTCGCCGGCGGACGGCGCGGGGGAGACGGCGGAATCAGGGCGGTCGGTGCTCGTGCTCATGTCGGTGCTCGTGTCGAAGGAAGAGGAAAGAGGCTGCCGGGGCGGCCGTCGTCGGCCTCGTCGCCGGGCAGGCGTGCCCAGTGGCAGGGACGCTCGCGCGTGGGCACGAAGGGTCGCGCCTGCAAGAGCGGAGCCGGCACGGCGGCGTCGGTCGCGCCGGCGGGCCGGCTCGGTCGCGCCTGGCGCCAGACCGCCGGCGTCAGCCCGTGACGGGCGCGGAAGGTGCGGATGAAGTAGCCCGAGGACGCGAAGCCGCAGGCCCAGGCCACCTCCTTGATCGCCAGCGCCGCCTCGTCGGCCAGCAGCCGCTCGGCGCGGTCAAGGCGCAGGCGCACGATGTGCGCGGCCAGCGTCTCGCCGGCGTGGCGGTGGAAGAGGTGCGAGAGGTAGTCGGCGCTGCAGCCGCAGTGGGCGGCCAGATCGCGCACGCTCAGCGTGTGGTCGCCCAGGCGGTCGCGGATCAGCGAACGCACCCGCGCGATCAGCGGCGGCTCGACGCTGACCTCGGTGGCCGCGCCAGCCTCGAGCACCCGGCGCACCCCGGCCAGCGCCGCGGCCACCAGCGCGCGGCGCTGCAGCGCCAGCGCCACGTCGCCTTCGTCGCCCGGCAGCGCCGCGTCGGCCAGCCAGTCCTGGATGCGCGCGACCTGCGCATGGCCGCGCACCTCCAGGTGCAGGATGCCGGGCCGGCCGGGCTGCACCTCGTGCGCCAGATGGCTGCACAGCGAGCCGGCATCGGCGTGGATCACCAGGTTCTGGAAGGCCTGCGTCGGTGCCGGTCCGGCCGCGCGCACATGCTCCTCGTGCAGCAGCTTCGGCGGCACCAGCAGCATCTCGCCAGGCTGCAGCCGCCGCTCGGCATGCGGAAAGACGAAGCGGGTCGTGCCCGAGACCTGCAGGAAAAGCTCGGCAGCCAGGTGGAAATGGCCCTCGCCGCGGCCGGGCCAGACGGCCGGATGCGGCGGCAGCCACAGCGGCACCGAGCCGTCGGCCGCGCCTTGCGCGAAGCGCTCGACCAGCTGGCGCAGGCGCTGCGCCGGCTCGGCCGGCAGGTCGGCCGTCATCGCCGGCTCATCCAGGTTTTCTGACATGGTTCGAGGTTTTGTGCTGTCGGCAGCCGTTGCCGCTCATCCGGGTAAAAACCTATTCTGCCGACATGCCAAGCCCGCTCCATTGCCCGCGCTGCCAGCGCGGATTTCTGTCATCGTCCGGAACGATTTCCGCCACGATCGCCGCCGTGCAGGCCTCGGCACGCCGACATCCCCCGAAAGATCCCGCATGACAACGACCTGCCCTTCCTCGCTCGGCCGGACCGAGCCCGGCCCCTCGCCCTCGCGGCTGTCGCGGGCACGCCGCTCCACCCGGGTGCTGTTTGCGGTGCTCGGGCTGGTCGGCGGCGCCTGGGGCGTGCACATCCCCTCGGTCAAGATGCACTACGGTCTGGACGAGGCCATGCTGTCGCTGGTGCTGCTGTCGGCCGCGGCCGGCGCGGTGGTGTCGCTGTTCACCGCCGGGCGCATCGTCGCGTGGCTGGGCGCGTGCGGCGCGGCGCGGGTCTGCGCGCTGGTGATGGGCCTGATGCTGGCGCTGGTGCTGCACTGGCCCTCGCTGGCGCTGCTGCTGCCGGCGATGCTGGTCTTCGGCGCAGCGATGAGCCTCTACGACGTGGCGATCAATGCCGAAGGCTCGGCGCTGGAGGTCATGGGCGGGCGCGCCATTCTCAGCGGCCTGCACGGCATGTTCAGCCTGGGCGCGATGGGCGGCGCGGCGCTGGCCGCAGGCCTGCTGCGGCTGCAGGTCACGCCGGAGCATCAGCTCGCCGGCTTCGGCCTGCTGATGGCGCTGGCGGTGCTGGCAGCCGCCCGCGGCATGCTCGACACCCATCCGGCGCCCGAGCCGCAGGAGGGTCCGCAGGCGCAGTTCGCCTGGCCGCGCGGCCAGCTGCTGGTCATCGGCCTGCTGATCTTCGCCGGCATGAGCGCCGAGGGCGTGATGTACGACTGGTGCGTGCTCTACCTGAAGCAGGAGCTCGGCATGCCGCAGGCCCAGGCCGGCCTGGGCTACGCGGCCTTCGCCGGCGCGATGGCGCTGGCGCGCTTCGCCGGCGACCGGCTGCGCGCGCGCTATCCCGAAGACCAGCTGCTGGCCTTCAGCGCCGGGCTGTCGGCCTTCGCGATGGCGGTGGTGCTGGTCAGCGGCGATCCGTGGGTCTCGCTGGTCGGCTACGCGCTGGTCGGCGCTGGCCTGGCGCCGGTGGTGCCGATCCTCTACAACGCCGCGACCCGGGTGCCGGGCACCAGCCGCGCCGCGGCGATCGCCTCGGTCTCGTCGATCGGCTACAGCGGCTTCCTGATCGGCCCGCCGCTGATCGGCGCGATCGCGCACGCGCTGACCCTGACCGCCGCGATGGGCGTGGTGGTGGTGGCCGCCAGCCTGCTGTCGATCTTCTCGCACCGGGTGCCGATGGCGAAGCGCTGAGCACGGCTCGGATCAGAGCTGGCCCGACGCGCCCAGCAGCGCGCCGGCAGCCAGCATCCACGGCAGCGCCAGCCGGGTGCGCCACACCAGCAGCGCCACGCCGGCAGCCAGCAGCAGCGGCCGCGCCGGTGGCCAGTCGCCACGCTCGCCCTGCAGCAGCAGCGTGGCGGTCGACAGCAGCACGCCGATCACCACCGGCGCCAGCCCGAGGCGGAAGGCCTGCACCGCCAGATGCTGCTGATGGCGGCCGATCCAGCGGGTCACGCCCAGCGCCAGCAGGCTGCTGGGCAGCAGCACCGCCACCAGGCTCAGCAACGCGCCGAACAGGCCGGACGCCAGCGCGGTGCCGCTGGCCGGCGCCGCGCCGCTGCCGCCTACCCCGACCTGCCAGCCCAGCAGCGCGATGAAGAGCACGTTCGGCCCCGGCGCGGCCTGCGCCAGCACCAGCGCCTGGGTGAACTGCATCGGGCTCAGCCATGCCAGCTCGCGCACCAGATGCAGATGCAGCGCCGGCGCCAGCGTGACCGCGCCGCCGACGGCCAGCAGCGACAGGCTCAGGTGCAGGCCGGCCAGCGTCATCCAGTCCGCCAGGCTCATCGCCGCCCCTTCTTCATGACGAGGGCGGTGACCAGCGCGCCGCACAGGCCCAGGCCCGGCACCACCCAGGTCAGCGGCCAGCCCGCCAGCGCCAGCGCCCCCCAGGCCAGCACCACCACCGCCAGCGCCGGCAGGAAACCCAGCGGATGCGAACGCAGCGCGGCCACCAGCCGCAGGCAGGTGCCGGCGATCAGCCCGGCCGCGACCACGCCCATGCCCTCGAGCGCCCCGGAGAAGACCCGCTGCGTGTCCGGATGCGCCGCCAGACCGCCGATCCCGCCCGCCAGCAGCAGCGCCAGCGCCAACGGCAGCAGCAGCAGACCAGCGAGCGCGGCGGCGGCCCCGCGCCAGCCATGCGTGCGGTCGCCCAGCATCAGCGCCAGATTGCAGACATTCGGCCCGGGCAGCACCTGGGCCACCGCCCAGTCCTGCAGGAAGGACTCGGGCGTGTACCAGCGCTCGCGCTCGACCAGCTCGCGCTGCACCACCGCCAGCACGCCGCCGAAGCCCTGCAGCGAGGTGCGGGTGAAGACGCGGAACAGCTGTGCCGGACCGCTCGGCCGGCGCAGGTCCGCCGCCTCGGGTCGCGCGGCCGGCGTCGTGCTCATCGCGGAGGCCTCGCCGCTCAGCGGGCCGGCGCCTCGGCCACCGGATCCAGCCCGGTGGCGCGCACGATCGGCGCCACCGCCGCCGAGCGCAGGAAGCGCGCCAGATGCCGCGCCGCCTCCTGCTGCGACGAGCCCTGCACCAGCCCGGCCGAGAAGAACAGCGACTGCTGCACCTCCGGCGGCAGCGTGCCGATGAAGTCCAGCTCCTTGAAATAGACCAGCTCGCTGACCTGCTGGAAGCCCAGCTCGGCGTCACCGCGCGCCACCACCGCCCCGACCCGCTCGCTGAGGATGCGCTTGCCGGTCTGGCGCAACCGCTCCTCGACGCCCAGCTTCGGGAACAGCACGGTCGACAGATAGGCGCCGCTGGCGCTGGCCGAATAGGCCACCGAGCCGGCCTCGAGCAGGGTGCGGCGCAGCGCCTCGACGGTCGAGATGTCCGGCCGCGGCGCGCCCTTGCGCACCGCAGCACCGATGTGAGAGCGTGCCAAGTCCAGGCGCGAGCCCGGCACCAGGCGGCCGTCCTTCTCGAGCGCCTCCAGGCCGGTCTCCGACAGGATCACCAGGTCGAACTTCTCGCCCCGGGCGAAGCGGCTGGGAATCGAGTCCGGCGCATTGCCGACCGAGGCACCGAAGGAGCTCCTGACCGTGTGGCCGCTGGCGGCCTCGTAGATCGGGATGAGCTGCTTGTAGGCCTCGGTGAAAGCGCCGGAGGTGATGACGTGCAGTTCAGCAGCCACGGCCGCGCCGCTGGCCAGCAGGCTGCTGGCGCCCAGCACCAGGGCGGCGCCCAGCCGCAGCCAGGTGCGTCGGGCGAGCATCGCTTGTCTCTTCATGATCAGTCTCTTTCGTGTGATGGGGGGCTCATTCCATGACGATCTTGCGATCGCGGATCACGCGGCCCCAGTAGGCGGACTCGCGCTCGATCTCGCGGCCCAGCTCCTCGCGGGTGCCCGGCGCCGGCGGCATGCCGTG
>JBJOPV010000177.1:0-7489 GCA_046050625.1 Pseudomonadota bacterium
ATGCCACCGATGATGATCAGCGGCATCAGCAGCGCCCAGAAGGCGCGTGCGGTGATCTGCAGGCGCTCGGCCATCGGCACCTTCGGCTCGGCCGGCAGGTCGATGCCGCGCAGCACCCAGCGCCAGGCCAGGATCAGGCCCGCGCCCATGATCAGCCCCGGCACGATGCCCGACAGGAACAGCGCCGAGATCGAGGTGTTGGTGGTCACGCCGTAGATCACGAAGGGCATCGACGGCGGGATGATCGGCGCGATGATGCCGCCCGAGGCCAGCAGGCCGCCCGAGGTGTGCATCGGATAGCCGCGGTCGCGCATCATCGGCAGCAGGATGGTGGCCAGCGCCGCGGTGTCGGCCAGCGCCGAGCCGCTCATCGAGGCCATCAGCACCGCCGCGCCTATGGCCACATAGCCCAGGCCGCCGCGCACATGCCCGACCCAGGCCTGCGCCATGTCGATGATGCGCCGGCTGATGCCGCCGGCGTTCATCAGCTCGCCGGCCAGCACGAAGAAGGGCACCGCCAGCAGCGCGAAGCTGTCCACGCCGCCCACCAGGTTCTGCGCCAGCAGCTGCGCATCCCAGAAGCCGAGCACCCAGGCCATGCCCGCACCGGTCAGCACCAGCGCCAGGCCCATGTTCATGCCGATGCCCATCAGCACCAGCATGCCGACGCAGAAGACGACGAAGGCCTGCGCCTCCGGCGTGAGTCCGAGGAATTCCATCACGTGATCCTTGGCGCCTGCGCGCTCATTCGATGTCGGCCGCGTGGCCGAGGTCCAGCGGCGTGCCGCGCAGCAGCTCGACCAGCGCGCACCCGCCGATCACGGCCGCGCACAGCAGCGCCGGCAGCGGCAGCAGCGCCAGCGGATAGGCCATCACCGCCGAATGGCTGTCCCAGCCCACCGCCACCTGCTGCCACGCGCCCCAGCCCAGCAGCACGGCGGCCACCAGCACCAGCAGCCGGATCAGCGCGGTGGCCAGACGCAGCGCCAGCGGCCGGCGCTCCAGCATCGCCACCAGGCTGGTGAAGGCCATGTGCTCGCCGCGCGGATAGGCCGCGGCCGCCCCGATGAAGACCATCCAGACGAACAGCAGCCGCGAGAGCTCCTCGCTGGCCGCGATGCCGCTGCCAAAGCCATAGCGCAGCACCACGTTCAGGAACACCGCCAGCGACATCACCGCCAGGCAGGCCGCCACCGCCCACTGCGCCAGGCGCAGCGGCAGCGGGGTCGGTGCAGGAGAAGACAGGGTCGGGGTCGGGCTCATGGACAAACTCCAGCAGCAGACAGGGGCATGGCGACGGCCGCCGCGCACAGCGCCTCGATCGGCAGCGTAGCGGGCAGCGTCAGCACGTCGGGCTCGGCCGCCGCCTCGGGCCGCTCCAGCGTCGCGAACTGGCTGTCGACCAGGCTGCTGGAGAAGAAATGCGACGCCCGCGACGCCACCCGACGCAGCGCCTCGTCGCGGTCGAGATCGAGGAAGACGAAGCGCAGGCCCGGGCAGGCCGCGCGCAGCCGGTCGCGGTAGGCGCGCTTCAGCGCCGAGCAGCTCAGCACCGCGCCACCGTCCTGCGCCGCATGGCGCGCCAGCTCGGCACCGAGCCGGTCGAGCCAGCCGGCGCGGTCGGCGTCGTCCAGCGCGGTGCCGCGGCTCATCTTGGCGCGGCTCTCGGCGCTGTGGTGGTCGTCGCCTTCGATCAGCGGCAGTGCCAGCACCGCCGCCAGCGCGGCGCCCAGGCTGGACTTGCCGCAGCCAGCCACGCCCATGACGACGAAGGAGCGATGTCGGGAACGGGAATCGGTCATCGGGAAGGAATTCGTTCGGGATCTCGTGGCCTGGATAGCGCTATCCAGACCGGGAAAACAAAAAGGCGCTCAGGGAGAACCCGTCTGCCGCCTTGTTTGGACAGCGCTATCCTAGAAACGCCGTGCCACACTCCGCATCCGTGCTAACCCTGACCCCCGCCGGTTCCAAGTTGCCGTCCTGATCTGCCGCATGAATTCCGATCCCCGCGCTTCTGCCCGCCGCCGCGCCACCGGGCGGGTCACGCTGGCCGATGTGGCCCAGGCCGCCGGCGTCAGCCCGATCACCGTCTCGCGCGCGCTGCGCGGCGAGCGCGCGGTCGATCCCGAGCTGGTCGAGCGGGTGCGCACGGCCGCCGCCCGCCTGGGCTATGTGCCCGATCCGGCCGCGCGCGCGCTGGCCTCGCAGCGCGGCACGCATGTGGCGGTGCTGATCCCGCTGCTGTCGAACAACCTGTTCGTCGATCTGATCGAGGCGGTGCAGCACACGCTGCGCCCGGCCGGCTACCAGGCGCTGATCGGCATCACCCACTACGACCCCTCCGAGGAGGAGCAGCTGCTGCGCGAGCAGCTGATGCACCGCCCGGCCGGCCTGATCGTCACCGGCCGCAGCCACAGCCCGGCCGCGCAGGCGCTGATCGACGCCAGCGGCGTGCCCTGCGTGCATGTCATGGAGACGATCGACCTGCCCGGCGTGCACAGCGTCGGCTTCTCGCAGAAGGCGGCAGGCGCGGCGGTGGTGCGCCACCTGATCGCACGCGGGCGCCGGCGCATCGCCTTCGCCGGCGCGCAGCTCGACGCGCGCACGCTGCAGCGCCTGGAAGGCTGGCGCGAGGCGCTGGGCGAGGCGGGCCTGCACGACGCGCGGCTGGAGTGGCTCAACCCCGCGCCGTCGTCGATGGCGCTGGGCGCGCGGCTGCTCGAGCAGATCCTGTCGATGACGCCGGCGGTCGACGCGATCTTCTTCTGCAACGACGACCTGGCCCAGGGCGCGCTGCTGGCGGCGCAGCGGCTGCGGGTGGCGGTGCCGACGCAGCTGGCCATCGTCGGCTTCAACGACCTGACCGGCAGCGACCAGATGGTGCCGGCGCTGACCACAGTGCGCACCCCGCGCGGCGAGATCGGCCGGCGCGCCGCGCAGATGCTGCTGACGCTGATGCGCGGCGGCACGCCCCCAGAGCGCAGCATCGACCTCGGCTTCGAGCTGGTGGTGCGCGAGAGCAGCTGACGCCGACCCGGCTCAGGCCGCCGGCACCGCCACCGGCAGCCGCGCCTGCGCCTTGATCTCGCGCAGCACCACGCTGGAGCGCACATGCGTCACGCCGGGCAGGCGGAACATGGTGTCGTGCAGGAAGCGCTCGTAGGTCTTGATGTCGGCCACCAGCACCCGCAGCACATAGTCGCTCTGGCCGGTGGTGCTGTAGCCGCTGACGATCTGCGGGCAGGCGGCCACCGCGCGCTCGAAGCGCTGCACCGTCTCCTCGGTGTGCGGCGCCAGATTGACCTCGGCGATCACGCACAGCGACAGCCCGGCCTTCTCGCGGTCGACCGTCACGGTGTAGCCGGTGACCACGCCGCGCGCCTCCAGCTCACGCAGCCGCTTCCAGCACGAGGTGGTGGACATGCCGACCCGCTCGGCGATCTGCGCCACCGACTGGCGCGAGTCGCGCTGCAGCTCGTTGAGGATCAGCGCGTCGCGCCGATCCAGCCTGTCGGTCTGATCGGGACTGTCCATTCATCGGCCTCCGCAGCAATCGGAATGTCTGTTCTCGAATCAGCCATCCTGCGCGAAACGAAAGAACGACGCTACCGGCATCGATCCCTAGAGTCTTCCGGCATCACGACAAGAACCGGAGACTGACGATGAACGCCCCTTTGCCAGCGCACACCCTGCTGCGCCCCGAGGTCCGGCTGGAGGACGCGCTGCTGGCGCGCAGCGGCACGGTGCTGCTCAGCGGCACGCAGGCGCTGGTCCGGCTGCCGCTGATGCAGCGCGCCCTGGATGCCGCGCGCGGCCTGGACAGCGCAGGCTTCGTCAGCGGCTACCGCGGCTCGCCGCTCGGCCAGGTGGACCAGCAGGTCTGGAAGGCCAAGGCGGCCTATGAAGCGGCGGGCGTGCGCTTCCTGCCCGCCATCAACGAGGAGCTGGCCGCCACCGCGGTGCTGGGCACGCAGCGTGTCGAGGCCGATCCGCAGCGCGAGGTCGAGGGCGTGTTCGCGCTCTGGTACGGCAAGGGGCCCGGCGTGGACCGCGCGGGCGACGCGCTGCACCACGGCAACGCCTACGGCGCCTCGCCGCACGGTGGTGTGCTGGTGGTGGCGGGCGATGACCACGGCTGCGTGTCCTCGTCGATGCCGCACCAGAGCGACCGCGTCTTCCAGGCCTGGAAGATGCCGGTGCTGTCGCCCGCCAACGTCGCCGAGCTGATCGAGTTCGGGCTGCACGGCTGGGCGCTGTCGCGCTTCTCGGGCGCCTGGGTCGGGCTGACGGCGCTCTCGGAGGTGGTCGAGAGCAGCGCCACCGTCGATCTGGACGCCATCGCGCGGGCGACGGCGCGCTGGCAGGACGCCGAGGCGGTGCGGGCGCAGACCGGCTTCGCGCCGCCGGCCGACGGCCTGCATTACCGCTGGCCCGACCTGCCCTCGCTGGCGATCGAGCAGCGCCTGCACGCCAAGCTCGACGCGGTGCGCGCCTTCGCCCGCATCAACCCGATCGACCGGATGGTGATCGAGTCTGCGCAGGCCACGGTCGGCATCGTCACCGTCGGCAAGGCGCATGCGGACCTGATGGAGGCGCTGCGCCGGCTGGACCTGTCGCCGGCGCAGCTCGCCGCGGCCGGCGTGCGGCTCTACAAGGTGGGCCTGAGCTGGCCGGTGGAGCCGACGCGGCTGCGCGCCTTCGCGCAGGGCCTGCGCGAGATCCTGGTCATTGAGGAGAAGGCGCCGATCGTCGAGGAGCAGCTGCGCGAGCTGCTCTACGCCGCGCCCGCCGACGCCCGGCCCGCGGTACTGGGCAAGCGCGACCGCCACGGCGCGCCGCTGCTGAGCGAGCTGGGCGAGCTGCGCCCCTCGCGGCTGATCGAGCCGGTCGCGGCCTGGCTGGCCGGCCATGACGCGCGGCTGGACCGCCGCGCCCTCGTCGTCGACTTCACCGTGCCGCGCCTGCCCGCGGGCACGCCCGAGGCGCCGCGGCGCGCGCCGTGGTTCTGCGCCGGCTGCCCGCACAACCTGTCGACGAAAGTGCCCGAGGGCTCGCGCGCGCAGGCCGGCATCGGCTGCCATTTCATGGCGAGCTGGATGGACCGCGACACCGAGGGCCTGATCCAGATGGGCGGCGAGGGCGTGGACTGGGTCTCGCACGCGATGTTCACCCGCGAGCCGCATGTCTTCCAGAACCTCGGCGACGGCACCTATTACCACTCCGGCTACCTCGCGATCCGCCAAGCGGTGGCGGCGAAAGCGACGCTGACCTACAAGATCCTGTTCAACGACGCGGTGGCGATGACCGGCGGCCAGCCGGTCGACGGCACGACCAGCCCGGACCGCATCGCCCGCCAGGTCGAGGCCGAGGGCGTGACGCGCATCGCGCTGCTCAGCGACGACATCGCCCGGTACGACGGCCAGCGCGACCGCTTTCCGGCCGGCACCACCTTCCACGACCGCGACGCGCTCGACGCGGTGCAGCGCGAGCTGCGCGCCACGAAGGGCGTGACGGTGCTGATCTACGAGCAGACCTGCGCGGCCGAGAAGCGCCGCCGGCGCCGCAAGGGAGCGATGGACACGCCGGCGCGGCGGCTGCACATCCACCCCGGCGTCTGCGAGGGCTGCGGCGACTGCAGCGCGCAGTCCAACTGCGTCGCGGTGCAGCCGATCGACACGCCGATGGGTCGCAAGCGCCGCATCGACGCCTCGGCCTGCAACCTCGACGAATCCTGCGCCAAGGGCTTCTGCCCGAGCTTCGTCGGCCTGGTGGGCGCCACGCCCCGGCGGCGCAGCGGCGCGCTGACCGGCGCCACCGGCGCGGGCAGCGATTTCCGCCGCCGGGTCGAGGCGCTGCCCGCGCCCGCCCGGCCCGACACGCTGGACGAGGCGCCCTGGGACCTGCTCGTCACCGGCGTGGGCGGCACCGGCGTCATCACCGTGGGCCTGCTGATCGCGATGGCGGCGCATCTGGAGGGCCGTGCAGCCAGCGTGCTCGACTTCATGGGCTTCGCGCAGAAGGGCGGCGCGGTGCTGAGTTTCGTCCGCCTGGCCGACCGACCCGAGCTGCTGCACCCGGTGCGCATCGACGCGCAGCAGGCCGACGCGCTGCTGGCCTGCGATCTGGTGGTCGGCGCCTCGCCCGAGGCGCTGCAGACGCTGCGCCACGGCCGCACCCGGGTGGTGGCCAACCGGCATGAGACGCCGGTCGCCGCCTCGATGCACCAGCCCGACGCGCAGGTGCCGGTGGCGGACCTGTGCCTGCGCCTGGAGCGGGCCGCCGGCGCCGACCGGCTCGACACGCTCGACGCGCAGCAGCTCGCCGAGGCTTTCCTGGGCGACACGATCGTCTCCAACATCGTCGCGCTGGGCTTTGCCTGGCAGCGCGGGCTGGTGCCGGTGGGCCTGGCGGCGCTGGAGCACGCGATCGCGCTCAACGGCGTCGCGGTGGAGGCCAACCGGGCGGCCTTCGCGCTGGGCCGGCTGGCCGCGGGCGACGCCGAGGGCTGCCGCGCGCTGCTGGGCACGGCCACCGCGGCGCCGGCGTCCACCGATGCGTTCGCCGAGACGCTCGATGCGCTGCTCGCCCGCGGCACCGCGCACCTGAGCGCCTACCAGGACGCCGCCTGGGCCGCGCGCTGGCGCGAGCGCGTCGAGCGGGTGCGTGCCTTCGAGGCCACCCTGCCCTGGCCCGGCAGCGACGCCCCCGCCGACCTGCCGCTGACGCGCACCGTCGCCACCCAGCTGCTGCGCCTGATGAGCGTGAAGGACGAATACGAGGTCGCGCGGCTGCTGAGCGATCCGGCCTTTCTCGACAGCCTGAAGGCGCAGTACGAGGGCGACTGGCGGCTGGAGTTCCATCTGGCGCCGCCGTGGCTGGGCACGAAAAAGCGCCGCTTCGACGCACGCTGGATGCAGCCGCTGCTGCGGCTGCTGGCGCACGGCCGAGCCTGGCGCGGCCGCTGGTTCGACCCCTTCGGCCACAGCGCCGAGCGCCGGGATGAGCGCGCGCTGCTCGCCGCCTACGAGGCGCGGGTGGACGCGCTGATCGAGGCGCTGCGCCAGGACGCCGCGCCGGCCCGGCGCCGGCTGGCGCAGCAGATCGCCGCGGTGCCGGCGACGATCCGCGGCTACGGCCCTGTGCGCCAGCGCCACCAGGAAACCGCCCTGGCGCAGGAGGCCGAGCTGCTGCACCGGCTCGACCCGGCGCGCCACCCCCAGCCGGCGGGCGGCGCGCAGGCCGGGCAGTTCCGGGGGATCGCGATCAGCGCGACGCGATGAACCCACGCCGGGCCGCGCACAATCTCGCCATGAACACCCTCGACGATCCCCGCCACGACCGTGAAGCCGGCTCGCGCCGCAGCACCCGCGACACCACCCGCATCGACGACACCCGCATCGACGCGGTGCGCCCCCTGATCACCCCGGCGCTGCTGCACGAGCGCCTGCCCGTGAGCGAGGCCGCGCAGGCGCTGGTCGAGCAGGCGCGC
>JBJOPV010000178.1:0-7477 GCA_046050625.1 Pseudomonadota bacterium
AAGCCAAGGGTCGCTGGTTCGATCCCAGCCGGGCGCGCCACCGAATGATTTCGACATCGACGCCAACCGCCAAAAACGGTTGGCGTTGCTGTTTCCGGGGCCGCCGCACCGGCTCTGCAGTCATCAGGAGTCTCGTGCAATGAGCGAATCCAGCGTGACGTGTCGGCTTCTTGGCGTCCATGCCGCGACCGTGCAGCCGCTGCGGGTGGCGGGCGGGCGCACCGTCATGTCGGGCATCGGCAAGCAGGCGGTGGTGGGTGGCGTGTGCCGGGTCGAGCGGCTCGGTCTCGTGGGCGACGAACAGGCCGATCCCACGGTGCATGGCGGTCTGGCCAAGGCGGTCTATGCCTATCCGTCCGAACATGCGGCGATGTGGCGCCAGGCCCGCCTTGAGGCCGGCGTGGCCTCGCTGTGGGATCAGGACGAACTGGCGCCTTCGGGCGAGGTGCCGTCGGTCAGTCTGGTCGGCGAGAACCTGGCGCTGGCCGGCCTGCTCGAGAGCCAGGTCTGGATCGGCGACCGGCTGGTGTTGCCCGACTGCGAGCTGGTGGTCACCGAGCCGCGCTTTCCCTGCTTCAAGTTCAACGCCGCGATGGGCTGGAGCGGTGCGGCTCGCCAGATGGCACGCACTGGCGCCTGCGGCTGGTACCTGTCGGTGGCGCGTGCGGGTCGTCTGGCGGCGGGCCAGACGGTCGAGCTGGTGCCGGGGGCGCGCCGCGTTCGGCTGTCCGAGGTCTTTGCGGCACAGGTGCGTCGCCGCGTCGAGCTCTGAAGGGATGTCGCCGTGGTCCTGCTGCGTCCCATATCGAGGTCCAGTGCGGCTCCAGGTGAACTCCGTCACGATTGCAATGTCACCGGCCACGGACTAACCTGTTCGGGCATCCCCCCCCTCCGGCCCGGGCAGCCCGGTGCCGGTGACACTTCGACGCAAGGAACAAGACCATGGGACTGATGAGTTTCATCAAGGAAGCCGGCGAGAAGCTGTTCGGCAAGGACGATCCCGAGAAGGCTGCGGCCGAGGTCGCCACTGCGCCGGATCCGGCCGCTGCCCAGGCTCGCCTGGCCTCCGCCAACGAGAGCGCTGCACGCGCGATCGAAAAATACATCGACACCCAGGGCTTGAAGGTCGATGGCCTGCAGGTCGCCTTTGACGGCACGACCTGCCAGGCCACCGTCAGCGGCTGCGCGCCCGACCAGGCCACCAAGGAAAAGGTGCTGCTGTGCTGCGGCAACGTCGCGGGCGTCACGGGCGTCAACGACCTGCTGACCGTGGCCGAGCCGGCCGACGAATCGCGCTGGCACACCGTCGTGCGTGGCGACACGCTGTCGGGCATCGCCAAGGCGATGTACGGCAACGCCAACGCCTACATGAAGATCTTCGAGGCCAACAAGCCGATGCTGGGCCATCCGGACAAGATCTATCCGGGCCAGGTGCTGCGCATTCCGGCCTGAGTCCTCGCCCCGCCGTGCTGGCGCCGGAGTAGATTCGGTGCCATGTCCGACACCGCTACTCCCTTTCATTCGCGCAGCCCGCTGGCCGGGCTGAAGGTCCTCGAGCTGGGGCAGCTCATCGCCGGCCCCTTCGCGGGCAAGACGCTGGGCGACTTCGGCGCCGAGGTCATCAAGGTCGAACCGCCCGGCACGGGCGATCCGCTGCGCCAGTGGCGCCTGCTGCACGACGGCACCAGCGTCTGGTGGCAGGTGCAGAGCCGTAACAAGAAGAGCGTCGCGCTCGACCTGCGCACCGAGCCGGGCCGCGCCGACGTGCGCCGTCTGGCCGCCGAGTGCGATGTGCTGATCGAGAACTTCAAGCCCGGCACGATGGAGAAGTGGGGCCTGGGCTTCGAGGATCTGGCGCGCGACAACCCCGGCCTGATCATGCTGCGCATCAGCGGCTACGGGCAGACGGGCCCCTACCGCGACCTGCCGGGCTTCGCGGTCGTCGCCGAGGCGATGGGCGGCATGCGCCACCTGATGGGCGAGCCGGGGCGCGCGCCGGTGCGCGCCGGCGTCAGCCTGGGCGACACGCTGGCGGCGCTGCACGGTGTCATCGGCGTGCTGCTGGCGCTGCAGGCGCGCCAGCGCACCGGGCGCGGGCAGGTGGTCGACGTGGCGCTCTACGAGGCGGTCTTCAACTGCATGGAGAGCCTGCTGCCCGAGTACAGCGCCTTCGGCGCGGTGCGCGAGCCGGCCGGCTCGGCCCTGCCGGGCATCGCGCCGAGCAACGCCTACCGCTGTGCCGACGGCCAGGTGATCATCGGCGGCAATGGCGACTCGATCTACCGCCGCCTGATGACCGCCATCGACCGTGCCGACCTGGCCGAGGCGCCGGATCTGGCCCACAACGCCGGCCGCGTCGCCCGGATCGACGAGATCGACGCGGCGATCACGCAGTGGACGGTGCAGCGACCGGTGGACACGGTGGTGGCGGCGCTGCAGGCGGTGCAGGTGCCGGTCGGGCGCATCTACACGGTGCGCGACATCGCCGCCGATCCGCATTACCGCGCGCGGCAGATGATCGAGCGCATCGTCACTGCCGACGGGCTGGCGCTGGAGGTGCCCGGCGTGGTGCCGAAGCTCAGCGACACGCCCGGCGGCCTGTTCCGGCCGGCGCCGCGCCTGGGTGAACATGATGGCGAAGGATGGGCGCGATGATCGAGGCCGATGCTCTTCTTCCGGTCGATCCGACCCGCCGGCGCGGCCTGGGCGCGGCGGCGGCCTGGATGATGCTGGCCAGCCTGGGGGCTGGGCGGGCACAGGCGGGCAGCACCGGCGCGGCGCCGGCATTGAGCTTCACGCCGGTGCCGATGACGGTGGAGACGCCGCTGGCGGTGCCGCCGGGCTACACCGCGCGGGTGCTCTACGCCTGGGGCGACGCGACCGGGCAGGACGCTGTCCCGCCGTGGCGCAGCGATGCGGTGCCGACGCCGGCCGAGCAGGCGTTGCAGTCCGGCATGAATCACGACGGCATGGCCTTCTTCGCGCTGGATGGGCGTCGGCAGGCACAGACCCGCCACGGCCTGCTGGCGCTGAACCACGAGTACACCGACGAGCGGCTGCTGCACCGCGACGACGCTTCGCTGGTGGGCGGCGCGCGCACCCCTGAGCAGGTCGCGCGCTCGCAGGCCGCGCATGGCGTGTCGGTGATCGAGGTGCGGCGCGAGGGCGGAGCAGCACCCTGGTCGGTGGTGCGCCCCTCGCGCCAGGCGCGGCGCATCACCGCCCGCACGCCGATGGCGGTGAGCGGCCCGGCCGCCGGCCACGCGCTGCTGCGCACCGTCGCCGATCCCGAGGGCCGGCGCATCCTGGGCACTTTCGCCAACTGCGCCGCCAACGCCACGCCCTGGGGCAGCTACCTCACCTGCGAGGAGAACATCCAGGGCTACTTCGAGCCGCCGACCGAGCCCGACGCCTCGCAGCGGCGCTGGGGCCTGCAGGTGGGCGGCCGTGGCAACTGGGCGCGCTGGCATCTGCACGACGAGCGCTTCGACCTGCGCCGCCACCCCAACGAGTTCCACCGCTTCGGCTGGGTGGTCGAGATCGATCCCCACGATCCGACGATGACCCCGGTCAAGCGCACCGCGCTGGGTCGCGCGGTGCACGAAGGCGCCGCCACCGGCGTGTCGAAGGACGGCCGCGCGGTGGTCTTCATGGGCGAGGATGCGCGTTTTGAATATATCTACCGCTTCGTCAGCCGCGACCGGGTGCGCCCCGGCGGCCTGGTGGCCAACCGCGACCTGCTCGACCACGGCACGCTCAGCGTCGCGCGCTTCGATGCCCAGGGGCGCGGGCGCTGGCTGGCGCTGACGCACGGGCAGGGCGGGCTGACGCCCGAGAACGGCTTCGCTGATCAGGGCGAGGTGGTGATCCGTACCCGCGAGGCCAGCGACCGCCTCGGCGGCACGAAGATGGACCGCCCCGAGTGGACCGCGATCAGCCCGGTCACCGGCGAGGTCTTCGTCTCGCTGACCAACAACGCGCAGCGCGGCAAGCCCGGCCTGCCCGGCGCGGACGCGGCCAACCCGCGTGCGCCCAACCCGACCGGCCACATCCTGCGCTGGCGCCACGGCGGCGACCTGGCGGCCGAGACCTTCCAGTGGGACATCGTCGCGCTGGGCGGCGGCGAGACCGCGGGCGACGCCTTCAGCAGCCCCGACGGCCTGACGGTCGATCCCTTCGGCCGGCTCTGGGTGGCCACCGACGCGGCGCCGATGCTGGAGGCCACGCCCGGCGAGAGGCTCTGGCTGCCGCGCAACCAGCTGCTGGCCTGCGATCCCCAGACGCCAGGGGGCGTGACGATGCGCCGCTTCCTGGTCGCGCCGCCGGGCTGCGAGGTCACCGGCCCGGTGATGGCGCCCGACGGCCGCACGCTGTTTCTCAACATCCAGCACCCCGACCCCGGCTGGCCCGCGCCCAGCGGCCGCCCGCGCTCGGCGACGGTGGCGGTGACGAAGGACGATGGGGGGGTGATCGGGGGCTGAAGGGCGTCCGCGCCGGCGTCACTCCGGCCGCTCGACGCGGCCGTCCGGGTGCCGGGCGAAGCGCGCCGCATCCCCGCCGTGCACCGGCGCGGCGTCGCCCCAGGGCCAGCCGCCGAAGCCGGTGCGCTGGTAGTCCATGAAGGCCTGGCGGATCTCGGCGGGCGTGTTCATCACGAAGGGGCCGTGCTGCGCCACCGGCTCAGCGATCGGGCGGCCCTGCAGCATCAGCAGCTCGGCCGGCGTGGTGCCGGTGTTGACGATCTCGGCCGGCCGCTCGGCGGCGAGGTCGATCGCGCAGGGGCCCGGCACCGGCTGACCCGCCACCTGCAGGCCGTTGCCGAGGAAAAAATAGAGCCGGCGCTTCGTCGTGGCGCCGCCGCGTGCGGCCGGCAGCGTCAGCCGTGCGCCGGCGTCGAGCTTGAGCGTCCAGATCGCCACGTCGGCCTCTGCCGCGCTGGCCCAGGAGTCGGGCGGCGGGCTGGGCGGCGCGGCCAGATCGGCGGGCGCGCCGGCCACGCACAGCAGCTCGGTGCGCCGACCCTGGGCGTCGGTCTCGACGCGGCGCGGGATCTGCTCGGCCCAGAACATCGTGAAGTGCGGCGCGGCGAACTTGCTGCGCGCCGGCAGGTTCAGCCAGATCTGGAACAGGTCGAGCGGGTTGGGCGCGTCGGTGCGCAGCAGCGGGAACATCTCGCTGTGCTGGATGCCGCGCCCGGCGGTCAGCCATTGCACGTCGCCGTCGCCATAGCGTGCCGCCGCGCCGGCCGAGTCGGCGTGGTCGATGCGGCCGGTGCGCACCAGCGTCACCGTCTCGAAGCCGCGGTGCGGGTGCGCGGGGAATCCCGGCACCTGCTCGCCGTGGTACAGGCTCCAGCCGTCGCGGTACGAGAAGTCGCTGCCGATCTGGCGCCCGGCCAGCGACGCCGCCGGGCCGAAGCGGCCGTTGCCTGCGGGGTAGCGGTCGTCGTGGTGGACGCAGAACAGGAAAGGATCCTGCGTCGGCCACGGGAAACCGAGCGGCAGGAAGGCGAGGGCGTCAGGGGTGGAGCTCATGCCGCCCACTGTACGGCCGCGCCCCTTCCCGTGCTCGTGCGGGCTCAGGCGGCGGTGAAGCCGTCGTGCGTCAGCGTCACCGCCAGCTCGGCGCGCAGGTCGCGCGATGAGGCGCCCAGGCGCAGGCGGAACTCGCCGGCCTCGGCCACCCAGCCGCCGCGCTCGGGGTCGAAGAAGGCGAAGGCGCGCTCGCCCAGCGTCAGCGTGGCGACGGCGCTCTCGCCGGGCTGCAGGTGCAGCTTGGCGAAGGCCTTGAGCTCCTGCGCCGGGCGCTCGACGCGGCTGTGCACATCGGCCACATACAGCTGCACCACCTCGCTGCCGGCGCGCGCGCCGGTGTTGGTGATGCGCACTGACACCGTCACCGGCTCGCCCGGCGCGAAGCGGGTGCGGTCCGCCTGCGGCGCCTCCCAGGCAAAGCGCGTGTAGCCCAGGCCGTGGCCGAAGGCGAAGCGCGGCGCGATCTCGCGGCTGTCGTGATGGCGGTAGCCGATGAACACGCCTTCCTCGTAGACGACGCGGCCGCCCTGGCCGGGGTAGCGCCGCGCGTCGCCCTGCGAGGTCACCACGTCCGCGAGCTGCACCGGCCAGGTCTGCGACAGGCGCCCGCCCGGCTCGGCGCGGCCCAGCAGCACGTCGGCGATGGCGTGGCCGCATTCCTGGCCCGGATACCAGGCCTGCAGCACCGCCGGCACGCGGTCGATCCAGGGCAGCTCCACCGGCGCGCCGGTCTGCAGCACGACGATGGTGTTCGGGTTGGCCGCGGCCACCCGCTCGACCAGCGCGTTCTGGCCGTGCGGCAGGCGCATGTCGGGGCGGTCCAGGCCCTCGCAGTCCCATTCGTCGTTCAGGCCGATGAAGACCAGCGCGACATCGGCCTGGCGGGCGAGGGCCTCGGCCTGGGCCAGATCCGCTTCGCCGCGCGGGCGGTGCAGGCCCAGGCGCAGCGCCTTGAAGGCCACGTCCACCTCGGTGGGCGAGGAGAACTCGATCGTGATGCGCAGCGCCTGGCCGGCACGCAGCGTGCGGCGCACGATGCGCTCGTCGCAGCCGAAGGTGAAGTAGGTCTCGCCGCGCGACCAGCCCTCCCAGGCCTCGACCACCCGTTCGCCGTCGATGAAGGCGCGCGCCCGGCCGGCGCTGGTCAGCGAGATCAGGTGCTCGCCGTCCTCGGTGGGCGTGTGTTCCAGCGTCGCACGGGCGCTGAAATGCATCGGGTCGATGCCGGGCGCGACCTCGCCGGCCCAGACCTTCTCGCTGCTCGGGTAGACGGCGCGGGCCACCGCCTCGCCGCTGAGGTCGGCGCTGGCGAAGAACGCGACCTCCATCGGTTGCGCCAGCACCGGCACCCAGCGGTGGCAGTCGGCACCGGGGGCGCTCAGGATCGTCGCGTCGGTCTGGGCCTGCAGGCCCTGGCGGGGCGTGACCCGGTGCAGCGCGTTCACGTTGGCGCTGCCGCCGCCCATGATGCGCGCGGTCTCGGCGCTGGGGCCGATCAGCGCGATGGTGCGGGCGCGCTCGGTCAGCGGCAGCCGCTCGCCCTCGTTCTTCAGCAGCACGCAGCCGGCCGCGCCCAGCCGGCGGATCAGCGCGCGACGCTCGGCTGAGTCCTCGGCGCGTTCCTCGGGGATGCCGGGCCGGGCGAAGGCGCCCAGGCGCTCGACGAACTGCAGCACGCGGCCGGCGCAGGCGCGCACGTCCTCGGCCGGCACGCGGCCCTCGCGCACCGCCTGCACCAGTGCGGCGCCGCGGTGGCGGGTCGGGCCGGGCATCTCCAGGTCCATGCCGGCGGTGGCTGATTTTCCGGTCGCGTGCTCGGCGAACCAGTCCGACATCACCAGACCGTCGAAGCCCCACTGGCCGCGCAGCACGTCGCGCACCAGCGGCGCGTGGTCGGCGGCGAAGTCGCCGTTGATGCGGTTGTACGAGGTCATCACCGCCTG
>JBJOPV010000179.1:0-7474 GCA_046050625.1 Pseudomonadota bacterium
CTCGAGGCCCGTGGACTCACCCCGCAAGGAGACTCGCATGAAGATTCTGGTCGCCGTCGACGGCAGCGAATTCACCCGCCGCATGGTCGCTTACTGGGCCGCCCACGACGAGTGGCTCGGGACCCAGCATGAGTACACCGTGCTGACCGTGGTGCCGCCGGTGCCCCCGCGCGCCGCGGCCGTGCTGGACCGCGAGTTGCTGAACGCCTACTACGCCGACGAAGGCGAGAAGGTCTTCCACCCGCTGCGCACCTTCCTCGACAAGCAGGGCCTGAAGGCGACCTTCCTCAGCAAGACCGGTCACATCGCCGACACCATCGCCGCCACCGCGAGCGAGGGCGGCTTCGACCTGCTGATGATGGGCTCGCATGGCCACGGCACGCTGGGCAACCTGGTGATGGGCTCGGTGGCCACCAAGGTGATGGCGCACTGCAAGGTGCCGGTGCTGCTGATCCGCTGAGTCAGTCCTTCGACTCTGATCGGGGATCGGTCCTGCCCTCCGACGCAGGCCGCTGACGGTCGCGCCGGTCCTGATCGCCCTCGGGCAGGGTGTCTGCAGTCTGCGGGCCGAAGCTCATGTCCAGGCCGAAGGCGGTGCCGTAGTCGGCGCAATCCTCGGAGTGGCGCCGTTGTGGCGCCTGCTGGCCGCGCCCTGACTTCCATGAGGGCCAGCTCAGCCAGCTGGTCAGCGAACGCTTCATCGTCGTCATTGCCGATCTCCCGAGACTGCCTGCCACGGCCCGTCGACTGCTCGTGCGGGCCGGTCTTCAGGGCGTCGGATCGGCCCGTCGGTCGGAGTCAGCCGCCCTGCGGTCCGGGCCAGCCGGCCTCGACATGGAAGCTGGCCAGCGTGCGCATTCGTGAATGCGGCAGCACCGGAAAATCCGTCGCCCTGGCGATGCAGTTTAGCGAGTGCGCCGTCACTTCCAGTTGCATGTAACCCCTGACATCGCTGCGGGCGTGCAGGATGTCCGGGTTGGCGCGGCGGATCAGCGACATTGTCGGCTGCGGCATGCCCGCCGAAGTCAGCGAGGTGGCGACAAACTCGCTGGCCACCACCGGCGAGCGCCGGTCTCCGGGTCGCGCGCGCAGCTGCGCCGCCACATGGCGGTGCACGTCGCCGCCGAGAATCACCACGTTGGCGACACTTTGGCGGTCGATGAAGTCGAGCAGGGCTGAGCGCTCCTGCGGATAGCCGTCCCAGCCGTCGGTGAAGACCAGCCGGCGTCCGTCAGGCGCGGGCAGGCCCCAGGGACTCATCTGCGTCGACTGGCCGATCAGCTTCCAGCGTCGCCGCGATCCGGCCAGGCCTTGCTGCAGCCACTGGCGCTGGGCCGATCCGAGCATCGATCGGTGCGGGGCATTCACCTCGGCGCAGTTCCAGCGCAGATGGCCGTTGTAGCGACCGTCTTCGTTGCAGGCCTGTGCATCGCGGTACTGGCGGCCGTCCAGCGTCCACAGCTCGGCCAGCCGACCCCAGGTGAAGCGGTCGTGCATGCGCATGCCGCCTGGGCCGGGCTGCTGGTCGAGCGCCAGCGGCAGATGCTCGAAATAGGCCTGATAGGCCTGCGCGCGCACCCGCACGAACTCCGCCGGGGGCAGGTCGAAGTCGTCGTCGCCCCGCAGGCCGGCGTAGTCATTGCGGACCTCATGATCATCCCAGGCCAGGATCCACGGATGCGCGCGGTGCGCGGCCTGCAGATCCGGATCGAGCTTGTAGTGCGCGTGGCGACAGCGGAACTGCGGCAGCGAGAAGGCCTGGCCCGACGGATGCTGGCCGGTCTCGTGGCTGCGCACCCGCAGCCGGCGTGCGCAGGGGTTGTCGTAGATGTAGTCGCCGGTGAACAGCACGAAGTCGATGTCCAGCGCGGCGATCTCGCGCTGGGCGACGAACCAGCCCTGCTCGTAGTGCTGGCAGGAGGCCAGCACCAGGCGCAGCCGGTCCACGGGTGCGTCCTCGGGCGGTGCGGTGCGGGTGCGACCGGTCGGGCTGAGCGCATCGCCGGCGATGAAGCGGTAGAACCAGATCCGCCCCGGCGTCAGCCCGTCGGCGCGCACCCGCACGCTGTGGGCCTGCGCCGGATCAGCCCAGACGGTGCCGTGGCGCCGGATGCGCGAGAAGCCCTCGTCCTCGGCCACCTGCCACTGCAGCGCCACCAGCGCGCGTGGCATGCCGCCGTGCGGCGCCATCGGCTGCGGCGCCAGCCGGGTCCACAGGATCACCGAGTCCGGCCGCGGCTGGCCGCTGGCCACCCCGAGCGTGAACGGATCGGTGCCGAAGTGCGGGCGCTCCTGGCGCGGCAGCGATGCATCCGGTGCGGCAGCGACCCGCTGGGCGGCCAGGAGCGCGGCCCAGCGCGACAGTTCCCGCAGGGTCGCGCGGCGAGAAAGAGAAGGTGACATCATGGTGCGCCGCAATAATAGTCAGGCGACGCGCGATCCAGATCGATCAGCTCATGCGCGCCGGGCCGTCCTGCGGCACGCCGGCCGCCAGTGCCGCGCCGATGCGCTCGAGCAGGCCCGGCCGGGCGGTGCCGGCCGAGACCACATCGGCCAGCTTCCACTGGTGCCAGTGCAAGTCCACCGGCACATGCACGTCGGGGCGCAGCAGCTGCAGCTGGCCGGCCTCCACCCGCGAGCGCACCAGCGGCCAGGCGGCCACGCCGATGCCCCAGCCGCGTTCCACCGCCTGGACATAGGCCTCCGACGAGGGCACATAGCGCTGCAGCAGCCGGGGCGAGGTCAGCTCCAACGCCCGTTCCACCCATTGCGCCTGAGCATCGTCCTTGCGGTTGAAGACGACGAAGGGCACTTGCGCCAGATGGCGATGACTCAGCCCG
Organism: Pseudomonadota bacterium; assembly: GCA_046050625.1. Classification (GTDB taxonomy): domain Bacteria; phylum Pseudomonadota; class Gammaproteobacteria; order Burkholderiales; family Burkholderiaceae_C; genus Sphaerotilus. Next base: position 2,841 of record JBJOPV010000179.1, read on the forward strand.
CGCGCGCCGATCAGGCGTTCGACGAAGGCCGGGCTGGCCACCGCGACATAGCGCATGGTGCACAGCGGCGTGACCCGGCAGCCGCGCAGCGCCTCCGCCAGCGTCGACACGCAGCCCAGCACCCGGCCCTCGCGCAGCCAGTCGTGGGTGAAGTCCTGGTCGTCGACGATCAGCTCCAGCGAGATGCCGTCGTCCACCAGCGGCTGCAGCGCCGGCAGCACCCAGGTCGCCAGGCTGTCGGCATTGACCGCGATCGGCACCCGGTCCTCGACATCGATGCGTTCGCCCAGATCGCGCGCGACGTCGCTGCGCAGTGCCTGCAGCTGGCGCGCGTAGCGCAGCAGCACCTGGCCCGGGCCGGTGAGCCGCAGCGGCCGCGAGCGCACCACCAGTGGCTGGCCGATCTGCATCTCCAGTGCGCGCAGCCGCTGCGACACCGCGCTCTGCGTGATCGCCAGCCGGTGCGCGGCGCGCTCGAAGCTGCCCTCATCGACGAGGGCGGCCAGACAGTCGAGGGCGGCAGGATCGAGCAGTTTCATAAGCAATGATTATCAAACCTGAAACCAATTCATGTCTCTTTTGAGAGTGCGCGGCCGCTGTCACCATCGCGTCATCGTCCGGAGCCGGGGGCAGCGTCGCTGCCGCACCGTGCCTGACCGGCAAGGAGATCACGATGAAAGTCACCATCCTCGGCGCCGGCATCATCGGCGTCAGCACCGCCTGGCACCTGCTGGAGCTCGGCCATGAAGTCACCGTCATCGAGCGCCAGCCCGATGCCGCACTGGAGACCAGCTTCGCCAACGGCGCGCAGATCTCGGTCAGCTTCTGCGAGCCCTGGGCCAACGCCGGCGCGCCGCTGAAGGTCATGAAATGGCTGATGAGCGACGAGTCGCCGCTGCTGTTCCGCCCCAGGCTCGATCCGCACCAATGGCGCTGGGGCCTGTCCTTTCTGGGCCAGTGCAGCGATGCGGCCTTCGAGCGCAACGTGCGCCAGCTCGTCGCGCTGGGCAGCTACAGCCACGAGACGCTGAAGTCGATGGTGGCGGCCACCGGCATCGAGTACCAGCGCCTGGAGCGCGGCATCCTGCATTTCTTCTCGACCCAGGCCGACTTCGAGTCGGGCGCGGCCGGCGCCGAGCTGATGCGCCGCTACGGCGTGGACCGCCGCGTGCTCAGCCGCGAGGAGGTGCTGCGCATCGAGCCTGCGCTGGCCTCGTGGGCGCCGAACATCGCCGGCGGCACCTTCACGCCGTCGGACGAGTCGGGCGACGCCTGCGTCTTCACCCAGCAGCTCGCGCGGCGCTGCATCGAGCGGGGTGCGACCTTCCTGTACGAGCACGAGGTGCTGCCGCTCGAGCGCATCGGCGGCGCAGTCAAGCAGGTGCGGGTGCGCCGCGTCGGCCATACGCAGGTCCGCACGATCTCGGGCGACGCGGTGGTGGCGGCGATGGGCTCCTACACCGCACCGCTGCTGCGCGGCGTTGGGGTCGATCTGAACATCTATCCGGCCAAGGGCTACTCGGCCACCTTCCGGCTGCGCGACCCGCAGCGCGCCAGCGTCGTCAGCCTGCTCGACGACACCCGCAAGATCGCCATCTCGCGCCTGGGCGACCACATCCGCGTGGCTGGCACCGCCGAGCTGGCCGGCTACGACACCCGCCTGGACGGCCGGGTGGCGCGCACGCGCTGCGAGTCGCTGCGCCGGCGCTTCGAGCAGCTCTTCCCCGGCGTGGCCGACACCAGCGAGCCGAACTACTGGACCGGCCTGCGCCCGAGCACGCCCACCAACATCCCCTGCATCGGCCGCACGAAGGTCGAGGGCCTGTGGGTCAACGCCGGCCACGGTACGCTGGGCTGGACCCACGGTGCCGGATCGGGTCGCGCGCTGGCCGAGCTGATCAGCGGCCGTCAGCCAGCTCTGGCGTTCGGCTTTGCCGGGTACCACGAGGTTCAGGGGAAATTCAGGGCGATTGCGGTCTGATTGAGGGTGATGGCGAGCTGAATCGAAGGAATTCGTATCTGGCTGTTAACACAGAACCTCTGAATTCCGCTCTTTTCGGGTTCATCCTTTATGGGGATGTGCGCTCTCTGACCCCCCCCATAAAGTCACCTCATCAGCTGTCACGCGGTACCACGAAAATCCGCCCCTGACCTGCGAGGATCCGCAAAAAAATACACAGGATTCCGTGGCCGGGACTCAGGATTTCCCAACGGCGTTCATCCGGAACGTCCATCAACCCACCCTCGTTGGTGGGTTTTTTTTTGCCCGAGGGTCTCTCGGAGGTAGCCCACCAGCGCGTGGACGGCGCGCGGCACATGCGGGCTGTAGGGGCGGATGGCCCAGAGCTGCTCGCCAAAGGCACCGACGCATTGCCACTGCGGCAGCACCTCGATCAGCTCGTCGCGAGCGAGCGCCCCGTCGGCACTGAAGTCGGGCAGCAGCGCGATGCCCAGGCCGCCCAGCGCAGCCTCGCGCAGCACTTCGCTGTTGTTGGCGCTGAAGGGCCCGCGCACCGCGACGGTCACATGCGCGGCCTGCTCCTGACCACTCGTGCGGTCATCGCCGCGCCGACGGAACTGCCAGGCGGGTGTCTCGCCCGGTCGCAGGTAGTGCAGGCAGTCATGTCCGGCCAGATCGGCGGGCTGCCGGGGGGGACCCCGTCGGGCCAGATAGTCCTGCGAGGCCACGAGCAGCGTGCGCGTGGGCAGCAGAGGCCAGGCCACATGGGTTTCCGGTGGGTGGGCCGTGTGGCGGATGGCCAGATCGAAGCCTTCCTGCGCCAGCGAGACCAGCCGATCCGACAGATCGAGTTCCAGCCGCACCTCGGGATGCGCATGCAGGAAGGCGGGCAGGTGCGGCACGATGATCTGTCGGCCCAGCGCGACTGGCATCGTCAGTCGCAGACGGCCGCGTGGCACGGCGGCGAGGTCCTTGACCTGCGAGAAGCTGCGCTCGATCTGTCCGTAGGCGTCCCGGGTGGTATCGACGAGCTGCTGGCCAGCCTCGGTCAGACGCACGCTGCGGGTGGTGCGCTGCACCAGCGGCACGCCGGCGGCGCGCTCCAGATCGGCGATGCGCTGGCTCATGCCGGCCTTGCTCAGGCCCAGGCGCTGAGCAGCAGCCGTGAAGCTGCCCAGGTCGCCCAGCACGGTCAGCGCGTGGATCGGTGACCAGAGCGTGTCGAGGCGGCGGACCTGCGGGTCATCCTGAAGCGCCATCCAGGGCTCCTTTGTTTCGGGTTTGTTCCGGGTTTTCTCGGATGATTGTTCGTGTGAGCGAACAGTGTATCCGTCGCTGGAGGCTGTTCAGTCCGTGGCGGCCTGCCTAGACTGCGCTCCATTCCTTCAGGAGAGCACGCCATGTCCGCACCGACCCCGTTCACCCGCACCGACACCGTCGGCCACTACATCCAGGGCGAAGTCGTCGCTGGCCGCAGCGGCCGCGCGCAGGCCGTCTACAACCCGTCCACAGGTGCGGTCGCGCGCGAGGTCGTGCTGGCCACGCAGGGTGAGGTCGAGGCCGCGATCGCCTCGGCCAAGGCGGCCTTCCCGAAGTGGGCCGACACGCCGGCGGTGCGCCGTGCGCGCATCCTGAACAACTTCCTCGCGCTGCTCAACGAGCACCGCGACGCGCTGGCCGCGATGATCACCGCCGAGCACGGCAAGGTCTTCACCGACGCGCAGGGCGAGGTCACCCGCGGCATCGAGATCGTCGAGTTCGCCTGTGGCATCCCGCAGCTGATGAAGGGCGACTACACCGAGCAGGTCTCCACCGGCATCGACAACTGGACGATGCGCCAGGCCCTGGGCGTGGTGGCCGGCATCACGCCGTTCAACTTCCCCGTGATGGTGCCGTGCTGGATGTTCCCGGTGGCGATCGCCTGCGGCAACACCTTCATCCTCAAGCCCAGCGAGCGCGACCCCAGCCCCAGCCTGTTCATGGCTGAGCTGCTCAAGAAAGCCGGTCTGCCCGACGGCGTCTTCAACGTCGTCCAGGGCGACAAGCTGGCGGTCGATACGCTGCTGAACCACCCGGACGTCAAGGCCGTCAGCTTCGTGGGTTCCACCCCGATCGCGCAGTACATCTACGAGACCGGCGCGCACCACGGCAAGCGCGTGCAGGCCCTGGGCGGCGCGAAGAACCACATGGTGGTCATGCCCGACGCCGATGTCGACCAGGTGGTGGATGCGCTGATCGGCGCGGCCTACGGCTCGGCCGGCGAGCGCTGCATGGCGATCTCGGTGGCGGTCTTCGTCGGCGACGAGATCGCCGACAAGGTGGTGCCCAAGGTGGCCGAGCGCGCCCGCCAGCTCAAGATCATGGACGGCATGAACCTCGACGCCGAGATGGGCCCGATCGTCACCGCGCAGGCGCGCGACCGCATCGAAGGCTACATCGCCGTCGGCGTGGAGGAGGGCGCCGAGCTGGTGGTCGATGGCCGGGGCTTCCGCCCGGCGGGCCTGGAGAACGGCTTCTGGACCGGCGGCACGCTGTTCGACCGCGTGACCCCGGAGATGCGCATCTACAAGGAAGAGATCTTCGGCCCGGTGCTGGGCTGCGTGCGCGTGGCCACCTTCGCCGAGGCGGTCGATCTGATCAACGCCCATGAGTTCGGCAACGGCGTGGCCTGCTA
>JBJOPV010000180.1:0-7465 GCA_046050625.1 Pseudomonadota bacterium
GGCCACGCCTGCGCGATCTGCTGCTGGTTGGCGCAGAGCATGCGGTGCGAGTTGACGACGACCTTGGGCACGCCGGTCGAGCCGGAGGTCAGCAGGTACTTGGCCGGCCACTCCGGGCGGATCGCGGCGAAGGCGGCCATGACGGCGGGCGTTTCCTCGCGGTCGAGCAGCTCGGCGAAGGACCGCGCCCCATCGAAGGCCGCCGCGTTCTGGCTGAACACCACCGGCACGCCCGCCGCGCCGCCGCGCCACGCCCGCACCGGCGGCCCGTGGACGCCCGGCTCGCTGGCGTAGACGAGGGCCGGGTCGAGCGCGTCGAGGATGGCGTGGATCTTGGTGAAATCCTTCGTCATCCGGCAGTAGGCGCTCGACACCGTGCAGACCACGCGGCCGAGGTGCATCGTCGCCAGGATCAGCAGCGCGTGGTCCACGCTGTTGTCCGACAGGATCACCACCGGCCGGTCGGCGGGCAGGTCCAGGTCGAGCTGCGCCTGCGCGAGGCGGCCGACGGCGTCGCGGGTCTGGCGGTAGGTGAGCCGACGCCAGCCGCCGGCCGCGCCGGGGTTGCGCTCGGCGAGGAACAGCGCGTCCGGCGTCGTCGCGGCCCAGTGCTCCAGCCAGTCGCCGATGCAGCGGGCGAAGGGCTGCAGCGCCTCGGGCGAGCGCAGGACGAAGCCGCCGCCGGGCAGGTCTTCGCGCACGACACGCGGCGGGGCGAGGGCGGCGGTGTCGCCGAACAGGCTCAGTTCCATCTTGTCTCCTTACACACCCAGGTAACCCGCCAGCTCGGCGCTGTCGCGCAGCGAGTCAGACGCGCCTTCGAGCACCAGCCGCCCCTTCTGCATCACCACCAGCCGATCCGACTCGCTGCACACCTTGCGGTAGTCGCGGTCCACGATCAGCGTGGCGATGCCGGTGCGGCGGATGTCGGCGATGACGCGCCAGATCTCCTGGACGATCAGCGGCGCCAGTCCCTCGGTCGCTTCGTCGAGGATCACCGCGTCGGGGTTGGTCATCAGCGCCCGGCCGATCGAGAGCATCTGCTGCTCGCCCCCCGAAAGTTGGCTGCCCAGGTTTGTCAGCCGCTCGGACAGGCGCGGGAAGGTGCTCATCACGCGCTCGAAGGTCCAGTCCTTCTGGCCCTGGGTGCCGGCGCGGGCGGCCATGACGAGGTTCTCGCGCACGGTCAGCGTCGGGAAGATGCCCCGGCCTTCGGGCACATAGGCCACGCCGAGCTGCGCCACCTGGTGCGGCAGGCCCTTGGAGAGATCCTTGCCCGCCACCTGAATGCGGCCCTGGCGCTGGCGGACGTGGCCGAGCAGCGTGCGGATCAGCGTGGACTTGCCCATGCCGTTGCGGCCGAGCAGCCCGACGGTTTCACCACGGGCGAGGCGGAAATCGACGCCGTGCAGGATGTGGCTGCTGCCGTACCAGGCTTGCACGCCCTGCGCGTCGATGAGGAGCGGGGTGGATGCGGAGGATGGTGCGGACATCTCAGTGCCCTCCCAGGTAGGCGGCCTGCACGTCGCGGTTGGTGCGGACCTCGTCGGGCGTGCCAGTGGCGATCACCGCGCCGTTGACCATCACGGTGATGCGGTCGGCGACCGCAAACACCGCGTCCATGTCGTGCTCGACCAGCAGGATGGCGTGGCCTTTTTTCAGCGAGCGCAGCAGGTCGAGCATCCGGTGCGACTCCTCCGGCCCCATGCCCGCCAGCGGCTCGTCCAGCAGCAGCACGCGCGGCTCGGTCGCCAGACACATCGCGATCTCCAACTGACGCTTCTGGCCGTGCGACAGGCTCGCCGCCGTGCGCTCGGCCACCGCCGACAGGCCGGCGCGCTCGATCGACGCCCGCGCCCGCTCGGTGCTGGTGCGGCAGGCTTGCGCCGACTCCCACCACGCCCACGGCCGCTGCACCCGCGACTGTGCGGCCAGGCGGCAGTTCTCCCGCACCGTCAGCGGCAGGAAGATGTTGTTGCGCTGGTAGCTGCGGCCGATGCCGGCGTGGGCGAGCTTGGGTTGCGGCCAGCGCGTCACGTCCGCGCCGCCGAGCAGGACGGCGCCGCTCGACGGCGGCAGTTCACCCGACAGCAGGTTGATCAGCGTGGACTTGCCCGCGCCGTTGGTGCCGATGACGGCGTGGATCTCGCCTTCATGCAGCGCCACCGACACGTCGCTCACCGCGACCAGGGCGCCGAAGCGGCGGGTGAGATTGCGGGCCTCGAACAATGCGGTGCTGGTGGCGGTGTGTGCGGCGCTCATGCGGCCTCCTTGCGCGGCGAGGATTGCAGCCGTGCCCACAGCCCCGCCAGCCCCTGCGGCAGCAGCGCGACCGCGACGATGATGAAGCCGCCGAACAGCAACTGCCAATGCTTGGTCAGCGCCGAGAACCACTCCGACAGCAGTACGAAGGCGAACGCCCCCGTCACCGCGCCGCCCAGGCTGCCCAGCCCGCCGAGGATGATCATCACCAGCGCGTTGCCGCTGTAGTGCCAGGACAGGATCTCGGGCGTGACGAAGCCGTACTGCGCCGCGTAGAGAAAGCCCGCCAGCCCGGCGATCTTGCCCGCCACGACGAAGGCGGCGAGCTTGTAGAGCAGCGTCGGATAACCGGCGGCCCGCATGCGCTGCTCGTTGTGCTTGATGCCCACCAGCGCATGCCCGAAGCGCGAGCGCAGCAGCAGCGCCAGACCACCAAGCGCCAGCACCAGCGCCCCCAGCACGAACCAGTAGAAGCTGTTGGCCTTCTCCAGGTCGATCCACTGCCAGCCCGCGATGGCGAAGTCCGGCTTGAAGTAGACGTAGGCGCCGTCGCTGCCCCCGGCGAGCTTGGTGTCGTGGAAGACGAAGTAGACGAGCTGCCCGAAGGCCAGCGTGACCATGATGAAGTAGATGCCCTGCGTGCGCATCACCAGCGCACCGATCACCAGGGCCAGCAGCGCCGCGCCGGCCGTCGCCGCGACCAGCATCAGCCAGCCGTTGCCCGCCTCCGACATCGGCGCGAGCATGGCGACCGCGTAGGCGCCGAAGCCAAAGAAGGCCGCGTGCCCCAGGCTCACCAAGCCGGTGTAGCCCACCAGCAGTTGCAGGCTCGCCGCGAAGATCGCCATGATCATCACCTTGGCGATCAGCTCGGTGTGGAACTTGCCGCCGATCGGCTCGGGCAGCAGCGGGAACACCGCCAGCAGCGCGAAGGCGATCACCCAGGCGGCCACGGACAGCGAAGAAAGAGATTTGCTTGAAGTCATCGCCTGGTCACCCTGCCTTGAACAGACCCGCCGGGCGCCACAGCAGGATGGCCGCCATCAGCACGTAGACCAGCGCACCGGCCCCTTCCTGCCACAGCACCTTGCCGAAGGTATCGACGAAGCCGATCAGCAGCGCCGCGACCAGCGCCCCCTTGATCGAGCCGATGCCGCCGATCACCACCACGACGAAGCAGATGATGAGCACCTGCCCGCCCATGCCCGGATAGACCGAGGACACGGGCGCCGCGATCATCCCGGCGAACACGGCGAGCGCCACCCCCACCGCGAACACCACCCGGTACAGCAGCGTGATGTTGATGCCCAGCGACTGCACCATCTCGCGGTTGGTCGCCCCGGCGCGGACCATCATCCCCAGGCGCGTCTTGCTGATGAGCCCGTACATCCCGAGCGCCAGCAGCAGGCACACCGCCGACACCGCCAGCCGGTAGACCGGGTAGGTCATGCCGTTGCCGATGGCGATCGAGCCCGCGAGCCAGCCGGGGATGTCCACCCCATGCACGTCGTCGCCGACCAGGATGCTGCGCAGTTCCTCGAACACCAGGATCAGCCCGTAGGTCATCAGCACCTGCTGCAGGTGCTCCCGGTCATAGAGGTAGCTGAAGAACACCCACTCCAGCACGTAGCCGAAGGCCACCGCCAGCACCACGCCGACCACGAGGGCCAGCGGCAGGTTGCCCAGCAGCGAACTCAAGGAGAACGCCAGGTAGGCGCCGATCATGTAGAAGCTGCCGTGGGCGAGGTTGATCACGCCCATGATCCCGAAGATCAGCGTCAGCCCTGAGGCCACCAGGAACAGCAGCAGGCCGTACTGCACGCTGTTGAGGCACTGGATGAGGAAGGTGGTGAGGTCCATCGGGGCGTGGTGCTGTCAGTCAGGCGTGGGGTCAGGCGTGGATCAGAGCTTGCAGCCGCGTGCCGGGTCGGCCAGACCCTTCACCGCGATGCCCACGCTCTTGTTGACCTTGCCGCTGACCTCGCGCAGGTAGAGGTCCTGCACCGGGTTGTGCGCCCGGCTGAGCGTGAAGGCGCCGCGCGGGCTGTCGATCTTTGCGCTCTCGATGGCCTTGACCAGCGCGTCGCGCTGCTTCATGTCGCCCTTGACCGCGTTGACGCCGGCCGCCAGCATCTGCGCCGCGTCGTAGCCCTGCACCGCGTAGACATCGGGCTGCAGCTTGTAGGCCTTGGCGTACTGCAGCCGGAAGGCCTTGTCCTTCGGGTTCGTCAGGTCGTCGGCGTAGTGCAGCGTCGTCAGCAGGCCCTTGGCCGCGTCGCCCTGCGCTTCGAGCGTGCCGTCGGTCAGGAAACCCGCGCCGATCAGCTTGATGTTGGCCCCCAGGCCCGCCGCCGCCCAGTCCTTGACGAACTTCACCGCCCCGCCGCCCGCGAAGAACACGTACACCGCGTCCGGCTTGAGCGCGGCCACCTCCGTCAGCAGCGCCTGGAACTCGACGCCGGGGAAGGGCAGGTTCAGCTCCTTGACCACCTTGCCGCCGCCCGCCTCGAAGCCTTCCTTGAAGCCCTTGACCGACTCGTCCCCGGCCGCGTACTTCCAGGTCAGCGTCACCGCCGTCTTGATCTTCTTGTCGGCGGCGACCTTGCCCATCGCATAGCCCGGCTGCCAGTTCGAGAACGACGAGCGGAAGATGTTCGGGGCGCACAGCGGGCCGGTGATGGCGTCCGCGCCCGCGTTGGGCACGATCAGCAGCGTGTTGTTGTCCTTGGCGACCTTGGCCATCGCCATCGCCACGCCCGAGTGGACGGTGCCGACCATCACGTCGACGTTGTCGCGCTTGACCAGCTTGTTGGCGTTGTCGGACGCCTTGGCCGGGTCGGACTCGTCATCGACCTTCACGAATTCGATGGCCTTGCCGCCGAGCTTGCCGCCCTGCTCGTCGATGTACTGGCGAAAACCGTTCTCGATGGCGGTGCCCAGCGCCGCGAAGGTGCCGGTGTAGGGCAGCATGAAGCCGACCTTGATCTTGTCCTGCGCGCTGGCAGGCGCGGCGACGGCCGCCAGCAGCGCGCTGCCGAGCAGGGTGCGGGCCAGGAGGGAAGGGCGGATGCGCATGGCGTGTCTCCTCGTTGTGGTCAGGGCAGTCTTCAGGGGGGCCTTCAGGCGTCATTCAGGGGGTGAGCCGTCATGACGCTGCAGAAAGGCGTGGGTGGCCTCGATCAGGGCCTGCGGCTGGTCGCGGTGCGGGCTGTGGCCACAGGCCGCCAGCTTCAGCAGCTCGCCGCGCTGCCGCGGGCGCAGCGCGGCGATGCGCTCGATCTGGGCCATCGTTCCGTAGGCGTCGTCCTCGCCCTGCACCGCCAGCACCGGGCAGGTGATGCGGGCGACCTCGGCCTCGAGGTTCCAGTCGCGGAAGGCCGGGTCGAGCCAGATGTCGTTCCAGCCGAAGAAGGCCGAGTCGGGGTCGGCGTGGTGGCGCGCCAGCCGCGCGCGCAGGTCGGTGCTCGTGTAGGCGACGCGGGCCTGGCGGATGCTCTCGACCGTCAGGTCCTCGACGAAGAGGTGCGGCGCGGCCACCACCAGCGCAGCGACCCGCTCGGGATGCGCGGCGGCATGCAGCAGCGCGATCGAGCCGCCGTCGCTGTGGCCGAACAGCACGCAGGGCCGGGCCACGCCCAGCGCGTCGAGCAGCGCCGGCAGCAGTTCGCGCGCCTGGCGGTGCATGAAGTCGGGTTGCCAGCGCTCGTCGGGCGGGCGCGGCGTCGATCGGCCGTAGCCCGGGCGCGAGTACACCCAGCCGGTGCGCCCCAGCGCGGCGCACAGCCGTGCGGGAAAGTCCCGCCACAGCGACAGCGAGCCCAGGCCCTCGTGCAGGAAGACCAGCGGCGCGCGGGCCGGCGCGCCGGCCGGTGCGTCGATGCGCGCCCACTCGATCTGCACCGGCTGGCCGGCCGGCGCGAGCGTGACGAATCCGGTGGTGTCCACGGCGGGGCGTCCGGTCTCAGGTCGAGGCGTGGGCCTGCGCCTGCACACGCTCGCGCTCGCGCAGCCGGAAGCGCTGGATCTTGCCGGTGGCGGTCTTGGGCAGCTCGTCGACGAACTCGATCTGGCGCGGGTACTTGTAGGGCGCGAGCCGGTCCTTGACGAAGGCCTTCAGCTCGGCCTCGGTGGCGCCGCCGGGCGCCTTCAGGATCACGAAGGCCTTGGTCTTGGTCAGGCCCTCGGCGTCTTCCACGCCGATGACGGCCGCCTCCAGCACCGCCGGGTGCTGCACCAGCGTCGCCTCGACCTCGAAGGGGCTGACGTAGATGCCGCTGACCTTGAGCATGTCGTCGGAGCGGCCACCGTAGGTGTAGGTGCCGTCCGGGTTGCACACGTACTTGTCGCCGCTCTTGGTCCAGCCGCCCTGGAAGGTCTCGCGGGTCTTCTCGCGGTTGCCCCAGTACATCATCGCGGCGCTCGGGCCCTGGATGTAGAGGTCGCCGGGCTCGCCCTCGGGCACCGCGCGGCCGTCGTCGCCGCGCAGCTCGACCCGGTAGCCCGGCACCGGCCGGCCGGTGGTGCCGTAGCGCACGTCGCCGGGGCGGTTGCTCAGGAAGATGTGCAGCATCTCGGTCGAGCCGATGCCGTCGACGATGTCGACGCCGAAGCGCGCCTTGAAGCGCTCGCCCAGCTCGGCCGGCAGCGCCTCGCCCGCCGACGAGGCCAGGCGCAGCGCCACCGCCTCGCGCGCCGGCAGCTTGGGGTGCGCCAGCATGCCGGCGTAGCCGGTGGGGGCACCGAAGAACACGGTCGGTCGGGCGTCGCCCACGCCGCCGAGCCAGCGACGGAACACCGCCTCGGGCGTCGGCCGATCGGCCATCAGGATCGTCGTCGCGCCCACGCTGAGCGGGAAGCTCAGGCCGTTGCCCAGCCCGTAGGCGAAGAAGAGCTTGGCGGCGGAGAAGCACACATCGTCCTCGCGCAGGCCCAGCACCGCGCGGCCGTAGAGCTCGGCGGTCCAGTAGGGGTTGCCGTGCGAGTGCACCGTGCCCTTGGGCCGGCCGGTCGAGCCGGAGGAATAGAGCCAGAAGCCGGGCGCGTCCGGTCCGGTGGCTGCGGCCTTCTGGGCTGGCGTGTGCGCGGCCAGGAAGGCCTCGAACTCGACCTCGGACGGATGCAGCGGCGCCACCGGCCGCGACACGATCACCTTGCCCACCTCGTGGTCGGACTTCACCAGCGCGGCGTTGAGCGTGGGCAGCAG
>JBJOPV010000181.1:0-7421 GCA_046050625.1 Pseudomonadota bacterium
AGCAAGGCCTCGATGACGATCCTGCGCAGCGACCCCGCCGGCGTCGCCCTGGTCTTGCGCCGCAGCTTCGCCGACTACCTCTGGCGCCTGGTCGAGCGCAGCGCTCGCCCCTATGGCCTCAAGCTCGTCGAGGCCCGCCAGTGCCCCGATGCCTTCCTCTCGCCGCTGCTCTCGGCCTCGGCCCAGCTCGGGCAGCGCAAGGCCGCCTGAGCTTCGCAGACCTTTTCTTCTCGCAGATCGAACAAGGACCCCGCACTCATGAAACGACGCACTGCCCTTTCCCGCCTGCGGCTCGCGCCGCTGGCCCTGGCGCTCGGTCTGGCCCCGCAGGCCCAGGCCCAGGCCCAGGACGTGGTGAAGATCGGCTTCACCGGACCGCTCTCGGGCGGCCAGGCCGCCTACGGCGCCGACAACCGCGACGGCCTGCTGCTGGCGGTCAAGGAGCTCAATGCACGCGGCGTGCAGGTGGGCGGGCGCAAGGTGAGCTTCGAGGTGGTGGCGCAGGACGATGCGGCCGATCCGCGCCAGGGCGTGGCGGTCGCGCAGCTGCTGGCCGACGCGCATGTGCGCTATGTGGTCGGGCCCTACAACTCGGGCGTGGCCATCCCGGCCGGCCGGGTCTATCACGACGCCGGCATGCTGATGCTGACGGTGGCCTCCAACCCGAAGGTGACCCAGCTCGGCTATCCGCGCCTGTTCCGGGTCGGCGTCAACGACGCGCAGGTCGGCGTCTCGATGGCGGTGCATGCGGCCACGAAGATGAAGGCCAGGACGGTGGCGGTGATCGACGACCGCACCGCCTACGGCCAGGGCCTGGTCGAGGAGTTCGTCGGCGAAGCCAAGCGCCAGGGCCTGACCGTCGTGCGCCAGGAATACACCACCGACAAGGCAACCGACTTCACCGCGATCCTCAGCGCGATCCGCGCCGCCCAGCCCGACGTGGTCTTCTACGGCGGCTACTCCTCGCAGGCCGGGCCGATGCTGCGCCAGATGGTCACGCAGGGCATTCGCGCGCCACTGCTCGGCGGCGACGGCATCTGCACCACCGAGACCAGCCGGCTCAGCGGCGGCAGCCTGGCCGACGGCCGGGTCTTCTGCAGCCAGGCCGGCGTGGTGCTGGAGCAGGCCGATGCGGGCCGCGCCTTCGCGGCGAAGTACCGCGCCGCCTACCAGCGCGATCCGCTGACCTACGCGGTGTCCTTCTACGACGCGGCGATGCTGCTGGCAGACGCGATGCAGAAGACCGGCTCGACCGATCCGGGCAAGCTGGCCGAGCAGCTCGCCAGCGGCCGCTATGTCGGCGTGGCCGGCGAATACGCCTTCAACGCCGCGCACGACCTGAAGCAGTCGCCGGTGAGCGTCTACGGCTTCAAGGGCGGCCAGCCGCAGGCGCTGGGCCGCTGAGCCGAAACAAGAAGGGAAGAAGGGCCGGGGCAAAAACCCCGGCCCTTCTTGCGTCGGATGAGGCGGATTACTTGCCCGCCGCCGCCACCCAGCGGTTGACCTGATCACCGTGCGAGGCGATGTAGGCCGCGGCCTCCTTGGCAGCGGTGCTGTCGCGGGCCTTGAGCATCACGCCCTCCAGGTCGGCCAGCGAGATCTTCAGGTTGCGGATGAAGGCCGCGGCGGCGGGGAAGTCGGCGCTGAAGCCCTTGCGCGCCAGCGCATGGATGGACTCGGCGCCGCCCAGCGCCTGCTTCGGGTCTTCCAGATAGCGCAGCTTGTACTGCGAGAACATCCAGTGCGGCGACCAGGTGGTGACGACGATCCACTGCTTGCGCTGGATGGCGCGGTCCAGCGCCGAGACCATCGCCGCGTCCGAGGCGGTCATCAGCTTGTAGTCCAGGCCGTAGGTCTTGATCGCAGCCTCCGACAGCTTCATCAGGCCCGCGCCGGCATCGATGCCCTGGATCTTGCCGCCGAGCTTCTCCATGACCTCGGGCTTCTTCAGGTCGTCGAGGGTCTTGAGCGTGGAGACCGGGATGTCGGCCGGCACCGCCCAGCCCAGCTTGGCGTCGGTGTAGAGCGCGCCCAGGTTCTCGACCGTGCCCTTGACCTTGTCGTAATAGGCCTGATGGGTGCCGGGCAGCCAGGCCATCAGCATCAGGTCGATCTGGCCGCGCTCCAGGCCGGCGTACTGCAGCGCCACGTCGGTCATCACCAGCTCGACCTTCTGCGCCAGGCGCTGCTCGAGGATGAGCTTGGCGATGTTCGTCACCGCCTCGGCGTCGGACCAGGCGGTCCAGCCGATGCGGATCGGCTTGGCCTGCGCCAGCACCGACAGCGGCGTGCCCGCCAGCGCCAGAGTGGTCGTGGCTCCAGCCAGGAAATGGCGGCGATTCATCAGGGCCTTGTCATCAGTCATGGAAAAACTCCGTGGAAAGCGGTAAAGGGCGGCGTGTGAACAGCTCCACGTTAAGGCCACAAGGGGGACCGGGATGCTCTGTGCACGACATCGAGATGTCCGGCAACGACAGGCCTGCCGTGCCGCTCAGGGGCGGCGATTTTTCCACCACCCCGCCAGCGTCAGCAGCAGCCACAGCGACTGGCTGAGGAAGGAGGAGATGTTGAAGGCGCCCACCAGCGAGACCAGCACGCACACCGGCCCGACGACATTGAGCGCGACGATGCGGCGGCTGCGCAGCGACTCGTGGCGCACCTGCACCAGGAAATGCGCCACCACATAGGCGCAGACGCCACCCAGCCCGACCAGGTCGAGCACGCCGAGCCGGATCATGCCGGCTCCGCCAGGCGGCGCGCGGGCCGGCCGTCGGCACGGAACCAGGCCGCGCCCGAGCGCGGCAGCGCGGGGCGGCCCCGCACCGCGTCGGCCAGCTTCTCGGCGATCATGATCGTGGCCGCATTGAGGTTGCCGGTGATGATGCGCGGCATGATCGAGGCGTCGATCACCCGCAGGCCCTGCAGGCCGTGCACCCGGCCCTCGGCATCGACCACCGCCATCGGGTCGTCGGCCACGCCCATGCGGCAGGTGCACGACGGATGCAGCGCCGTCTCGGCATGCTCGCGCACGAAGGCGTCGATCTCGGCGTCGGTCTGCACCGCCATGCCCGGCTTGATCTCGCGCCCACGGAAGGCGTCCATCGCCTGCTGGCCGATGATCTCGCGCGTCAGGCGCACGCCGGCGCGGAACTCGCGCCAGTCGACGTCGTGGGCCATGTAGTTGAACTGCAGCCGCGGCGCCACCCGCGGATCGCGGCTGGCCAGGCGCACGAAGCCGGTGCTGGGCGAGCGCATCGAGCCGACATGGCACTGGAAGCCGTGTGCCTTGACCGGGTTGCTGCCGTCGTAGTTCATCGCCAGCGGGATGAAGTGGTACTGCAGGTTCGGCCAGGCGAATTCCTCGCTGCTGCGGATGAAGCCGCCGGCCTCGAAGTGGTTGGACGCCGCAATGCCCGTTCCCTTCAAGTACCACTCGATGCCGATGGCCGGCTTGTTGTGCCACAGCAGCGCCGGGTAGAGCGAGACCGGCTGCAGGCATTCGTACTGCAGGTACATCTCCAGGTGGTCCTGCAGGTTCTCGCCGACGCCGGGGCGGTCGATCACCACCGGGATGCCCAGCGCGCGCAGTGCATCCGCCGGCCCCACGCCCGAGCGCAGCAGCAGCTGCGGCGAGGCGATCGCGCCGCTGCTGACCAGCACCTCGCGGCGCGCGCGCGCCTGCTGCATCTCCTCGCCCTGCAGCCAGGCCACGCCGACCGCGCGCTCGCCCTCGAACAGCACCCGGTCGCTCAGGGCGCGGGTGCGCACCGTCAGGTTCGGGCGCTGGCGCGCCGCGTCGAGGTAGGCCAGCGAGGTGCTGCAGCGCCGGCCGTCGGCGGTGGTGGTGCGGTCCATCGGACCGAAGCCTTCCTGGCGGAACCCGTTGAGGTCCTCGGTGCGGGCGTGGCCGGCCTGCTCGCCGGCGCGCACGAAGGCCTCGAACAGCGGGCTGATGCCGGCCTTCGGCGTGGTGACGTGCAAGGGGCCCTCGCCGCCGTGCCAGTCGCTGGCGCCACGGTCGTGGGTCTCGGCCTTGCGGAAATAGGGCAGGCAGTCGGCGTAGCTCCAGCAGGCCAGGCCGGGCTGCGCGGCCCAGCCTTCGTAGTCCATCGGGTTGCCGCGGATGTAGACCATGCCGTTGATCAGCGAGGAGCCGCCCAGGCCCTTGCCGCGGCCCTGGGTCATGCGCCGCCCGCCCATGTGCGGCTCGGGCTCGGTGACATAGGCCCAGTTGTAGGTGGTGCCCTGCAGCGGATAGGCCAGCGCCGCGGGCATCTGCGTGCGCCAGTCCAGCCGCCAGTCGGGGCCGCCGGCCTCCAGCAGCAGCACAGAAACATCCGCGTCCTCGGTCAGCCGCGCGGCCAGCACGCAGCCGGCCGAGCCGGCGCCGACGACGATGTAGTCGAACTCGTCCGGGGCGCTGTCCTTCTGGACCTTCGTCATGGCGCGTCCTCCTTCAGGCACCGAACCAGCCCGAGGCGGCCGGCGCGAGGTTGATGTAGCTGTGCTTGAGCTCGGTGTATTCGTCCAGCCCGACGCGCGCCAGTTCACGGCCGATGCCGCTGGCCTTGAAGCCGCCCCAGGGCGCCTCCGGGAAATAGGGGTGGTAGTCGTTGACCCAGACGGTGCCGAAGCGCATCGCCCGCGTCATGCGCGCCGCGCGCGCCAGGTCGCGGGTCCAGACGGCGCCGGCCAGGCCGTAGGGCGTGCCGTTGGCCAGGCGCAGCGCCTCGGTCTCGCCCGAGAAGCGCTCGACCGCCAGCACCGGGCCGAAGATCTCCTCCCGTGCAATCGTCATCGTCTCGGTGACGCCGGTGACGAGCGTGGGCGCCAGCCAGAAGCCGCGCTGGAAGCGTTCGCCCTCGGGCGCGCCGCCGCCGTGGCGCACCTGCGCGCCTTCGCTCACGGCCTGCTCGACCATCGCCATCAGCCGCGCGCGCTGCGCCGCCGACTGCACCGGCCCCATCTGCGTGCCCGCCTCCAGGCCGCTGCCGACGACGATGCGCGCCATGCGCGCGGCCAGCCGCTCGACGAAGGCGTCGTGCACCGCGTCCTCCACCAGCAGCCGCGAGCCCGCCGAGCAGACCTGACCGGCGTGGAAGAAGGCGGCGTCGAGCGCGCGGTCGACCGCGATGTCCAGGTCGGCGTCGGCGAAGACGATGTTGGGGTTCTTGCCGCCCAGCTCCAGCGCGACGCGCTTGAAGTTGCTGTCGGCAGCGGCCTTCATGATGTGGCGCCCGGCCGCGGCGCCCCCGGTGAAGGACACCAAATCGACGTCCGCACTGGCGGCCAGCTCGGCGCCGACCTCCGCGCCGCCGGTGACGAGGTTGAACACGCCCGGCGGCAGGTTGTCCAGCTCGTCCAGCAGCCGCGCCAGGTGCAGCGTGGTCAGCGGCGTGAGTTCGCTGGGCTTGAGGACGACGGTGTTGCCCGCGCCCAGCGCCGGCGCGATCTTCCAGGCCGCCTGCAGCAGCGGATAGTTCCACGGCGTGATCAGCGCGCACACGCCCACCGGCTCGCGCAACGTGCGGCTGATGACATGGGCCGGGGCCTCGTTGACCGCGCCGGACTCGCCCGCCACCAGCGCGCCGAAATAGCGGAAGGTCGCGGCGATGTCGCCCATGTCGGTGCGGCTCTCGGCGAGCGTCTTGCCGGTGTTGAGCGACTCCAGCCAGGCCAGGTGCTCGGCATCGCGGTCGACGAGGTCGGCGATGCGGTGCAGCAGCCGGGCGCGCTCGCGGATGCCGGTCTCGCGCCAGGGGCCGTGGTCGAAGGCGTGGCGGGCGGCGGCGATGGCGCGGCGGGTGTCGTCGCGGTCGGCCTCGGCGGCGACGGCGATCACGCGCTCGTCGATCGGGCAGAGGATGTCGCGGGTGCCGGCGGCCGCGGCGGGCTGCCACTGGCCGGCGATGAGAAGCGGGGTAGGAGTCACGGGCAAGTCCTGGGCGCGGGGCCGGTCGAAGACGGTCGGGGTCGGCGGATCGTGGTCCGGAAGCCCGCGGGCCGGCGTTCATTTTCCGACACCGATCGGGTTGAAAACGTCATCGCGGGCGATGACCAGCGCGAGAAAGAACGTGTCGCCTGCGGACAAGTCCGGCCGGCCTGACCTGCAAGAGTGCAAGCACGCGCGCTCTCTTTCGCGCGCTCCTCTCGACCTCACCCAACCGGACAACCGCCATGAAGTGGATGACCCCGACCCTCGTCGCCCTGGCCAGCGCCATGCTGGCCCTTGCCGGCGCGCCGGCCCAGGCCCAGGAAGACGCCAGCTGCCGCAAGGTGCGCTTTGCCGACGTGGGCTGGAGCGACATCGCCGCCACCACCGGCCTGGCCTCGGTGGTGCTGCAGGCGATGGGCTACCAGACCAGCGTGACCGTGGCCTCGGTGCCGATCACTTTCGCCGGCATCAAGAGCCGCCAGATCGACGCCTTCCTGGGTTACTGGAATCCGAGCATGACGCCGATGATGGAGCCCTTCGTCAAGGCCGGCCAGATCCAGGTGCTGGAGCGGCCCAACCTGACCGGCGCCAAATACACGCTGGCGGTGCCCGAATACCTCTACGACGCAGGGCTCAAGTCCTTCAAGGACATCGCGCGCTTCGAGAAGGAACTGGGCGGGCGCATTCTCGGCATCGAGCCGGGCAATGACGGCAATGCGCTGATCGCCGGCATGATCAAGCAGAACCAGCACGGGCTGGGCAAGTTCAAGATGGTCGAATCCTCCGAGGCTGGCATGCTGGCCGAGGTGCAGCGCGCCGCACGCGGCCACAAGGCCGTGGTCTTCCTCGGCTGGGAGCCGCACCCGATGAACGTGCAGGTGAAGATGAAATACCTCGAAGGCGGCGACGAGGTCTTCGGACCGAACTACGGCGAGGCCAAGGTCTACACCGCGGTATCCGTCGGCTACGAGGCGCGCTGCCCGAATGTCGCCACCTTCCTGCGCAACCTGCAGTTCACCACCGTGATGGAAAACGAGGTGATGCTCGACATTCTCAACAAGGCCCGCCCGGAAAAGGCCGCGCGCACCTGGCTGGCCAAGCATCCCGAGGTGCTGGGCCCGTGGCTGAAGGGCGTGAAGACCGCCAAGGGCGAGGACGCCGCGCCGGTGGTGGCCAAGGCGCTGGGCGGCTGACGGCCCGCGCGGCGACCCGTGTGGCGGCCCGTGTGGCCGCTGTTTCTGCCGCGCCTTTTCCGACACGACAGCCCGGCCCGCCGGGCTGTCTTCTTTTGCAGGAACCTGGATATGTTGTCCCTGTCCGCCGCCCATGTGCACCTGACGGTGGCCATCCTCGCCGAGGTGATCGCCACCAGCAGCCTGAAGGCCTCCGACGGCCTGAGCCGCCCGCTGCCCACCGCCATCGTCGTCATCGGCTACGCGACGGCCTTCTATTTCCTGTCGCTGGCCCTGCGCAGCGTGCCGGTGGG
>JBJOPV010000182.1:0-7418 GCA_046050625.1 Pseudomonadota bacterium
ACGAGTGCATCCTGTGCGCGAGCTGCTCGACCAGCTGCCCGAGCTTCTGGTGGAACCCGGACAAGTTCGTCGGCCCGGCCGGCCTGCTGCAGGCCTACCGCTTCATCGCCGACAGCCGTGACCAGGAAACCGCCGAGCGCCTGGACAACCTGGAAGACCCGTACCGCCTGTTCCGCTGCCACACGATCATGAACTGCGTGGACGTGTGCCCGAAGGGTCTGAACCCGACGAAGGCGATCGGCAAGATCAAGGAGCTGATGGTCCGCCGGACCGTCTGACCGCCTTGATGCGTCGACCGCGGCTGCGCGTCCCGCCTTCCACCCCGGTGCGGCCTGGGCCGCGGTCAGACCTCTGAAAGAACTGCAATGGACACTCTGCTCGACGAGCGTGCACTCAGCAAGCTGCGCTGGCGCTGCCGACGCGGCCTGCTGGAAAATGATCTGTTCATCGAGCGGTTCTTCCAGCGCTTCGAGTCCGACCTGACCGTGCGTCAGGCCACCGGCCTCGAGGCGCTGATGGATCTGGCCGATAACGATCTGCTCGACCTGCTGCTGTGCAGGAAAGAGCCCGAGGGTGACATCGATCGTCCGGACGTCCGGGACGTGCTCGCCATGCTGCGTCAGCGGCCCTGAGCACTCCCGCAGACCGGAACCCAGGACTCCACCCCCATACCAACCGACCTACCGAGGAAACAGCCATGATCCCCTCCGACGTGAAGGCCACACTCTCGTTCTCCGACGGCAGTGCGTCGATGGACCTGCCCATCTACAAGGGCACCATCGGCCCGGATGTCCTGGACATCCGCAAGCTGTACGCGCAGACCGGCAAGTTCACCTACGACCCGGGCTTCCTGTCGACGTCGTCGTGCAACTCGACCATCACCTACATCGACGGCGACAAGGGCGAACTGCTGTACCGCGGCTACCCGATCGAGCAACTGGCGGTGAGCTGCGACTACCTCGACACCTGCTACCTGCTGCTGTATGGGGATCTGCCCAACGAGTCGCAGCGCAAGGACTTCCACGCTCGCGTGACCAATCACACGATGGTCAACGAGCAGATGCAGTTCTTCCTGCGTGGCTTCCGTCGTGACGCTCACCCGATGGCGGTTCTGACCGGCCTGGTCGGCGGTCTGTCGGCCTTCTATCACGACAGCACCGACATCAACAACCCGCAGCACCGCGAGATCGCGGCGATCCGCCTGATCGCCAAGATGCCCACGCTGGTGGCGATGGCATACAAGTACTCGGTCGGTCAGCCGTACATGTATCCGAAGAACGATCTGTCCTACGCCGGCAACTTCATGCGCATGATGTTCGCCACGCCGTGCGAGGATTACAAGGTCAATCCGGTGATCGAGCGCGCGCTCGACCGGATCTTCATCCTGCACGCCGACCACGAGCAGAACGCTTCGACCTCGACGGTGCGCCTGTGTGGCTCGTCGGGCACGAACCCGTTCGCGGCGATCGCCGCCGGTGTCGCCTGTCTGTGGGGCCCGGCCCACGGCGGTGCCAACGAAGCCTGCCTGAACATGCTGGAAGAGATCCAGGCCAACGGCGGCGTCGCCAAGGTCGGCGAGTTCATGGAGAAGGTGAAGGACAAGAACAGCGGCGTCAAGCTGATGGGCTTCGGTCACCGCGTCTACAAGAACTACGACCCGCGCGCCAAGCTGATGCGCGAGACCTGCCATGAAGTCCTGAACGAGCTGGGCCTGCAGAACGACCCGCTGTTCAAGCTGGCGATGGAACTCGAGAAGATCGCGCTGGAAGACGACTACTTCGTCGCCCGCAAGCTCTACCCGAACGTGGACTTCTACTCCGGCATCGTGCAGCGCGCCATCGGCATTCCGGTGCAGCTGTTCACCGCGATCTTCGCGCTGGCCCGCACGGTCGGCTGGATCGCGCAGCTCAACGAGATGATCGCCGACCCCGAGTACAAGATCGGCCGTCCGCGCCAGCTCTTCGTCGGCGCCGAGCGTCGCGACGTCAAGCCGCTGAACCAGCGCTGATCAGACCCTCGCCCCGCTCGGCTGCGAGCCAGGCAAGCGTGAACAAGGGCCCTGCGGGGCCCTTGTCTTTTTCAGAATCAGTCAGGATCGGCATCCATTCCCCTGCAAATGCAGGGAGGGACATGGAAATTCACAGTTTTCAGTGGGCGGAGTCACGGGTTTACCCTAAAATTGCTGCATAGCAGCAAAGCTGCAACATCCGCCCTCCTCCGCCACCCACCGCCCGTATCCAGGTCAGCCCATGACACTGCAGCAGCTGCAAGATCTCAAGCAATGGCACCGCCATCATTCCGACGGTCGTGCGATGGAAGCAGCCTTGTGCGATCTGGTGCTGTGCGTCTGGGCCGCGGGATGGACACTGCTGCTGGCCTTGGCCGTGATCGACGCGCCGGAGATGATGCCGGTGTCGCTGCTGATGACGCTGATGCCCTCGTTCTACGCTGCGGCGCGGCGCCAGCTGCACCAGCGCGGCCTGCTGCGCTGCGACTGGCTGGCTGCACTGCAATCACCTCAGAAGCGGTAGCCGATGCGCAGACCGCCCCAGTGGCGGCCCTGCACGAGGATCGGCGCCGAAGCCTCCTTGAGCATCACATGCTTGCCGCCGCCCATGTCACGGCGATAGGTCTGCACCAGGAAAGGCCGCTCGTTGCGGGCCGAGGCCAGCCCGGTGCGGTCATTGAAGATGCGGCGATAGCGGCTGTTGGCCGTGTTCCAGGCCACATCACCGGGGCGCTGCGGCTGGCAATAGACCGTGTTGTGCACAGGCACATAGCCATTGCGATCGACCGCGATGCAGAAGGCGATCTTGTCACTGCTGCCCAGCACCCGCTCCTGGATCGCAGGGAAGAGCTTTTCCGCCAGGGAAGAGAAGGCGGCCAGGAACTGCTCCGGCTGCGTGCACTGCAGCGGCTGATAGCGCGTGTCGAACAGCGCCTGTACCGAAACATGCCCCTGCTGGATCGCCTGCTCGAGCAGCCGGGAAATATCGGCGGCCGCACGCTGGGCCTGCGCGATCATCGGCGTGTCGGTGGTCTCGACACCGCAACCAGCCAGCTCGTCGATCAGGGTCTCGGACACCGACAGGAAACGATCGCTGCAGTCCAGCGCCACATCCAGGCCGTCGAAGGCATGACTGATGCCGCTGGAGAGCTGCTGGGAGCGCTCGCAGACCTGCTGGACGGTGGTGGCGCTGCGCCCGGCGGTCTCGTCGATCCGCCCCACCGACACCTCGACCTCGGCAAAGGCGCGGTGGATCGCGCCCTGAGCGGCCCCCTCCGTGCCCGAGCGGATCTCACGCGAGAAGGACTCGATGCGACGATCCAGGTCGGTCAGCGTGCTCATGATGGTGCGGGAGGAACTCTCCACCCGGCCCGCCAGATCCTTGACCGCATCGGCCACCACGCCGAAGCCCCGGCCGGCCTCGCCAGCACGCTTGGCCTCGACCGAAGCATTGAAGGCGACCAGTCGTGTCTGCAGAGCAATCTGGCCGATGTCGCTGGCAGCCGAGGCCACTTGGCGCAGCACATCGACGATGCTCGACACCTCGCCGGCGACCTGCTCGACCTCGGTGCGAGCCCTCACCACGGCATCGCGCGTGGCACCGGAGGCATCCCCGATCGCACGCTGGGACTGCTCGACCTCGCGCAGCCACTGCTCGAGCTGCTGCAGCGAGGCCAGATGCACGGCCGCATCGCGTTTGGCATCCTCGATCACGCCCCGGGTCTCGGCCGCATCGCGACCGATGTTCGACACCTGGGCAGCAATGCGCTGAACCACGCCCTTCTCGGACGACACGGACGGCATCGCCAGCGCATCGGCCACCGGGCCCAGGTCCCTGTCGGCATCAGCATGCCGACCCTGCAACAGCTTCCACATCTCGGATTTCCGGCTGGAGGGCACCTCGCCGGAGGTGCCCTGAATCTCACCAGGCCCGCAACTTGGCGCGCAGCCGGGCGATCGACTGGCTGTGCAGCTGGCACACCCGCGACTCGGTCACGCCCAGGACTGCGGCGATTTCCTTCAGGTTCATGTCGTGTTCGTAGTACATGCTCATCACGTACTGCTCGCGCTCGGGCAGGCCCTTGATCGCCTCGACCAGCGCCTCGCGCATGCGGCGATCGTTGAGCCGGGCCAGCGGATCGGCATCGGTGTCAGCGACATGGCGGTCGAGGTAATCGCTGTCACCCTCGTCGCCGCTCATGTCCTCGAGATAGACCAGCTGCGTGCCCCGGACCCGGTTGAGCAGATCCTGGTAGTCGGGCAGCGACAGGCCCATCTCGACGGCGATCTCGCTCTCGTGCGGCGCGCGACCGAGACGCTGCTCGAGCTTGTGCACCGCACCCTCGATGTCGCGCTGGTGCTTGCGTCCGCTGCGACTCATCCAGTCCCCGCCGCGCAGCTCGTCGAGCATGGCGCCGCGGATGCGCTGGGTGGCGAAGGTCTCGAACTGCACGCCCTGCTTGATGTCGAAGCGGCTCATCGCGTCGGTCAGCCCGATCATGCCGACCTGGATCAGGTCGTCGAGCTCGACGTTCGCCGGCAGCCGGGCGATCATCTGGTGCGCCAGACGCCGCACCAGCGAGCTGTACTGCTCGAGCATGGTCTTGGCGTCGAGCTGGCCGTTGGAGTTGTAGATCGGTTGGCTCCGTGACATGGTCAGACCATCGGCTGCAGACTGGGGGATGAAATCGGGCGCGGAGCTGCACCCGGACGCGGACGCCTCTGGCTGGCGGGCACGAAGGCCGCCCCGGCCTGCAGGGCACTGTCCATGAAGGCGGCCAGCGCCTCGGCCGCTCGCCAGGTCGCCGGGCGGGCCGGAACGATCTCGATGCAGTCGTTCTGCACGCCACCGAAGAACAGGTCGGCGCACTGCGCCAGCCGCCCCGGCACATGCCAGGAGGCCGGCGCATCGATCTCGGCGCTCATCAGCATGTCGTGCTCGCGCCAGCCGACCTCGGTGGCCAGCCGCTTCAGCGAGGCGTAGGCATGGGTGACCGCATCGGCGCGCTCGTCGCACAGCACCAGCGGGCGCGGCCGGCTCAGGCCCTGCTCGCCGCTGCCGAGCAGGCGGGCCAGCTCGGCAGCACTGGCATGAAGCAGCACCGCCTGCGACAGCGGCGCCGCATCGATGATCGCCCGCAGGAAGCCGCGCGGGCCGGTCACGCTCTCGGACCAGCGCTCGGGCAGACCTCGCGCGGCCAGATAGGCGCGGCGGTCGGAGCGCGGCTCGATGAACTTCGCCAGACCGTCGAAGCCGCCGTCACGCACCCTCGGGGCCCGCTCGGAAGCGTCCACCATCAGCGTGTAGAGCCCCAGCGACTCCAGCGCGACCATCATGCGGTGCAGCAGCTGGTCCTGATGCTGGACAAACGGGTTGGACACCACCGGAATGAAGCGGACGGAGCGCACGGAGAAAAGGCGGCGCAGCCCGTCGGCCTGATCGGCGGGCTGTGCCTGGCGGAAATCGCTGGGAAAGGCCATCGCTTGCTCCGTTGCGGTCTGGGGCGGGCCGCTCAGGCACCCAGGTCACGGGCCGCCGCGGACGGCTGGCGACGTGCGGGAGGGGCCGATGCGTTCGCTGCGGCCGGAGCCACCGGCTTCGCAGCCGGCGCAGGCTCGGTCGCGGCCGAGGCGGGCCGGGAGAAGATCAGGTTGACGTCGCCCGTGTTCAGGCGCCAGGCCTGGGGGCCGCCGCTGCGCAGCGCCCGGTTCACCAGCGCCTGGGCACTGAGGCGGTGCCAGTCCTCGGGCACGCGCTGGCCGTTCGAGATCGCCACCACCTTCAGGTGCTGGCGGATCAGCGCGTCGAGTGCCGGGCCGAGCTTCACCGCCTCGTCGAGCTTCGACAGGATGATGCCGCGGGCCTGGTTGGCCGAGTAGGCGTTGAGCACATCCTCGATGGTCTCGCCCTGCTGCGCGGCGTTCACCACCAGCAGCCGCTTGATGCTGCGGTGCGAGAGCATGTCGAGCAGATCTCGGGTACGTGCGTCGCGCTGCGCCAAGCCGGCGGTGTCGATCAGCACCATCTTCTTGCCCGACAGCAGGTCGAGCAGATCCTCCAGCGCCGCGCGGTCATGTGCGGTGTGCACCGGCACGCCGAGAATGCGGCCATAGGCGCGCAGCTGCTCGTGTGCACCGATCCGGTAGGCGTCAAGCGTGATCAGACCGAGATTGGCCGCGCCGTGACGGGTCGCGAACGAGGTCGCCAGCTTGGCGGTCGAGGTGGTCTTGCCGACACCCGTCGAGCCGATCATCGCGTAGACGCCCCCCTGGTCCTCGATGTCGGGCTCGTTCTCGCCGGCCTGCACATTGCGCTGCAGCACATCGGCGGCCCAGACCATCTCGTCGGTCACGTCATCGCTCAGGCTGTCACACAGCTTGCGGATCAGGCCTGGCGAGAAGCCGGCATCGAGCAGCCGGGTGGTGAGCTGGGCATGGCGCGGACTGTTGTTGAGCCGGTCCATGAAGGCCATCGTGTTGAAGCGCTCCTCGATCATGCCCTTCATGGCACGGATCTCGTTGAGCATCTCCATCGACGAGGGCAGGATCGAGTCTCCCGGATCGATGCCGCGTGCAGCGGCTGCGGCGGCCGGCTGCGCCGGCACGTCCAGACGCGGCATCAGGGTGCTGTCGTACAGATCGCCATCCGAAGTCGAGAGCTGCTCATCGTCATGCAGGCTCATGACCGGCGGATAGGAACGCTCCTCGACGACCGATGCGGCGGCGGCCTCGTCGCGTTCCTGCTGGCGCATCCAGTCGGCATAGGTGGCCGGCGGCTGCGACATGCTCGGCATGGCCGATTCAGCGGCGCGCGTGCTGACAGCCGCCGCCTCGCGGCGGCTCTCGCCCGACCGAGCCACCGCAGGCAGGGCCCGCGACACGCCCGACGTGGTCACCGGAGCCGGCACGGAATGACTCGCGGACGCACCCGGCATGGTCGAAGCGTCCCGGTCCTCGTCATCGTCGCTGCGAGACTTCATCTCGGCCTGGCGCTTCTTCAGCATGCGCTCGCGCACATAGTCCTGGAAGGACAGCGTGCTCATCGCCAGCGTGCCGACATCGTCCTGGACCTGCGCACTGGCATCGGATGGTGCCGCTTCAAAGCGGTCAAGCGTCGGCTCGGCCTCGTGCAGATCGTCATCGAAGCGCTCGTCGGCCTGTGCGGCCGGACCGGACTCGAAACGCTCGATCGCATCGATGCTCTCGGCCGGCATCGCCACGATCTCGATGCCGGAGCTGCTGGGCTTGGTCGACAGCACGACCGCGTTGTCGCCGAAGGCCTGGCGAACCTTCTGCATCGCCTCGCGCGAGTTGCGCCCGAAAAAGCGCTTCACATTCATGAGTGGGCTCCAATGATCGAACCGATGCGGATCGAGTGGGTATCAGGGATCTCGCTGTGCGCCAGCACCTT
>JBJOPV010000183.1:0-7408 GCA_046050625.1 Pseudomonadota bacterium
GCGCGTCCGAGCCGGAGGTGATGGTGCGCTTGCGGCCCTCGTACAGGATCGCGACCTGGCTGATCACCAGCACCGCGAGCAGGCCGATGACCATGCCGACCATCAGCTCGATCAGCGTCACGCCGCGTTGCCGCACCCGCCGCTGGGCGATTGGCACAGGAAGAGTGGATGTCATGGCGTGCTGGTTCACGAGGCCGGGTTGGCGCTGATGACGGTGGTGGTCGAGAACTCGTGCGCCGCGCTTTCGCCCGGCGGCTGCCAGCGCACCCGCACGGTGACCTCGCTGACCGAGTAGGGCGCCACCTTGGTGGTGTCGTCAAGCGCGGTGTCGATCCGGTCGATCACCGACACGATGGCGGTGCCGGCCGGCAGCGTGTCGGCCACCCGGCTCAGCCAGGTCTGACAGGCGCTGCTGGTCTGGCAGTCGCTGAAGTCCTTCAGCATCGCGCGGTTGCTCCACATCCGGCCGATCAGGTCGGTGGCCAGGTAGGTGGCCTCGGCGCGGTACTTGGCGCCGGTGCTGGCGCGGGTCATGGCCGCCTGCAGGCCGACCAGGCCGAGCACCGCCAGCGAGAAGATCAGCAGGGCGATCAGCGCCTCGATCAGCGCGAAGCCGCGGATGCGGATCGGGTAGGGCCGGGGCCGGCGCGGGCGGGCAGGAGGCAGGACCATGGGGGCGTCTCGGCAATCAGGTCGGGATGCAGGTGCGCGGATCGTCACGCTCGGTGACGGCCGGGTCGCAGGTGCGGACGCTTCCGCCCGTGCCCAGCATCACCCGCAGCGTGTGGGTGGTGTTGCTGCCGGGGTGGCGCACCACGATGCAGCGCATCGGCGCCGGGCTGGTCGCGGCGCGGCCGAAGCTGTTGAAGACCACCTGCGTCTCGCCGGTGGCGCTGGCGCAGCTGGCGTCGTAGACACCAACGATCACGTCGGGCGAGCCGTCGCCCTGGGCGTGGCGCGCCAGCAGCCGGGGCTTGTCGGCCGCACTGGCGTCGCCCGTCAGCAGGGGGCCGCCGCAGCCGCCGGCGGGGTCTTCCAGGCTGATGACCCAGGAGGCCCGGAGCGGCGAGCGCGTGCAGTCGTTGCCCAGGCTGGCCGGGCTGGTGCTGGCGCTCCACACCAGCGAGAAGATCACGTCGCGGTTGCGTCGCACCGCCTCGGCGCGGGCCTTTTCCAGCCCGCCGGCGATCGACATCGCGGCGTTGCGGACCTGCATGTTCATCATCCATTCGCGCACCAGCGGAATGGCGCCCATCAGCAGCAGGCCGGCCACGGCCAGCGCGACCATCAGCTCGATCAGCGTGAAGCCGCGGTGCGTGCGCTTCAGCATTCGCTGCCTCGCTTCAGCCAGCAGGCCTTGGTGACGCTGCCGCCCTTGAACAGCGTGGTGCGCTGGCTGCCGGCCTGGTCGGTCTCGTAGACATGGCCGATGGCGTGGCCGGCACTGCCGGTGGCGCGCAGCACGTAGCTCTGGCCGTTGTCGCCCAGCGTGCAGCTGAAGCTGAACTTCAGGCTCGAGCCCTTGTCCGGCAGATTGCCGGCCGAGGGCACCGCGCTGGTCTTGCTCGCGCACGATCCGCTGCCGTAGTTGCGGTTGTCCTGGTAGTACTGCTCCATCGCCACCCGGTCGTTCGACAGGAAGGTGAAGGCCTCCGGCAGCGTGCTGCGGCGCATGTAGTCGTTGTAGGAGGGCAGCGCCACCGAGGCCAGGATGCCGATGATGGCCACCACCACCATCACCTCGATCAGCGTGAAGCCCCGGCTCGGACGGTGGCATCGGATGGAAACGGGGGTCGGGCGGCGCATGTCGGGTCGCGAGGCCTTCGATCGGCGATCGCGCAAAAATGAAAGGATGCGCGATGCTAGGCCGCCCTGGCCAGGGCGTCACCGTTCGGGCGTGCCGCCGGTCGGCCCGGATCGGCCGTCCGTCGGCTGGTGCGCGGGGGCAAGACTGCGGCGACAATACGGAATTCTCCGCAACCTCCACAGACAGGCAACCGCACACCCATGGCCCAGTACGTATTCACGATGAACCGCGTCGGCAAGATCGTCCCGCCGAAGCGGCAGATCCTCAAGGGCGTCTCGCTGTCCTTCTTCCCCGGCGCGAAGATCGGCGTGCTGGGCCTGAACGGTTCGGGCAAGTCGACGCTGCTGAAGATCATGGCCGGCCTCGACAAGGACATCGAGGGCGAAGCCGTGCCGATGCCGGGCCTGAAGATCGGATACCTGCCCCAGGAGCCGCAGCTCGATCCGGGCCAGACGGTGCGCGAGGCGGTCGAGCAGGGCATCGGCGGCGTGATGGCCGCCAAGGCCCGCCTGGAGCAGGTCTACGCCGAGTACGCCGACGAGAACGCCGACTTCGACAAGCTTGCCGCCGAGCAGGCCGAGCTCGAGGCCATCATCGCCGCCGCCGGCAGCGAGAACACCGACCTGCAGCTGGAGATCGCCGCCGACGCGCTGCGCCTGCCGTCCTGGGACGCGCTGATCGGCCCGCTCTCGGGCGGCGAGAAGCGCCGCGTCGCGCTGTGCCGCCTGCTGCTGTCCAAGCCCGACATGCTGCTGCTCGACGAGCCGACCAACCACCTGGACGCCGAATCGGTCGAGTGGCTGGAGCATTTCCTGCAGCGCTTCTCCGGCACCGTGGTGGCCATCACCCACGATCGCTACTTCCTGGACAACGCCGCCGAGTGGATCCTGGAACTCGACCGCGGCCAGGGCTATCCGTACAAGGGCAACTACTCCGACTGGCTGGAAGGCAAGGAAAAGCGCCTGGAGCAGGAGCAGAAGACCGAGGACGCCCGCGCCAAGGCCATGAAGCAGGAGCTGGAGTGGGTGCGCAAGAACGCCAAGGGCCGCCAGGCCAAGAGCAAGGCGCGTCTGGCCCGCTTCGAGGAGCTGTCGGACGTCGACTACCAGAAGCGCAACGAGACCAACGAGATCTTCATCCCGGTGGCCGAGCGCCTGGGCAACGAGGTGATCGAGTTCAAGAGCGTCTCCAAGAGCTTTGGTGACCGTGTCCTGATCGAGAACCTGTCGTTCAAGGTGCCGGCGGGCGCCATCGTCGGCATCATCGGCCCGAACGGTGCGGGCAAGTCGACGCTGTTCCGCCTGATCCAGGGCGTCGAGGCGCCGGACACCGGCGAGGTCGCCATCGGCAAGACCGCCCGCCTGGCCTTCGTCGACCAGAGCCGCCAGAGCCTGGACGACAGCAAGACGGTCTGGGAAGACGTCTCCGGCGGTCTGGACAACATCGTCGTGGGCAAGTTCGTGATGCCCAGCCGCGCCTACATCGGCCGCTTCAACTTCAAGGGCAATGACCAGCAGAAGCTCGTCGGCAGCCTGTCGGGCGGTGAGCGCGGACGGCTCCACCTGGCCAAGACCCTGGCCCAGGGCGGCAACGTGCTGATGCTGGACGAACCGTCGAACGATCTGGACGTCGAGACCCTGCGCGCGCTGGAAGAAGCCCTGCTGGAGTTCGCAGGCTCGGCCATGATCATCTCGCACGACCGCTGGTTCCTGGACCGCATCTGCACCCACATCCTGGCGGCCGAAGGCGACTCGCAGTGGTTCTTCTTCGACGGCAACTACCAGGAGTACGAGGCCGACAAGAAGCGTCGCCTGGGTGAAGAGGGCGCCCGCCCGAAGCGCTTCCGCTACAAGGCCCTGAAGTGATGACGTGAGCCGGGACCGGGGGCGTCAGGCCGCCGGACCCGGTGTTACATTGAATTCGAACCGATCGCGAACCGATCCCGGAGACCGCCCATGACCATGAAACAGATCACCGCCATCATCAAGCCGTTCAAGCTCGAGGAGGTCCGCGAGGCCCTCGCCGATGTCGGCGTCACCGGCCTGACCGTCACCGAGGTCAAGGGCTTCGGCCGCCAGAAGGGCCACACCGAGCTCTACCGCGGCGCCGAGTACGTCGTCGATTTCCTGCCCAAGGTCAAGGTCGAGATCGTCGTCAAGGGGGCGGACGTCGAGCGCTGCCTCGAGGCCATCGTCAAGGCCGCGCACACCGGCAAGATCGGCGACGGCAAGATCTTCGTGACGCCGGTCGAGCAGGTCATCCGCATCCGCACCGGCGAGACCGACGAGAACGCGGTCTGATCTTCAGCCGCCGGCCAGGCGGCTCCACAGCGCGGCGGCCCAGATGCCGCCGCACAGCGCCAGCGCCAGGAAGACCGCGGCGCTGCCGTAGTCCTTGGCGCGCTTGGCCAGCTCGTGCAGGTCGAAGGAGATGCGGTCGACGGTCGCCTCGACCGCCGAGTTCAGCAGCTCCACGATCATCAGCATCACCACGCTGCCGGCCAGCAGTGCCACCTCCACCCAGGTGCGGCCCAGCCAGAAGGCCAGCGGCAGCAGCAGCGCCGCCAGCCAGAGCTCCTGGCGGAAGGCGCTCTCGTGCCGGTAGGCACCGACCAGGCCCTGCAGCGAGTAGCCAGCGGCGTGGCGGATGCGATCCAGGCCGGTGCGACCCTTGTGCGGATTGTCCATGTGGATGTTCCTGCAGTGGAGGCTGTGTTTCAGGCGCGCCGGCGCGGGGCCGGGCGCCAGGTGATCAGCCGGGTCCGGCACAGCCGGTCATGCAGGAACTGCCGATCCGGCAGCAGCAGCGCCAGCAGCGCATAGCCGAGCATGCCGATCAGCAGGGCTGCGGCGAACAGGCGCTTGTCGCCTTGCAGGCCGAGCTGCTGCACCGCCAGCAGCGCGGGCACGAACCACAGCCAGCTCAGCAGATAGCGTGCGATCGCCTGTGGCCAGCCCGGCGAGCGGCCGTCCCGCTGGATGAGCCGGACATGCCAGGTCTTCAGCGCCAGCGTCTGGCCGCCACGCGTCCAGCACCAGCAGAAATACAGCCCCAGCAGCAGGAACAGGAAGATCTGGAATCCGGCGCGGCCCTGCAGCGCATGGCGCTGGTCGGCGGCGATGGCGAACAGCAGGCTGCCGATCATCAGCACGCCGAACAGCAGCACGCCTTCGTACAGCATCGCCGCAAGACGACGGCGCAGCGGCGGGGTCGGCTGGACGGCCGGATCGGCATCATCCGGGGTATAGGGCAGGGCGGGCTTGGCGGCCATCGGTCGTGGGCTGTCTTCTCGGGGCCGCCATGTTAACCGCCCGGGCTCCGGGCTCGGCCCACCGCCGGACTCAGGGGCTGCCGTCGCTCGCCGACGCACTGCCAGAGGCCGACGTGGCCGCGAGCGGTGCCGAGGCCACGACAGCGGGCGGAGCCGCTGCAGGTGCGGGCGCAGGCAGCGTGATGACCGGCGTGGGCGAGACGGCCGCCGCCGCTCCCTGCGGCCCGCGAGAGGGCAGCAGCGTGGTCCGATCGACGAAGCCGGGCGTGGCGGCGATCTTGGGCAGGCCGACTGGCTGATGGCGGGGCGGCGTCGGGGTGGCCTTGCTGATCGGTCGCGTACTGGCGCCCGGTCCGGCCTGGACCGTGCCGGGGGCGACCGGCTGCGGCGTGGTGCGCACTGGCGTTGCGACGATGTTGCTCTTGATCTGGGGGGCCTGGGCTGCAGCGGATGTCTTGCGCACTGCCGCGGGCACCGTGCCGGTGAGGAGTGGTGCGCTGGCGGCTTGGGTGCCGATGCTGCGTCGCTGCGCCTCGGGCAACTGTTGCCAGGCCTCCCAGCGGGCCTGGCGCTCGGTGGGCGGCACCTGGCGCACCTCGCCGAAATGCAGTCGGGCGGTGTTGCGCTGCGCGGGCGTCATCTTGGCCCACTCGGCCATGCGCGAGCGCAGTCGCTCCTGCTGTTCGGCCGGCAGCGTGGGATAGATCGCGGCGATGTCGCGCCACTTCTGCCGGCGCAGCGGCTCGATGTCAGCCCATTGGTCACGCAGGGGCAGCAGGATCTTCTGTTCTGCTGGCGTGAGCTGCGGCCAGCCTGCGGCGCCTCCCAGCGTGGTGCCGAGTGTCGCCTGTGCGCCGGCCGGTCGGGCAAACGGCGGCAGGGCACTCACCAGCGCCAGGGCCAGCGTGCAGGCGGCACTGGCCATGGACAGGGCACGTCGTCGGGGAGAACTCATGGCTGGCGAGGTGCATCCGGGGCGGCCGGTAGCGCCGCCCCCTCCTGCGTCTCCACCTCGGTGACGGGCAGGGCGATCTCGACCGGGCGCTTGAGGAATTCGCTGAAGCCCGCGTCGGCATAGGCCGAGGGCGGCAGGTCATCGCCCAGCAGCTCGGCATCGAGCTCGGCCATCGAGGCCATCGATTCCAGGTCGCGCCACTCGCCGATGCCGATCAGCCCCAGCAGCAGCACCAGCGCCGGCAGCAGCCAGCCCAGGCGGCTCCACAGCGAGCTGTCCTCGCCGGGCGGGCCTGACTGCAGCAGCGCGGCCGTGCCGCCAGCGCCGACGCTGACCGGCAGCACCGCGCTGGCCTCGGCCTGCTCGGCGCTGCGCACTGTGGCCGGGCGCCGTGCCTGGGCGACAGCCTGCTGGCGCGCCACGCGCAGCCGCTCGCTGATGTCATGGGGCGCGTGCTGGGCGCCGGCCTCCAGGCGGGCGGTCAATCGCAGGGCGAAGCGCGCTTCCAGGGCTTCGGCATTGGCCGGCCGCCCTGGGCGCGAGGAGGATGGGGCGGTCTTCACAGTGAAATTCCCTTGGCTTGGAGTGCCTTGGCCAGTGCATGCACGGCACGCGAGCAGTGAGTCTTGACGCTGCCTTCCGAGCAGCCCATGGCGGCTGCCGTCTCGGCGACATCCATCTCTTCCCAATAACGCATCAGGAAGGCTTCACGTTGACGCGTCGGCAGCCGTGCGACCTCTTCCTCGATCAGAAGCAAGGTCTGTGCGCGCGCGGCGCCGGCATCGGCACCCTCGGCCGCCTCGCCGGCCGGACTCTGGCTTGTCAGATGCTCGAGCAGATCGAAGTCGTCATCGCCGCCGACAGGCTCGAAGTCGGAGAAGTTGCGCAGCACCGCGTTCCGGACCTTCTGGTGGCGGAACCAGTCCATCGTCGCGTTGCCCAGGATGCGCTGGAACAGCAGCGGCAGCTCGGCCGCCGGGCGGTCTCCGTAGCGATGCGCGAGCCGGATCATCGCGTCCTGCACGATGTCGAGCGCCGCGTCCTCGTCGCGCACCGCGTAGACGGTGCGCTTGAAGGCGCGCTTCTCGATGCCTTGCAGGAAGTCGGAGAGCTCTTGTTCAGTGGCCAAGGAGGGGGCCGGGCCCGTGGGGGGCTGCGTCGGTCCGGAAAGTGGGGCGGCGCGGATTATGTCACTGCTGTCGGCCGGCCTCCGATCCGGGTGTGCACCATGGTGCGGTGCGCAATTCTTCGACATGTCGCCAGCTTGGTGCGATAATCCCGGATTCGCACCACGCGTGCCTGGTCTGAACCGGTCGCCCGACCCCGGGCGCCTGCGTCGATGACCGCGCAGGCGCCAATTCCGCCTCACGAGGGC
>JBJOPV010000184.1:0-7394 GCA_046050625.1 Pseudomonadota bacterium
AGGTTCAGCTTGAACTTCACCTGCACGTCGTTGGCGACCATCGAGGTGTCGGCCCAGTCGCCTTCGCCGATCTTGAATTCGAGGCGCTTGATCGCGAAGGCGCCGGTGGCGGTGGTGCTGCCGCCGGCCTGGGTCAGCGCGACCGGCACGACCACGTCGCGGCTGCTGCCCTTGATGGACAGCTTGCCGGCCACCTCGAACTTGCCGGCGCCGACGGCCTTGATCGCGCTGGACTGGAAGGTGGCCTGCGGGAACTTCGGCACGTTGAACCAGGTGGCCTTGGGCAGCTCGACATCGACCTCCGGCGAGCCGAAGGTGGCGCTGCCCATGTCGATGCTGAAGGCGACCCGGCCGGCCTCCGGCTTCTTCGGGTCGAAGGCGATCTGCGCGTCGAACTTGCGGAAGCGGCCCTCGACCGGCACGCCCATCTGCTTGCTGACGAAGAGCATCTCGCTCTTGGCGGCGTCGAGCTTCTGCTGGGCCAGGGCGGGCGTCGGCGCGACGACCAGGGCGGCGAAGGAGGCGGCGGCCAGGGCCGCGGTGCGCAGGATGACGGTCATGAAAGAACTCCGGAAATCAGGATGAGCGGGGCGGCTGCTGGGTGATCGGCGCGTCTCAGCGCGGCGCCGGCCCCAGGCCCATGCGGCCGAGCAGGCGGTCGCGGTCGATGAGCTGGTGCTTGAGCGCGGCGGCCACATGCAGCACCACCAGGCCAGCCAGGCCGAAGGCGCTCAGTTCGTGCAGCGGCTTGATCGATTCGGCCAGCGCCTTGTCGACCGGCATGAAGTCCGGCAGCGGCAGCACGCCGAACCAGACGATCGGGAAGCCCGCCGCCGAGCTGTAGGCCCAGCCGGTCAGCGGCACGGCGAAGAACAGCAGGTACATCAGGTGGTGCGTGCCGTGGAAGGCGGTGCGCTGCCAGCCCGGCATGGCCTTGTCGATGGAGGCCGGCAGCGCCGGCGGGCGGTTCGCCAGGCGCCACAGCAGCCGTGCGGCCGACAGCGCCAGGATCGTCACGCCAGCCCACTTGTGCCAGTTGTAGAGCTTGAGCCGCGTCGGCGAGAAGGGCAGGCCGGTCATGTAGACCCCGACGCCGAAGGCGCCGACGATGCCCACGGCCAGCAGCCAGTGCAGCGCGATCGCGGTGGCGCCGTAGCGCGAGGGGGATGGGGTGGAACTCATGGCGGAGGGGTCTCTTGTCAGCTGCTGCACAGCTTAGAGGCCCCTCCGTTCAGCCGGATTCACCGGTCTTGATGCCTGCGTATCAATCGTTTGAATGACGATCGGCACCCGCCAGGGTCGTGCCGACCGGCGCCCGCCAGCGAGCGATGCCGCAATGGATCTCGCCCAGCGTCGGCAGCATCAGCACGCCTTCGGGGCCACGACGCTGCATCGCCACCTGCGGCGTGCCGGCCCACAGCTCGACCGCCTGCGGCAGCCGGGCGCGCAGCTCGGCCAGATGGTCGAGCGAGGCACCGGCCGGGCTGACCATCGAGAAGCCGAGCGCGACGATGTCGGCGCGATGCGCGCGTGCGGCGGCGACGATGTCGGGCATCGGCGTCTGGCAGCCCAGGTTCATGCAGCTCGCGCCCTCGAGGGTGAACAGCGCTTCGGCCATCAGCAGGCCCAGGCCGTGCAGCTCGCCGGGGAAGGTGGTCAGCAGCACCCGTGGGGCACCGCCGGTGCTCATCTCCGGCGCCGTGGCGATCGCGGTGCGCAGCACCGTCTCGATCGCCTCGCTGCACAGATGCTCCTCGAAGACCTCGAGCTGGCCGCGTGCCCAGGCCTCGCCGATCTCGACCAGCAGCGGCTGAGCGACCTCGGTGATGAAGTGCGCCAGCCCCCGGCGCAAGAGCGTCTGCATCAGCGCGCGGCGCAGCCCGGTCACGTCATGCGCACGCAGCAACTCGTACAGCGCCTTCGGCTCGGCCTTCAGCGCGGGCTCGGCAGGCCCTGCGGACTCGCTGCCCGAGAGCTGGCCCACCCGCTGCAGCTCCTGCATCGACAGGCCGACGATGCGCCCGGGGCGCCAGCCGGCATCGAGCAGGCGGCGGATGTGGCGCAGCTGCTCGACCTGCTCGGGTGGGTACAGGCGCTCGCCGTTGTCGTCGCGCAAGGGGCGCGGGAAGCCGTAGCGGCGCTCCCAGACACGCAGCGTGTCCTTGCCAAGGCGGGTGTCGCGTTCGACGGCGGCGATCGTGAACATGGTCAGTGCGGTGGGTGCCCGGTCATTCATCAGGGGGCTCCGAGTGTGCCGCACATCGCTTGCCGTGATGTCAGGCCAGCGATGTCGCGTTTTCGTCGATAAATTGTCCTGGACAAACATTGTGGTTTTTGTCCTTGATGCCTAATATTAGAACCACATCCACTGTTTGCCCAAGACAAATCATGTTCAAGGCAACTCTTCTTGCGGCGCTGTTCGCACTCTTCGCCAGCGCGTCTCCGGCTCGGGCGGCCACGCCCGCCGCACCGGCCTGCCCCGCACTGCTCGATCGCGCGGTGCCGCGGCTGCAGGACGAGAAGCCGCAGTCGCTGTGCCAGTACGCCGGGCGCGTGGTGCTGGTGGTCAACACCGCCAGCCAGTGCGGCTTCACTTCGCAGTACCAGGGCCTGGAGGCGCTCTACCGCAAGCACCAGGGCGATGGCCTGGTGGTGCTGGGCTTTCCGTCGAACGACTTCGCCGGCCAGGAGCCGGGCTCGAACGCTGAGATCGCCGCCTTCTGCGAGGACCAGTTCTCGGTGCGCTTCCCGATGTTCATGAAGACACCGGTCACCGGCGCGAAGGCGCATCCCTTCTACGCCGACCTGGCGCGGCTGTCGGGCAGCACGCCGAAGTGGAATTTCCACAAGTACCTGATCGGGCGTGACGGACGCACCGTCAAGGCCTACACCAGCTTCACCACGCCGGAGGATGGTGCCCTGCTGCGCGACATCCGCGCCGAGCTGGCCCGCCGCTGAGCGGCGTCCTCCCTGCACCTTCTCCCACCGGAGCCCGGACATGTCTGCTCACATCTCGACCCTCGCGGCGGCTGCCGTCCGGGAACTTCCGCGCGCAGGCCGGCTCACAGCCAGTGCATCCGATCGGCCTTGGCCTGCGCATCCGGTCCGCATGGAGACCGGACGCGCTGCTCCTGCCGATCGGGCAACGATTTTCACGCCGTGCAGCCTGTCCGGACCCCGCGTTCCGGCAGCCCCCCGGAGGGGGATCCTCTCCTCCTCCCTCCCTCCCTTCTTCCCCTTCGGGCGCTGCACGGCGTCTCTTCTGTCCGATCCCCGCACCGCCGTGAGGGCCTGAGCCATGCGACGCATCGCCATCATCGGCTCAGGGATCGCCGGCCTGTCGAGCGCCTGGCATCTGTCGGCGCCGGGCTCGGACTGCCGGGTCACGCTCTACGAGGCGGGCGACTACCTCGGCGGCCACACCCACACCGTCGACGTGACGCTGCCCGGCCCGGACGGGCGAGCGCACACGCAGGGCGTCGACACCGGCTTCCTGGTCTTCAACCACCGCACCTATCCGGAGCTGCTGAAGCTCTTCGCCGAGCTGCGCGTCGACACGGCGCCCTCGGACATGTCCTTCTCGGTGCAGGCCGAGCAGGGGCGGCTGGAGTGGAGCGGCTGCAACCTCGACACGGTATTCGCGCAGCGCGCCAACCTGTTCAGCCCGCGTTTTCTGGGCATGCTGGGCGAGGTGCTGCGCTTCAACCGCCGCACCACCGCGCTGGCGCGCACGGGCAGCGAGGCCCAGCTGGCGCAGTCGATCGGCGACTTCCTCGATGCCGAGCGCTTCTCCGACACCTTCCGGCGCTGGTACTTCCTGCCGATGATCGGCTGCATCTGGTCGTGTCCCACCGAGCAGATGCTGCAGTTCCCGATCGCGACGATGATCCGCTTCTGCCACAACCATGGGCTGCTGCAGGTGAGCGACCGGCCGCAGTGGCACACGGTGCGAGGCGGTGCGCGGCACTATGTCGAGAAGATTGCCGCGCGGCTGCCCGACGTGCGGTTGTCGACGCCGGTGCATGCGCTGCACCGCCTGCCCGAAGGCGGCGTGAGGGTCGCGGCCGCCGACGGCGAGGCGCGCTACGACGAGGTGGTGCTGGCCTGCCACTCCGACCAGGCGCTGCGGCTGCTGGGGGCCGACGCCAGCGTGGACGAGCGCGCGGTGCTGGGCGCGATCCGCTACCACCCGAACCGCGCGGTGCTGCACACCGACGAGAACCAGTTGCCCCAGCGCCGCAAGGCCTGGGCCGCCTGGAACTACGAGCACGCCGGCGACGCGGGCCGCGAGCGCTCGGGCGTGTGCCTGCACTATCTGCTCAACCGCCTGCAGCCCATGCCGTGGACGCAGCCGGTGATCGTCTCGCTCAATCCGGTGCGCCCGGTCCGGCGCGAGCACATCCTGGGCGCGTACGACTACAGCCATCCGGTCTTCGACCTGGCGGCGATCGAGGCGCAGCGCCGGCTGCCGTCGATCCAGGGCCGGCGCCACACCTGGTTCTGCGGGGCCTGGACCGGCTACGGCTTCCACGAGGACGGGCTGAAGTCGGGCCTGGCGGTGGTCGCGGCATTGCGCGAGCGTGTGGCCGATGCCGGTCCGCATCTGAAGCTGGTTCGGCCGGTGTCGGCGGCGGAGGCGGCATGAACCCGCCGCGTGCGCTGATCGGCCGAGGCCCGGTGCGCCATGCGCGGCGCTGGCCGGTGGCTCGCGCCTTCCGCTACGACACCTGGTTCCTGCTGCTGCCGATGCGCACGCTGCGCCAGCAGCCCGATCCGGTGCTGGCGCGCAACCGCGCCGGATGGGTCAGCTTCCATGACTGCGACCACGGCGACGGCGGCGACGATGCGCTGGCCTGGTTCGAGCGCCTGCTGGCGGCCGAGGGCATCGTGGACGCCGACGGCGAGATCTGGCTGCACACCTACCCGCGCGTGCTCGGCTATGCCTTCAAGCCGGTGAGCTTCTGGTACGCGCACCGCGACGATGGCACGCTGCGCGCCATCGTCGCCGAGGTCAACAACACCTTCGGCGAGCGCCACTGCTACCTGCTCGACAGCCCGGCCTGGGGCCATGAGCTGCGGGCAGACAAGGTCTTCCACGTCTCGCCGTTCTGCCGTGTCGAGGGGCGCTACCGCTTCCGCTTCCTGCGCACCCCCGAGCGCACCGTGGTGCGCATCGACCATGACGACGCCGACGGCCGCGAGCTCATCAGCACCAGCGTCAGCGGCCATCTGGAGCCGTTGACGGCCGAGACGCTGCGCCGCGCCGGGACCGCGCACCCGCTGCTGACGCTGGGCGTGATGGCGCGCATCCACTGGCAGGCGCTGCACCTGTGGTGGCGCCGCGTTCCCTTCTTCCACAAGCCGGTGCCGCCTGCGGCGCTGGTGAGCCGATGAGCCCTACCGAGCGAGACCTTCGATGAACCCGCCTGTCCGTTCTGCCGCGCTGCCCGGCCTGCCGCTGCGCCCGTCCGTGTCTTCGTCGACGCCGACCGAGATGCTGTTGCCCCAGGGCGCCAGCGCCGCCACCCGCACCGTGCTGAGCCTGCTCCAGCGCATCGAGCACGGCACGCTCGACCTGCGCTGGCCGGACGGCTCGCACCTGCGCCTGGGCTCGGGCATGGAGCCGCGCGCCACGCTGGTGGTGCACGACCAGAAGGTGTTCGCCGCGGCGCTGAAGTCCGGCGACATCGGCTTTGCCGAGGCCTTCATCGCCGGCGACTGGGACACCGACGACCTGCCCGCGCTGCTGCGCCTGCTGCTGCTCAACCGCGAGGCGATCGAGCGGCTGATCTTCGGCGGCTGGTGGGGCTCGCTGCTGCACCGGCTCCAGCACTGGCGCAACCGCAACAGCCGCGAGGGCAGCCGGCGCAACATCCACGCGCACTACGACCTCGGCAACGCGTTCTACCGGCTGTGGCTCGACCCGACGATGAACTATTCGAGCGCCTGGTTCGACGGCGATCACGGCCGCGCGCTGACCGCGGCGCAGGACGCCAAGGTGGCCCGCGCGCTGGCCGAGGCCGGCGTGCAGCCGGGCAGCCGGGTGCTGGAGATCGGCTGCGGCTGGGGCGCGGTGGCCGAGGCGGCGGCGCGGCGCGGTGCGCACCTGACCGGCGTGACGCTGTCGACCGAGCAGCTCGCCTGGGCCCAGGAGCGCCTGGCGCGCCAGGGCCTGGCCGGGCAGGCCGAGCTGCGTCTGCAGGACTACCGCGACATCGCCGATGCGCCCTTCGACGCGCTGGTGTCGATCGAGATGTTCGAGGCGGTCGGCCGCGCCTACTGGCCGTCCTACTTCGAGACGGTGGCGCGCGGCCTGAAGCCGGGCGGGCGCGCCTGCATCCAGACCATCACCATCCGCGATGACCTGTTCGAGCGCTATGTGCGCTCGACCGACTTCATCCAGCAGTACATCTTTCCCGGCGGCCTGCTGCCGAGCGACCAGGAGTTCCGCCTGGCCGCCGGACGCGCCGGGCTGGAGGTGGAGCGCACGCTGGCCTTCGGGCCGGATTACGCCGAGACGCTGCGGCGCTGGCGCACGGACTTCCATGCGCAGGCCGAGCAGATGCGCCCGCTGGGCTTCGATCTGCCGTTCATGCGCACCTGGGACTTCTATCTGGCCTACTGCGAGGCGGCCTTCGACACCGGCAACACGAATGTCGTCCAGTACACGCTGAGGCGGCCATGACGACGCGCCGAGGCTGGCTGCGGGCCACGCCGGCGGTGGCGCTGGGGCTGCTGGCGCCGGTCGCCCGGGCGGCCGAGCCGCCGGCCGAGGTGCGCGCCGCGCTGCCCGAGCCGCGCCTGCAGGGCACGATGCGCTTTCGCTGGCTCGGGCTGTCGATCTATGACGCCCGGCTGTGGCGACCGGGTGCGGCCGCGCCGCTGAGCGCCGAGGACTACGCCGGCCGCGATTTCGCGCTCGAGCTGATCTACGCGCGGCGCTTGTCGGGCGAGGGCATCGCCGACCGCTCGATCGAGGAGATGCGCCGCCTCGACCGCTTCGACGAGGCGCGCGCCGAGGCCTGGCGCGCGGCGATGCGCGCCGCGTTTCCCGACGTGCAGTCCGGCGAGCGTCTGGTGGGCGTGAACCGGGCGGGCCGGGGGGCGCGCTTCCTGCATCAGGGCCGCCCCACCGGCGAGGTGGCCGAGACCGAGTTCGCGCGGCTCTTCTTCGGCATCTGGCTGTCGCCGCGCGGGCCCGAGCCGCAGCTGCGCGCCGCGCTGCTGGGAGCGGGCGGATGAGCGCCGCGATCGGCGCCGGCCTGCGCTATGGCGCGCTCGGGCTGCCGCTGGCCTTCGTCGCGCTGCCGCTCTACGTGGTGCTGCCCAATCATTACGCCGAGCAGTTCGGCGTGCCGCTGGCGGCGCTGGGCGGCGTGCTGCTGGCGGTGCGC
>JBJOPV010000185.1:0-7373 GCA_046050625.1 Pseudomonadota bacterium
GCACCTGCCTGAACCCGGCCGACGGCAAGAACTACCTGGTCAGCTACACCGACTGCTGCGGCCGCACGCCCTGCGGCTCGTGCTTCTGCAACACCAACCACGGCGACCGCCCCGGCTACCGCCTGGGGGTGCACAACGACGTGAACTGGTGCATGGCCAACGACAGCTCGGTCTACCACTGCACCGTGTCGGTCATCGTCGGGGTGGCGGACTGATGCGCGCGGCAGCGACAGCGGCGCTGGCCGCCGTGCTGGCGGCGGGCGCCCTTCCGGTCGCGGCCCAGACCGCCACGCCGGCGGCCCGCGGCGCCGAGATCTTCGCCAGCGTCTGCTTCGCCTGCCACGGCGCGCAGGGCCAGGGCACCGCCGGCATCGCCCCGGCGCTGGCCGGGCCGCTCTCGCCGGCGCTGGCCCGGCCCGAGGGCCGCGGCTATGTGCTGCGGGTGCTGCTGCACGGCCTGAGCGGGCGCATCGTCTCGCAGGGCCAGACCTTCGTCGGCGCCATGCCGGCGCAGGCGGCGCTGACGGATGCCGATCTGGTCGCGCTCGGCGCGCATCTGGCCGCGCTCAACGGCCGCGAAGGCATGCCCTTCGACGCCGCCGAGGTGGCCGCGGCACGGGCCGAGAGCCCGGCGCCCTCGCACAAGGCGCTGCGCGATCTGCGCGCGCGGGTGATGCCGTGAGCCGGCGGCGGTCGGTGCGCCTTGCGGTGCGGGCCCTGCTGGCCGGCGCGGCCGTCGTGCTGGCCGCCCCGGCCCCGGCCGCTTCGCCCGAAGCCCAGGCGCGGCTGCAGTACCTGCAGCACTGCATGGGCTGCCACCTCGAGGACGGCAGCGGTGCGCCCGAGCGCGGCGTGCCCTCGATGCGCGAGCAGCTCGGCCGCTTCCTGTCGGTGCCCGGCGGGCGGGAGTTCATCGTCCAGGTCCCTGGCGTGATGAACTCGGGCCTGTCGGACGCCGACATCGCGCGGCTGATGAACTGGCTGCTGCCGCGGGTCTCGGCCGCGACGCTGCCGCCCGGCACCGCGCCCTACACCGAGGCGGAGATCGCCC
The DNA here is from genome assembly GCA_046050625.1 of Pseudomonadota bacterium. Lineage (GTDB taxonomy): Bacteria > Pseudomonadota > Gammaproteobacteria > Burkholderiales > Burkholderiaceae_C > Sphaerotilus. The sequence goes on from JBJOPV010000185.1 coordinate 1,052, forward strand.
GGCTGCGCGCGACCCGGCCGCTGGACGTGCCCGCCACGCGCCAGGCGCTGGTCGATCGACTGGGCACCCGGGCTGCGGCGCGCTGAAGACCGCGCCTGCACTGCCGGCATGACGCCCGCCGAAACCACCGCCATCGATGGCGCCGCCGAGCTGCTGCGCCTGCAGCGGCTCTGGCGCGAGCGGCTGCTGGGCGGCGCCGGCGCCACCCGCTGGCGCCCCGGGCGCGAGATCGCCGCCGAGCTGCTGCTGCACCTCGACGACGAGGCCGCCTGCTGGCACCGGGCGGCCGACTGGCTGCGTGACCTGCTCGATGCCGACCGGGTCGACGCTGGCCCCGGCGGCTTCGTCGATGCGGCGGGGTGCGCCCGCGCCTACCGGCCGAGCGCGGAGGTGCAGCGCGAGGCGCAGCCGCTGCCGACGGTGCTCGGCCTGGCCTTCGAGGCGACCGATCCGGGGCTGCAGGCCGTCTGGCGGGTCGAGGGCTGCCTGCCGATCCGCGAGGTCGCGCAGGAACGCGCGATGAGCGCCGCGCTGCGCGAGCGCCTGCTGGCGCACGGCACGCAGGCCAAGCTCGCGCTGCCGCTGCGCGCGGGCGCGCAGGCGATCGGCCTGCTGTGCGCCGACTGGCAGCGGCCCGAGCCGCGCTGGAGCGACGCCACCGGCCAGCAGCTCGGCCACTGGGCGGCGCAGGCGCTGGGCCCGCTGCTGGCCGAGGCGAGCCGCCTGAATGCGCTCGCCCGGCCGCCGGTGCTGCCGACGCTCACCCCGGCCGAGCTGCGGGTGGCGCGGCTGGTCGCGCGCGGCCTGAGCTACAAGGAGATCGCGCGCCAGCTCGACCGCTCGGTCTCCACCATCGACCACCAGACCCGCCGCCTGCGCGAGAAGTTCGGCGTGCATTCCAATGCCCGGCTGATGCCGCTGCTCGACCGGCTGGCCTGAGGATCAGCCGCCGCGGGCCCGCTCCCCTGCCCCGCCCAGCCGCGCCGAGATCTCCGCCGCCGCCGCCCGCACCGCCCGCGCGGCAGCCGAATCCCAGTCGGCCGCCAGCCGGTCCTGGTGATCCAGCGCGGTGATGACGATCGCCGGCTGGCCCTCGTGGTCCAGCGCCGGCGCGCTGAAGGCGTTGACGCCCGGGATCGGCCGGCCATTGGCGCGGCCCAGGCCGTGTTCGGCCATCTCGCGCCGGGCGCTGGCCAGCTCGGCCTCGACCTCGGCGGCCGGCGCCAGCGCCACCGCGCTCTCGCCCAGCGGCCCGACGCCGAAGGCCAGCGCCTCGTGCACCCGCTCGGGCGGCAGCACGCCGGCGAAGGCGCGCCCGGTCGCGGTGCCCAGCACCGACATCACCGTGCCGACCCGCATCGCCACATGCAGCGGCTGGCGCGCCTCGTGCAGCCGCACCACCGTCGGCCCCAGATTGCCCCAGACCGCCAGCGCCACCGCGTGGCCGGTCGAGCGTGCCAGCTCCTCGGCCACCGGCTGCGCCGCGCGCAGCGGGTCGAGCTGGTGCAGGCAGGCCAGACCGAGCTGCAGCGCCGCCGCGCCCAGCGCGTAGCGGCCGCTCACCGTGTCCTGCTCGATCAGGCGCAGCCGCCCGAAGCTGACCAGATACGGGTGCGCGCGCGAGGCCGGCAGCCCCGCCTGCGCCGCCAGATCCTTCAGCGACATCGGCCCGGGGCTGCGCGACAGGGCCAGCAGCAGCCGCCCGCCCACCTCCACCGACTGCACTGCGCGCTGGCCGCGCTCCTCGTCGTCGCCGTCCTTGTCCTGTCTCGACATCGTGTCGTCTCTCCTTCTTCGGCATGGATTGGAACCGATGTGGCGCCCACCGCGGCGCCATACCCAGGGTTTGTCTCTAGACAATTGATTTGCCAATGACAAATCATCAACCTACACTGGCGTGCGTTGATCTCGATCAGCAAATCAGTTCGTCAATGACAAACCACCGCAAAAGCCACCCGATGAGCACGCCGACCACCCCGACCAAGAAGTTCGCCTCCCAGGCCGATCTGGAAGAGAAGAAGGTCACCTTCGAGCAGATCTCCGAGCACGCCTGGGCCTACACCGCCGAGGGCGACCCCAACACCGGCGTGATCATTGGCGACGACGCGGTGCTGGTGGCCGACACCCAGGCCACGCCGGCGATGGCCGCCGACGTGATCCGCCGCATCCGCGAGGTCACCGACAAGCCGATCAAGTACGTCGTCATGACGCACTACCACGCGGTGCGGGTGCTGGGCGCCAGCGCCTACCTGGCCGAGGGCGGCCAGCAGATCCTCGCCAGCCAGGACACCCACGACCTGATCGTCGAGCGCGGCGAGTTCGACAAGGCCAGCGAGATCGGCCGCTTCCCGCGCCTGTTCCGCAATGTCGAGACGGTGCCCGCCGGCCTGACCTGGCCGACGATGACCTTCACGGGGAAGATGACGCTGTGGCTGGGCAAGCTCGAAGTGCAGCTGCTGCAGCTCGGCCGCGGCCACACCAAGGGCGACACGGTGGTGTGGCTGCCCGGCGAGAAGACGCTGCTGTCGGGCGATCTGGTCGAGTTCGACGCCACGCCCTATGCCGGCGACGCCTACTTCCAGGACTGGCCCGGCACGCTGGACAACATCGCGCGGCTGCAGCCCGCGCAGCTGGTGCCCGGCCGCGGCCCGGCGCTGAAGGGGCCCGAGCAGGTGCAGCAGGGCCTGACGGTGACGCGCGACTTCATCCGCGATGTCTGGACGAACGTGAAGGCCGGTGCCGACGCCGGCCGTGACCTGGGCGCGGTCTACCGCGAGACCTACGCCGCGCTGCAGCCGAAATACGGCCGCTGGGTCATCTTCGACCACTGCATGCCCTTCGACGTGACCCGCGCCTACGACGAGGCCACGCGCTACCCCGATCCGCGCATCTGGACCGCCGAGCGCGACATCGAGATGTGGAAGACGCTCGAAGGCTGAGCCATGCATTCCACCTACAGCTATCCGAAGTTCGACGCGCCCCGCGCGCCGGAGCTCGACGCCCCGCCCGGCAGCGCCCGCCGCCCGGTGGTGGTGGTGGGCGCCGGCCCGGTGGGCCTGAGCGTGGCGATCGACCTGGCGCAGCGCGGCCAGCCGGTGCTGCTGCTCGACGACGACGACACGGTCAGCGTCGGCTCGCGCGGCCTGTGCTACGCCAAGCGCACGCTGGAGATCCTCGACCGGCTCGGCTGCGGCCAGCCGGTGGTGGACAAGGGCGTGACCTGGAATGTCGGGCGCACCTTTCTGGACACCGAGGAGGTGTTCAGCTTCGACCTGCTGCCCGAGGCCGGCCACGAGCGGCCCGGCATGGTCAACCTGCAGCAGTACTACCTGGAAGCGTATCTGGTGGCGCGAGCCCGCGAGCTGCCCGCGCTGGAGATGCGCTTCCGCCACAAGGTGACGCAGGTCGAGCCGCATGGCCGCGGCGCCACGCTGCAGGTCGAGACACCGCACGGCGCCTTCACGCTGGCCTGCGACTGGCTGGTGGTCTGCGACGGCGCGCGCAGCCCGGTGCGCTCGATGCTCGGCCTGGACATCGAGGGCCGGGTCTTCCGCGACCGCTTCCTGATCGCCGACGTGGTGATGAAGGCCGACTTCCCGGCCGAGCGCTGGTTCTGGTTCGATCCGCCGTTCCACCGCGGCCAGAGCGTGCTGCTGCACCGCGAGGCCGACCATGTCTGGCGCATCGACTTCCAGCTCGGCTGGGAGGCCGACCCGGACGAGGAGCGCCGCCCCGAGCGCGTGATCCCGCGCATCCGCGCGATGCTCGGCGACGAGCGGCCCTTCGAGCTGGAATGGGTCAGCGTCTACACCTTCCAGTGCCGGCGCATGACGAACTTCCGCCACGGCCGGGTGCTGTTCGCCGGCGACGCGGCGCACCAGGTCAGCCCCTTCGGCGCGCGCGGCGCCAACTCCGGCATCCAGGACGCCGACAACCTCGGCTGGAAGCTGGGTGCCGTGCTGAGCGGCCGTGCGCCCGAGGCGCTGCTCGACAGCTACCACGCCGAGCGCGCCTTTGCCGCCGACGAGAACCTGCTGAACTCGACCCGCTCGACCGACTTCATCACGCCCAAGAGCGCGATGTCGAAGCGCTTCCGCAACGCGGTGCTCGGCCTGGCGCGCGAGCATGCGTTCGCCCGCGCGCTGGTCAACTCGGGCCGGCTGTCGGTGCCGGCCACGCTGCACACCTCAGCCCTGGTGACGCCGGACCGCGCGGGCGAGAGCTTCGAGGGCTGGATGCTGCCGGGCGCGCCGATGGACGACGCGCCGGTGGCGGTCGACGGCCAGCCGACCTGGCTGCTGCGCCAGATGGCGGCGGGCGAGTTCACGCTGCTGGTCTTCGGCGATGCGCCGGTGACGCTGCCGGACGATCTGCCGGTGCCGGTCGGCCTGCGCCGGGTGCAGCGCCCGGGCAGCGCCGCGGGCCCGGGCGATCTGCTCGACACCGAAGGCCACCTGAGCCGCCGCTACGACGGCCAGCCCGGCACGGTCTACCTGCTGCGCCCGGACCAGCATGTGGCGGCGCGCTGGTGCGCCTTCGACGCGGGCGCGCTGCGCGCCGCGCTGCGCCGCAGCCTGGCACTGCAGTGACACGGAGGACACGACGATGAACACGCTGATCACCCACCCCCACTTCGGCGAGCCCGGCCGGCGCGACCGCCACGCCTTCTCGCCCGGCGACGACTTCTACGAGGCGCTGATCGAGACCCACCGCGACCTCGACGACGAGCGCAGCCAGATGCTCAATGCCCGGCTGGTGCTGCTGCTGGCCAACCACATCGGCGACCTGCGCGTGCTGCGCGAGGCGCTGGCCGCCGCCCGCCAGGGCGTCTGAAGAAAGACATCGACATGAAGATCGACCTGATCCGCCGCATGCTGCTGGGCGGCGCGCTGGCCGCCGCCTCGCTGGGCGCCGCGCTGCTGCCGGCCGCCGCGCAGGCCCAGGACAGCAAGCCGCTCGAGTGGGTGGTGGGCTACGCCGCCGGCGGTGGCTCCGACGCGGTGGCGCGCACCCTCGCCGAAGCGATGGGCAAGGCGCTGGGCCGCAGCATCATCGTCAACAACAAGCCGGGCGCGGCCACCAACATCGCCGCCGACTACGTCGCCAAGTCCAAGGACGTCGGCCACATCATGCTGACGGCCGACTTCGCGACGCTGGCGGCCAACCCGGCACTGTTCGCGAAGCTGCCCTACGACGCCGAGCGCGACTTCGTGCCGGTGGGCCTGCTGGCACGATTCCCGATGATCCTGGTGGTCAACCCGGCGCTGCCGGTGCGCAGCTACAAGGACTTCCTGGCCTGGGCGCGCGCCAACCCGGACGCGCTCAACTACGCCTCGGCCGGACCGGGCAGCCCGCACCATCTGGCCGGCGAGCTGCTGCGCGAGCGCACCGGGCTGAAGATGCAGCATGTGCCCTACCGGGGCGCCGCGCCGGCGGTGCAGGACCTGATCGGCGGGCGCGTCCCCTTCGCGATGATGGACAGCGCAAGCGCCCAGCCGCATCTGCTCTCGGGCAAGCTGCGCGGCATCGGCGTGGCCTCGCCGGCACGGCTGAAGACGATGGCCGACCTGCCGACGCTGGCCGAGCAGGGCCTGAGCGGCTTCGAGGCCTACGCCTGGCAGGGCCTGGTGGTGCCGGCCGGCACGCCGCCGGAGACGGTCGCGCAGCTGCACCGCGCGCTGCAGCAGGCGCTGGACACGACGATGGTCAAGGCCCGCTTCCAGACCCTGGCGCTGGAGGCCCTGCCTGGCACCCCGAAGCAGATGGCCGACTACGCCCGCCTCGAGCGCGAGCGCTGGGGCCGGCTGATCGCCGCCAACAACATCCGGCTGGACTGAGCGCCCGCCCCCCTCACCCGCAAGGAGCCGCACATGAGCGATCCCCGCCCGCTGAAGATCGACCGCATCCACCATGTCGCCTACCGCTGCAAGGACGCCAGGCAGACCGTCGAGTGGTACGGCCGCATGCTGAAGATGGACTTCATGCTCGCCATCGCCGAGGACCGCGTGCCCTCGACCAAGGCGCCCGACCCCTACATGCACATCTTCCTGGACGCCGGCGGCGGCAATGTGCTGGCCTTCTTCGAGCTGCCGACCCAGCCCGAGATGGGCCGCGACCCCAACACGCCGGCCTGGGTGCAGCACATCGCCCTGCGCGTCGCCGACCGCGACACGCTGCTGGCCTACAAGGCGCATCTGGAGGCCGAGGGCGTCGAGGTGCTGGGCGTGACCGACCACGGCGCCTTCCACTCGATCTACATGTTCGACCCCAACGGCCACCGCGTCGAGCTGGCCTGCCCGGACCCCGAGGAGGCCGACATGCT
>JBJOPV010000186.1:0-7359 GCA_046050625.1 Pseudomonadota bacterium
CCTCCAGCCCCGCGATCATGCGCAGCAGCGTCGACTTGCCGCAGCCCGAAGGCCCGACGAAGACGCAGAACTCGCCCTGCGCGATGTGCAGGTTCACGTCCCGGATGACGGGGGCGTGGTCGCCGTAGGCCTTGAAGACGGATGAAAGTTCGATGCTCGCCATGAGGCGGCATTCTGCTGAAAATATTATTAGCAATAATCAGTGGAAACCCGGGCGCCCGGTGCGCCTCAGCGCGGGCACACCGTCTGCCGCGCCACCAGCGGGCAGTCGATCTTGATCAGGTGGCGGCGCGCGGCGCGCTGCGTCGCGGGCAGATCGGCTGCGGCCAGCAGCGCCTCGACCGCGGCGCGGCCCATCTCGTAGCTGGGCAGCACCATCGTCGTCAGCGGTGGATGGGTGTGGCGCGAGATCTCCTGGTCGTCATAGCCGATCAGCGAGACGTCCTCGGGCACCTTCAGGCCGAGCTGCGCCAGCGCCTCCATCGCGCCCAGCGCCATCAGGTCGTTGGCGCAGAAGATCGCCGTCGGTGGGCGTGCTTCGCGCATCAGCGACAGCGTCGCCTCGAAGCCGGTGCCCGACATCCAGTCGCCGTCGCGCACCAGGGCCGGATCGAAGGGCAGGTCGGCGGTGGCCAGCGCGCGGCGGTAGCCCTTGAGCCGGTCCTTGGCGGCCTCCATCCACGGCTCGCCGTTGATGAAGCCGATGCGGGTGTGCCCCTTCGCGAGCAGGTGTTCGGTGGCCGCATGGCCACCGCCGACCTCGCCGGGCACGATGGTGGGCAGGCGGTGGCGCTCGTCATGGCAGTTCAGCAGCACCACCGGCAGCTCGGCGTCGTCGGTCAGCGCCGCCGGCAGCGTCACCTCGCGGGTGAAGATGGTCGAGTAGACGATGCCCAGCAGCATCGGATTGGCGCGCAGGGCTGCGATCGCCGCCGCCTCCTGGTCGACATTGCTGCGGGTGACGATGACGCTGACCAGGCAGTCGTGCTCCCAGGCCGCATCGCGCGCACCGTCGACGCTGACCACCGGATGCGGACTGGTCGAGATCTCGTCGACCAGGTAGCCGATCAGGCTGCGCCGCAGACCTGGTGTCGGGCTGGTGCTGGCACGGGTCAGCGGGGCCGGCTGCTCGCGCCGTGGCAGCCGGTAGCCCAGCTCCATCGCCATGCCCAGCACACGGCTGCGGGTCTCTGCCGACAGCCGCGCGCCGCTCATGTTGTTGAGCACCATCGACACGGTGGACTGGGACACGCCGGCGGCCTTGGCCACATCGGTCATGGTGGGACGGCGCACGGGCATCGGGGCAGGCTTGCGGGAGGTCACGGCAGTTCGGTGGAAAGGTCGACGGGCAGGCCGCGATGGTAGCGAGACGGCCGCTCGTCCCGCCACCGGGATCATGCCGGGTGATGATTTGCTAATAATTGGTGATAACCCGGCCTGGGCTATGCTGGCGACCATGACCCTGACTGCCTTCGACCCTTCCCCCTGGCGCCTGAGTCTGGCCGGCAGCGAGATCGCCGCCGCCCGCATCGAGGGCGAGACCGGGGCCGAGCCCGGCGCGCTGGTGCTGCGGCTGTCGGCCGCGGCCGTGCGGCGTACTGCCGACGGCATGGCGGGCTATCTGCGGCCTGTCGTGCTGCGGCTGGCCCTGGTGCGCTGCGACGTCGGTGCGCCGGATGAACTCTTCGGCGGCATCCGTGCCGCGCGGGTGCTGCAGGCCGGCCGGGTGCTTGACACCCTGCCGCTGCCCGGTCGTCTGGACGGTGCGACGCAGCCGCTGGTGCTGGAGCTGCAGCTGAGCCACGGCACGGCGCTGCGCATCGAGGCCGGCATGCTGACGCTGGCCCTGGCGGCCGACCCGGCAACGGTCTTTCGCGAATCCTGCGACTGCTGAGCGCGCTGCCGCGCCGAGGCGCTGCTGCGTCCCGAGACGCCCTTGTGGCGCATCGCGACCCGCTTCTTGGCCTCTGTTGCGAGGCCTCAGTCGTCCTTGCGCGGGCCGGAGACCTTGGTGCGCATCAGCCGGCCCTTCTCGCGCTCCCAGTCGCGCTGCTTCTCGGTGTCGCGCTTGTCGTGTTCGGCCTTGCCCTTGGCCAGCGCGATCTCGGCCTTCACATAGCTGCCCTTGAAGTGCAGGTCCAGCGGCACCAGCGTGAAGCCCTTCTGCTCGACCTTGCCGATCAGGCGTCGGATCTGGTCCTTCTTCATCAGGAGCTTCTTGGTGCGGTCCGCCTCGGGGCGCACATGGGTCGAGGCCGAGCGCAGTGCATTGATGCGGCAGCCGATCATGAACATCTCGCCGCCCTTCAGCACGATGTAGCCGTCGGTGAGCTGCACCTGGCCGGCACGGATGGCCTTGATCTCCCAGCCTGACAGCACCACGCCGGCCTCGAAGCGTTCCTCGATGTGGTAGTTGAAACGCGCTTTCCGGTTCTCGACGATGCTCATGGCGTGTGGGACGTGTTCGTTCTGGACTCAATACAATCCGGGCATTGTATGAAGCACGTCAAGAAGTCCGTCCTGCTCTGGTACTCGCCGCGCGAGATGTTCGATCTCGTCGTCGATGTGGCCAGCTATCCCAAGTTCCTGCCCTGGTGCCAGAAGGCGGAGGTGCTCGGCGAGGAAGCCGGTGCGGTGACCGCGCGGCTGCACCTGGCCTATGCCGGCGTGCGCCATGCGTTCACTACCCGCAACAGCCATGTGCCGGGCGAGTCGGTCACGATGAGCCTGGTCGATGGGCCGTTCTCGCGGCTCGACGGCTCCTGGCGCTTCATCCCGATCGGCACGCCCTCGGCCTCGCGCCCTGAAGCCGGCCCGCAGGCCTGTCGTGTCGAGTTCGAGCTGAGCTATGCCTTCGCGAGCCGGCCGCTGGAGATGGTGGTGAGCCCGGTGTTCGACCGCATCGCCAACACCTTCGTCGATGCCTTTGTCACGCGGGCGGAGCAGGTGCATGGCCGGCGCTGAGCCAACGCTGCCGGGCGAGCCGGACGTCATGGTCGTCGAGGTGGCCTTCAGCCCGGGGCCGCGCCAGATCGAGCGGGTGCAGGTCACGCTGGCGCGGGCGACCAGCGCGGCGCAGGCGCTGGCAGCCAGCGGTCTGGTGGCGCACCATGCCGAGCTGGCCCGCACCGAGGGCCTGGCCTTCGGCATCGGCGGCCGTGCGGTCGCGCCCGACACGCCGATGCAGCCGGGCGACCGGCTCGACATCTGCCGGCCGCTGAAGGTCGATCCGAAGGAGGCGCGTCGCCAGCGCTACCGCGCACAAGGCGAGGGCGGCCGCCGGCGCGTCAGCGGCAGTCGCTCGCGATGACCTCGCGGGCACGGCGCAGCTCGGCCGTGCGCTGGCCGTCGTCGAGGAATTCGCGCTCGCCGCGCTCGTTGGTGCGCACCACACGCTGACCGGATTCGACCGTGCGGGCGTAGTCGCGGGCGCGCGCGCAGTTCTCGGCGCGCTGGCGCGCCTGGCGGTCCTCGTCGGCGCGGCGGCGGGTCTCCCCCGCGGCCGGCGTCGATGCGGCCGCCGCCGAGGCCGGTGGGGCCGCGCTCAGGCCCGGCGTCGCGGCCGAGGCGCCAGCGGCCTGCGCACGGGCGGCCGTGTCGGTGCTGCCGGCATTGCGCGGGGCGGCCGGCCGCGTCAGGATGTCACGCTCGGGCACCGCGGTCGGGGGCGGGCGGTCGCTGTATTGCACGCGGCCCTGCGCATCGCGCCACTTCCATTGCGCTGTGGCCGGGGCGCTCAGCGTCGCACCCAGAAGCGACAGCAGCAGGGACGGCATCAGCACCCGGAGCTGGAAAATCGAAGGCGAAGACATGCCCCGCAGTGTAGTGCGCAGGCCCGCGCCGCACGTGTCCGCTTCATGAGGACTGGGAAGAGGCTGTAACGGGTCCGTATAATCTCCTTTTGCGTCTGGAGCCCCTTCCCATGCGCCTTCTCGGCAAAGCCCTGACCTTCGACGACGTGTTGCTGGTCCCCGCGTACTCCCAGGTGTTGCCCCGCGACACCTCCCTGGCGACGAAACTGTCGCGCAACATCACGCTGAACCTGCCGCTGGTGTCGGCGGCGATGGACACCGTGACCGAGGCCCGCCTGGCGATCGCGATCGCCCAGGAAGGCGGCATCGGCATCGTCCACAAGAACCTCAGCCCGAAGCAGCAGGCGGCCGAGGTCGCCCGCGTCAAGCGCTATGAATCCGGTCTGCTCAAGGACCCGATCACCATCGCGCCGAATGCCCGCGTGCGCGATGTCATCGAGCTGTCGCGCGCCCACGGCATCTCGGGCTTCCCCGTGGTCGAGAACGGCCGTGTCGTCGGCATCGTCACCGGCCGCGATCTGCGCTTCGAGACCCGCCTGGACGCCCCGGTGCGCGACATCATGACCCCGCGCGAGCGCCTGGTCACCGTCAACGAGGGCGCCTCGCTGGCCGAGGCCAAGGCGCTGATGCACACGCACAAGCTCGAGCGCGTGCTGGTGCTCAACGAGCAGTCCGAACTGCGCGGCCTGTTCACCGTCAAGGACATCACCAAGCAGACCAGCTTCCCGAACGCCGCGCGCGACGCGCAGGGCAAGCTGCGCGTGGGCGCGGCCGTCGGCGTCGGCGACGGCACCGAGGAGCGCATCGAGCTGCTGGTGGCCGCCGGCGTCGACGCGCTGGTGGTCGACACCGCGCACGGCCACAGCCACGGCGTCATCGAGCGCGTGCGCTGGGTGAAGAAGAACTTCCCGCAGGTCGACGTCATCGGCGGCAACATCGCCACGGGCGCGGCCGCGCTGGCGCTGGCCGAGGCCGGCGCCGATGCGGTCAAGGTCGGCATCGGCCCGGGCTCGATCTGCACCACCCGCATCGTCGCGGGCGTGGGCGTGCCGCAGATCACCGCGATCGACAACGTCGCCACCGCACTGGCCGGCACTGGCGTGCCGCTGATCGCCGACGGCGGCATCCGCTACTCGGGCGACATCTCCAAGGCGCTGGCCGCGGGCGCGTCGACCGTGATGATGGGCGGCATGTTCGCCGGCACCGAGGAAGCTCCGGGCGAAGTGATCCTGTACCAGGGCCGCAGCTACAAGAGCTACCGCGGCATGGGCTCGATCGGCGCGATGAAGGCGGGCTCGGCCGACCGCTACTTCCAGGAAAACGACGAGACCACGAACCCGAACCAGGACAAGCTGGTGCCCGAGGGCATCGAGGGTCGCGTGCCCTACAAGGGTTCGGTGCTGGCGATCATCTACCAGATGGCCGGCGGCATCCGCGCCACGCTGGGCTACTGCGGCTGCGCCTCGGTGGCCGAGATGCACGACCGGGCCGAGTTCGTCGAGATCACGTCCGCCGGCATCCGCGAGAGCCACGTCCACGACGTGCAGATCACCAAGGAAGCGCCGAACTACCGGCTGGAGTGATCGCCTCGTGAGCGCTGCCGACGCGAAGGCGCCGCGCCGCCCCCGGGCCGCGGCCATGCCCTTCATCATGCTGACGGTGCTGATCGACATGGTGTCGATCGGCCTGATCATCCCGGTGCTGGCCCCGCTGGTGGGCACCTTCACCGGCGACCAGGGCGACCATGCCTTCTGGTATGGCGTCATCACCTTCGCGTTCGGCTTCGCCAGCTTCTGGGGCTCGCCGATCCTGGGCGCGCTGTCGGACCAGCACGGGCGCCGCCCGGTGCTGCTGCTGGGCTTCTTCGGCCTGGCGCTGAGCTTCATCGTCACTGGCCTGGCCACCGCGCTGTGGATGCTGGTGGCGGTGCGCCTGGTCAGCGGCGCGATGCAGGCCAATGCGGCGGTCGCGCAGGCCTATGTGGCCGACATCAGCGCCCCTGAGGAGCGCGCCAAGCGCTTCGGCATGCTGGGCGCGATGTTCGGCATGGGCTTCGTGCTCGGGCCGGTCCTCGGCGGGCTGCTGGGTGCCATCGACCTGCATCTGCCCTTCTTCGTCGCCGGCGGGCTGGCGGTGCTCAACGCGATCTACGGCATCTTCGTGCTGCCGGAGTCGCTGCCGCCCGAGAAGCGCCGCCCGGCCGACTGGAAGCGTGCCAACCCGCTGACCTCGCTGCGCCAGCTGCGCGAGCTGCACGGCATCGGCGCGCTGGTCACGGTGATCGCGCTGGCGGGGCTGGCGCAGTTCATCCTGCACACCACCTGGGTGCTCTACACCACCTTCAAGTTCGGCTGGGGGCCGAAGGAGAACGGCTGGTCGCTGTTCGCCATCGGCGTGATGTCGGTGATCGTGCAGGGCGGGCTGATCCGGGTGGCGCTGAAGCGCTCGACGCCGCAGCGCATCGCCGTCATCGGCCTGCTGTCGTCGACCGTCTGCTATGCGCTGTGGGGCGCGGCGACCGAGGCCTGGATGATGTACGCCATCATCGGCATGAATGTCTTCGGCTTCATGACGCAGGCGGCCATCCAGACCCTGGTCTCCAACGCCGCCGACGACAGCGCGCAGGGCCGCGCGCTCGGTGCGGTGGCCTCGCTCAACAGCGCGATGCAGGTCTTCGCGCCGGTCATCGGCGCGGGCCTGCTCGGCCTGGTGTCCGACCTGCCCCGGGGCGACTGGCGCATCGGCGCGCCGCTCTATCTCTGCTCGGCGCTGACGCTGGCGGCCTTCATGCTGGCCGTGCGCCACTTCCGCCGCCATCCGGCCTTTGTCTCCTCTTCGGCGCCGCACGCGGTCTGAGCCCGTCCGGCGCCGCCCGCACATCGCATCCGAATCGCTTCGCCCATGCAACACGACAAGATCCTCATTCTCGACTTCGGCTCGCAGGTCACGCAGCTGATCGCCCGCCGCGTGCGCGAGGCCCAGGTCTACTGCGAGATCCACCCGAACGACGTCTCCGACGCGTTCATCAAGAGCTTTGCGCCCAAGGGCATCATCCTGTCGGGCAGCCACGCCTCGACCTACGAGGACCACCAGCTGCGCGCGCCGCAGGCGGTCTGGGACGCCGGCGTGCCGGTGCTGGGCATCTGCTACGGCATGCAGACGATGGCGGTGCAGCTCGGCGGCGAGGTGAGCTGGTCCGACACCCGCGAGTTCGGCTACGCCGAGGTGCGCGCGCACGGCCACACCACGCTGCTGAAAGACATCCAGGACTTCGCCACGCCCGAGGGCCACGGCATGCTCAAGGTCTGGATGAGCCACGGCGACAAGGTCACGCAGCTGCCGCCCGGCTTCAAGCTGATGGCCTCGACCCCCAGCTGCCCGATCGCCGGCATGGCCAACGAGGACAAGGGCTACTACGCCGTCCAGTTCCACCCCGAGGTCACGCACACGCTGCAGGGCCAGGCGATGCTGACGCGGTTTGTCCGCGAGATCGCCGGCTGCCGCGGCGACTGGATCATGGGCGACTACATCGCCGAGGCGGTGCAGA
>JBJOPV010000187.1:0-7339 GCA_046050625.1 Pseudomonadota bacterium
GGCTCAGCCGTGATTTCGAGCGCTTGCCTCAGGTGCTGGCCAGCTTGCACTTCGTCGTCTTCGCCATCCTCATGCTCCCCAAGGCCGCAGCGGTGCTGGCGGCGGCGGGAAGTTCATAACACGCTCTAGGCCTTGCTGCAGCAGGCTGACGATCGTCAGCCTTTCTTCGGGCTAAAGTTGGCTGTAACTTCTCGGGTGGATCTTCATCTGGCAAACCTTATCTGACTGGCGGGTCAGGGGTGTTGCACTTCAGGTTTGATACCGCCCCGCCCTACTCAGCTACGTCCACGTAGGTCCGGAATTACGCAAATCAGGAAAGTGGAAAGCCAACTCACGTCACGGAATGCAACCGCATTCTGGTCTGGGAGGCAGGCTGGTGAAATGCATCTCACTGGTTAGAAAGTTAAATTCACCCCGGCGATTGATCATTGCAGGCGGAATTCGGTTGTCGGACAACGCAACACGAATTACCTCGCTAGCAGCAAAAGACGCCGTAATCGCGGCAAGAGGCGCGAGGTTGCCAATATTGCGCCAAGGGCGTGCAAGTTTTCTAAGACCTACAAGGTCGTCACCCTGAAGCTCCTCCAGCGTCACGCGGCCGCAGTGATAGCAGGCCGTGCGCCCGGGAAGGACCGTCATGCCAATCAAACTTAAGTGCAGGTTGTAGCCGCCAGCAATGACGTATGCGGTATGCGTCGTCCGACATGCTTCATCGACCATTGCCGAGGTGGCATCGACGCTCGGATAATCTGCACAATTAACTACGATTGATGCCGAGCCAGAGCCCTGCAGCAAACAAACTAGCTCGCTAGCTGCTGTCATCCTCTGCCGGAGGGTACGCACCGCGAGCTGAGCATTGATGCCCTGAAGCCGCTGCGCCAACGCGTCGACCTTGTGTTTGCCGACATCGTGTAGGGTGAAAAGTGACCGATTAAGGTTGGATTCCTCGACTGTGTCGTTATCGACAAGAACCAAGCGCCCAACCCCAGAGTGGCAGAGTTGCGTTGCGACCCAGCTACCCACTGCACCGGCACCCAAGATCACGACCTCGGTATCAGATAACCGGGCGAACGCTTCTTCAACGCCGTTGCCAGGGATGAAGTCACCGATAAAGTTAAGCACCCGTCGCCAAGGTGATCCGACCATGCGTAGTGCGACGCTATTGTCTTCAAGAATACAGGATGCGAATAGTGTGCGTGCGAGGGCTTCTAAACCTTCAGCATCAGCGCCAGTGCGGCTCGCCACCTCCGCCAGTGTGGCCTCACCATCCAGAAGACTCAGGGCCTCAGCCAGTTCCTGGCGCAACTTGTAGTAACGGCTCCTTCGTGTGTTGCCGAGGAAAAATTGCCACGTGTGCTCTCCCATGGGTACCATTGCCACTGACGGCCTTAGCCGCAGTCGTGATGACCTGCAAATCATATGTGTGAGCAGACTGGGCAGTCAGTACGACGCTGTACAGAAAATGAGTCCAGTCTGTAGCTTTCGAAGAGCATTTCGCCCCGACCACCGCTTGGTTCGCCCTCGCCCGTAAATAGACGCAATATCTGCATTGCCGCTGTTCCTGCAGCGAAGACCGACATCGAGCAAATGCCACCGGCCGCTTCTCGCCGATCCGCGACGGGATGCTCCACCGGTACCCAGTCCTTAAGTGCCTCACTGAAATGATCCGCATAGCAGTCAGCGCACGGTGTGACACCGGGGATTATCATTTCGCCAACGCTGCCGAGATGTGCGTCGAATCCACCTGCCACGAAAAGCGGCAAACGCCGTGGTACGCAGAAGCGCGACAGCAGGACGCTCGTATAGCCGATGTAGGGCTGGTCAGCCGCATTGATTACGAGACTGGTATCGCGGGGAATGATCTGGTCGAGATGCGTTTGTGTTGTGAGAGCAGAAGTCTTCACCACGATGTCGATCCCGAGGAACTGCTCGCGAATCCTTGCTGCTGCGACGTCAGCCTTAAAGGCACCCGCGCCCACGTCGCCGGCATCGAAAAACGCATGCCTAGTCACATCGGACTCGCTGACCGTGTCGTGATCGACAAAAACGAATCGTCGGAATCCGAGTCCTAGAAGCTGCCTCACCAACCAACTTCCCACGGCCCCTAAACCAAAAAAAACCAAGCGTGCGTCGGAGATACGTCGCTGCGCCGCAATGGCACGATCCGGCGTGCCAAGCACGTCAAGCATGAAGGACAACTGGCGCTGCTGAATGGCAGCAGTGTGCCAATCCAACCCAGAGCGCTTAAGCCAGTCCGGCTCTACGACAATACCCTTGTGCTCTAGGTAGCCGACAAAGGCTCGAAGTTGCTCGCCCGACTCCGCTCCGTGCTCATCGACCATTCGACTGACCAGTGCATCGCAGGTACGCGTACCGTCCAGCCACGACAGAGCTCCGACCAGACACGGTCGAACCCTCACAACGATCCGCGTGCGCGTCGCCAAAAAGACAAAGTGAACTTCGTCCTCACCGCGTACGTACACGTCAATACCGTCCCGCAGGTAGGGGGCAGAGACAGACACTACGTCAGTACTGAATCTCACCACCCCGCACTGAGAGGAATGCCTCCCAGTCATCCGCAGTACCAACAAATGTCGGATCTGCGCTGCAGGTCCGAGTGCAGCAGGCAGAGCGGGCTCCTGAGCAGCCGGCGGTGTACTTGGTAGCACTAGTCATACCCGCCTCGACGGATATTTCGACAAAACCCATCTCCTCGAACTGAGCATCATTGGCACGTGTTGCTTCAACCACTGGAACTCCCGTTTACCTTGTTTCGTTAAATTTTTCACAACACGTAGGGCAGGATGGATCGTGCTCTATGGGCTGATTCTTACGGCGAAGCATACATGCGGGCAAGGTAGGTGTCGAGTCCCGCCGGCTCATAAACCCGCTTGCGGAACAGTTCGGGCCGCTGGACTTGCCACTGCTTGATCGTCTGGACGGTCGAGCGGTGCTCGAGCGCCTTCTGGGGAATGCGGTGGTTATCGGTCCGCCAAGTCATGCTTGAGCGTCGTCTCCAACTCCGCTACGGAGTTGAACCGATGATCTCGCTGATGCGGCCGTTTAATCGCTTGACCATGCAGTTGGTATGCGGGTGGCGTGGCGGGCACAGGCGGTGCTCGATGGCCAGCGCGGCGCAGCACCGGTCGAAGGCATGTTCTCCGCTGGGAGCCTTGGCCTTGCTGGTGAAGCGGTCGGTGAACTGGCTGCCGTTGTCGGTGAGCACGGTCTGGATCTTCATCGGCGCGGCGTCGTGCAGGCGGCGCAGGAAGTCGGTGGCAGCCATCTCGTCAGGCATCTGCGGCAGGTACTTGATGTCCACTGGACGAAGCCGGGAACGTAGTCCTTGAACGACTTGGGCGGGGCCTGCATCTCCCCGGCCGCCTCGGCCTGCAGTTCGCGCAGGCTGCCCACGCCGTGGCGCTGCAGACAGCGGTCCAGGCCAGAGCGAGAAACCGCCGGGTTGATGAACTCCCGAGTGACCACCAGCAGGTCATCGAGCGGCAGTAACAGCAGGCGGCGCAGCTCGACCACGAGCGCCTCCTGGGCCGGCGTCAGCGCGTGTGCGGTTGATGCGAGCGGTCCTCGGTCGATTCCCGCGACTGCCACTTGCGCGCGATCGCCTACAGGGGCCAGCTCCTATGGGGGACATGATCACATGGGATTCAAAACATAGCGATTGCTCGTTTTTTCGTCTATGGGCGCGGTGGCGGCGGTGGGTCCTCGCCTGCGCGAGGATGACGGGATGTGACGGAATGCCGGATCAGGCGCGGGACGCGGCCGATGCGCAAGATCAGCCGCCGGTCGGAAAGCGCACCACCACCTCCAGCACCACCGGCACCCTCCCCGCCGCCCCCTCGCGCTGCACCTTCAGCGGCAGCCAGGTGCCGGGCGGCTGGCGCTGCACGATGGCGCGCAGGGCGTCGGGGCTGCGCAGCGGGCGGCCGGCGGCCTCGGTGAGCAGGTCGCCCTCGCGCAGGCCGGCGGCGGCGGCCAGGCTGCCGAGGGTCACGGCGCTCAGGCGAACGCCGTCGGGCGCGGGCGCCATCGCGATGCCCAGGCGCGGCGGGGCGTCGTCGCGGGGCGGGTCGATCAGATAGAGGCCGTCGGCCAGCGTCTCGCCCAGGGCTTGGCAGCTCTCGCCGCGCTCCCAGGTCAGCAGCGCGCCGATGCGCGGCACGCCCAGGTCGCGCAGCTGGTGCGCCACGCCGTGGCCGTCGCGCACATGGCCGCCGCCCAGGATGCCGACGATCAGCAGGCCGGGCTCGCGCGCCAGCCGCGCGGCGATGGCCTCGGCCATCGCGCGGTCCCAGAAGGCCTGCGCGCCGATGAAGCGCGCGAAGGCGTCCGGCGGCGACGCGTCAGGGGCGGTCGGGGAAGGCTGCGCTGCGCCGCCCTCGCCGGCCGGGCCGGGATGGGCGTGGAAGACCTGGCGCAGCATCTGCCGGTAGGCCTCGGGCGGCGCGGCGGGTCGGCCGACGCCCTCGCGCTCGGCCTCGCTCAGCGCCTCGAAGCCGCGCCGACCGACCGCCGCCACCACGCCACGCTCGACATTGAGCGCCAGCATCGGCAGCCGGTTCATCCGCGCGAAATGAAAGAGCGGCAGGTACAGGCGCGCGTCGAAACCCCAGACCTGGTCCCACTCCGACTGGCGCAGGAACTCGGCCTCCGACAGCCGACCGGCCACCCAGGCATCGAGCACCGGCTGCAGCCGGCGCGGGAACATCTCCAGCCCGAGCGCCAGCGCCGGCCGGCGCGCGTGCAGCTGCGCCAGGACCTGGAGCTGCCAGCGGTGGTCCTCGGCGCTGTCGTGGCGCTCGCCGAGCAGCACCACCTGCGCCTCGGCCATCCAGCCCAGCAGCTCGGCGGCGGGCAAGGGGCGCGGTGCGGCGGCGGTCGGCGCCAGCCACTGGCCGGGCGGCTGGTCAGGCGCGCAGAGCGCGGCCGCAGGCACGAATCCCGGCTCCGCCCCGGCCGCAGAACCCAATCCGGGCAACAGCATCAGCCCTGCCGGCAGCAGCCAGGCCATCGGCGACAGGACCGAGAAAAGCGGGACACGCATGCGCAGCACTCCTGAAGGCGGATAGACGAAAAGCAGAAACCCTTCGCACCATCATCGCACCGCGATTCGCCCTCGCCCGTCTCACAGGATTTCAGGCTGTCAGGTCGCCGCCTCGACTTCGGGGCGAGGCGAACGCAGTGCCCGCATCCCCTCCAGCATCGCTGTCTGCCCCTGCCACACGCCGCAGCGCAGGCGCGACATCAGCGAGCCGGTGTTCACCGCCAGATAGCGACGGTGCGAGAAGACATGGTTGCCGAAGTCTTCCTTGATCTTGGTGGTGCCCGGCATCATGTCGATGTGATGCGTGTCGCCCCGGGCGATCTCGGCCTGGATCTTCAGCAGCATCAGCACCCGGCCGGGCTCGTACTTGGCGTGTGCGCTGTCGAAGGCGGTCAGGTGGAAGAACAGCGTGCCGGCAAAATGGAAGCACAGCGCGAAGGCAAGCACCCGCCCCTCGCCCGACTTCAGCAGGTAGTGCCGCGCCCAGCCTCGCTCGGCCGCCAGCGCCAGCATCGCGTGGTAGATGCTGCGCTCGGCCGGAATCTCGAACAGCGAGTGGCGTTCGCGGCCCCGGCCGGCCAGCTCGCGCTGGCGCTGCACATGCAGCGCCTCGATCTGCGCCAGCTCGTCAGCCGACAGGCGCGACACGCACACCAGATGCGCGCCCAGGTCGCGCTCGGCCGCGCGCACCCGATTCATCACCTTGCCCAGCACCGACTTCTTCAGCGTTGCGCAGTAGGCCTCGAAGGTGGGGGCCAGCACCGCCCAGTGCGACACCATCGGCTCGGTCTGGTCGACCGGAATGCAGCTGGTCGCCTCGAAGGCGGCCTGGCAGGGCGAGGCGCCCCGGAAGTAGGCCAGCTCGAGGTAGTCGGCAGGCGCCGACGGCCCGCGCAAGTGCGCGACAAAGGCCTGAGTGCACGGCCCGACATCGGCCGCGTCCGGTACGAGGAAGTCTCCCTCCAGCGCCAGCGAGCCCTGCACCTTGCCCCAGAACCAGATGCGGCGCACACGACCACGCACCCAGGGCCGCTGCTCGATCACCAGCGGGGCGACGCCGATCAGGCGCTCGCCACGCCAGGCCAGCAGAAAATGCATGCGCCGGCCCGGCTGCAGGCAGAGCGGGGTCAGCAGGCGCAGCCACTCGGGCTGGTAGAACAGGCCACGGCCATCGGGCACGCGCGCCAGCAAGTCATGGACAGCGGCGGCATGCATCGACAGATCATCCGGGCAAGCCGCCACCGTGATGCGGGGCACGGACAGCGACGCAGTCGCCACAGCCCTCCCGGATCGAGGAAGAAGCGGCACGTCCCTCTCCTGGAACGGCAGCATCAGGCGGGAGTCAGTCATGGCCGCCCTCCACGCCAATGGGTGCAGACATCAAGCTCATCTTGTGCGTTCGGCAAGTCGATCCCGCTTGATCGCGGGATATCGGTGGGATTCACCGCCTTTCTATCGGACAAATGAAAAAAGCCCGGGCTGGGCCGCCCGGGCTTTACAACAGATCCGCTCGGATCATGAACAGGTCACGGATCGATCGGGAACCCGAGAGATCCGCGCTGCACGCTCACTCCCACTCGATGGTCGCGGGCGGCTTGCTCGAGACGTCGTAGGTCACGCGGTTGATGCCGCGCACCTCGTTGATGATGCGGCCCGACACCTTCTTCAGCAGGCTGTAGGGCAGCTCGGCCCAGTCGGCGGTCATGAAGTCGCTGGTCTGCACCGCGCGCAGCGCCACGACGTAGTCGTAGGTGCGGCCGTCGCCCATCACGCCCACGCTCTTGACCGGCAGGAAGACGGTGAAGGCCTGGCTGGTCAGGTCGTACCAGCTCTTGCCGGTGGCCGGGTCGATGGTGGCGCGCAGCTCCTCGATGAAGATCGCGTCGGCGCGCTGCAGCAACTTGGCGAACTCGGGCTTGACCTCGCCCAGGATGCGCACGCCCAGGCCCGGACCCGGGAACGGATGGCGGTAGACCATCTCGGGCGGCAGACCCAGGGCCACGCCCAGCTCGCGCACCTCGTCCTTGAACAGCTCGCGCAGGGGTTCGAGCAGCTTGAGACCCAGCTGCTCGGGCAGGCCGCCGACGTTGTGGTGGCTCTTGATCGTGGTGGCCTTCTTGGTCTTGGTGCCGCCCGACTCCACCACGTCCGGGTAGATCGTGCCCTGCGCCAGGAAGGTCGCGCCCTTGACGCCGTTGCCGGCCGCCTTGAGCTTCTCGGCCTCGGCCTTGAAGACGTCGACGAACAGGCCGCCGATGATCTTGCGCTTGCGCTCGG
>JBJOPV010000188.1:0-7281 GCA_046050625.1 Pseudomonadota bacterium
CGACAGGTCGGGGTGGCCGTACTTCTTGCACAGGCGGGCCGAGCCCTGGCCGATCTCGACGCCGAAGCCCTCGCCCCGGGCGGTGATCTCGGCGAAGTGGGCCAGCGCGCGTGCATCGCCGAACTTGGCGTCGATGCCCAGCTGCTCCTTCGTGAGCACGCCCATCTCGTAGAGCTCCATCACCGCGCCGATGGTCGCGCCGAAGGAGATCGGGTCCATGCCCTGCTCGTTGCAGAGCACGTTGGCGTACTGCAGCGCCTCCAGGTCGTTGACGCCGTTGGCCGCGCCCAGCGCCCAGGCCGCCTCGTACTCCAGGCCGCCCGAGGCGCCCCAGTACTTCGGCTTGTTCTCGACCGTGAAGTGGGTCTTGTCGATCTTGGAGATGCGCCCGCACGCGATGGTGCAGCCGAAGCAGGCCTGGTTGGTCACCAGGTGCTTCTTGCCGTCGGTCGCGCGCGGCGTGGCCATCGCCTCGGCGCCGATGTCCTTGGCGCCCTCGAACTGCACGTCGCGGTGGTTGCGGGTCGGCAGCGCGCCGATCTCGTTGATGACGCTCATCAGCACCTGGGTGCCGTAGGTCGGCAGGCCCGCGCCGGTGACGGCGTTGTCATGCAGGATCTTCTTCTTCTCGAAGGTGACCTTCATGAACTCCTTGGGGTTGGCGATGTTGCCCACGCCCTTGGTGCCGCGCACCGCGACCGCCTTCAGGTTCTTCGAGCCCATCACCGCGCCCACGCCCGAGCGGCCGGCCGCGCGGTGCAGGTCATTGACGATGGCCGAGAACAGCACCTTGTTCTCGCCGGCCAGACCGATGCACGAGATGCGCAGCAGCGGATCCTGGTGCGACTTCTTCAGCGACGCCTCGGTCTCCCAGACGCTCTGGCCCCACAGGCCGGAGGCATCGCGCAGCTCGGCCACGTCATCGCTGATGTACAGATAGACCGGCTTGGCCGAGGCGCCCTCGACGATCACCATGTCCCAGCCCGCGGCCTTGAGCTCCGAGCCCCAGTAGCCGCCCGAGTTCGAGCAGGCGATGGCGCCGGTCAGCGGGCCCTTGGTGATGACGGTGTAGCGCCCGCCGGTCGAGGCCATGGTGCCGGTCAGCGGGCCGGTGCACCAGATCATCTTGTTGTCGGGCGACAGCGGATCGACGGTGGCGTCCATCTCCTCGACCAGATACTTGGTGCCCAGGCCGCGCGAGCCCAGGTACTGCCTGGCCCAGTCCATGCGCAGCGGCTCGCTGGCGACGGTGCCGTTCGTGAGGTTGACGCGGAGGATTTTTCCTGCCCAAGACATGTGCGTGCTCCTGGTATGTCGGGACGGCGATCAGGCGGAGGCCTGGTTGCCCAGCTTGTCGGCCCAGGCCTTCATCTTGTCGATGCCGGTCCAGTTCGCGTCGATGAAGGTGATGGCACCGGTCGGGCAGGCCTCGGCGCAGGCGGGCTCGCCGCCGCAGAGGTCGCACTTCTGGACCTTGCCGGTTTCCTGGACGTAGTTGATCGTGCCGAAGGGACAGGAAATGGTGCAGACCTTGCAGCCCACGCAGGTGGTCTCGGCCACGACCTTCGCGCCGGTGGTCTTGTCGATGGTGATGGCCTCCACCGGGCAGGCGTGCAGGCACCAGGCCTCGTCGCACTGGGTGCAGGTGTAGGGCACCTTGCGGCCCGTCTCGTGGAAGTCGAAGACCTTGATGCGGGACTTCGCCGGCGCAAAGACGCCGTAGTTCTCGTACGAGCAGGCCATCTCGCACTGCAGGCACCCTGTGCACTTGTCCGGGTTCAGGTGGAGGCTTTTCTGCATGGTCGGTTCTCCGTGATCGGCAGATGTCTATGCAATCATCTGCATATCGACTGGCGCGAGGAACCTAGGCCTAACCCTAGAAACAGCAGGGGAACCGGCGCGCCCCCTGCCTTTTGCGGGAGCCGACCTATGTACGGCGCTGCAAATGCTCCAGACTGAGACAGGCCCCGGAACCGGGGCCCGGCCTTGTTCAGCGCGGCGCGTTCGGGAAGAAGAGCTGCTCGCCGTTGATCTTGTAGGCGGCGATCGTGCCCTGACCCGCCGGCGACGTCACCCAGTCGGCAAAGGCCTGCGCGGCGGCCTGCTTCACATGCGGGTGCTTGGCCGGATTGACCACCATCACGCCGTACTGGTTGAACAGCGCCCGGTCGCCCTCGACCAGCACGGCCAGGTCGGCGCGGTTCTTGAAGCTCAGCCAGGTGCCCCGGTCAGTGAAGACATAGGCGCCGGTGGAGGCGGCCATGTTCAGCGCCGGGCCCATGCCACAGCCGCATTCCTTGTAGCCGGCGGGCCTGGTCGCGCCCGGCGCGGCCAGATCGCTGCCGGCCTGGCGCCACAGGCGCAGCTCGGCCGCGTGCGTGCCGCTCTTGTCGCCGCGCGAGATGAAGGACGCGCCCGAGGCGGCCACCTTGCGCAGCGCCTCGCTGATGGTCGCGCCCTTGACCTTGGCCGGATCGGCGGCCGGCCCGACCAGCACGAAGTCGTTGTACATGACCGGCACGCGCTTGAGGCCCCAGCCTTCGGCGACGAACTTCTCCTCGGCCACCTGGTCGTGCACGAAGACGACATCGGCATCCCCGCGACGCGCCATGTCCAGCGCCTGGCCGGTACCGACCGCCACGACACGCACCTCGATGCCGCTGGCGGCCTTGAAGCCCGGCAGCAGGTGCGCGAACAGGCCCGACTGCTCGGTCGAGGTGGTCGAGGCCATGACGATCGACTTCGCCGCGTCCTGCGCAGCAGCAAGACCCGGCAGCACGGCGACAGCGCACAGCGCCGCGGTTGCCACCAGGCGACGGCGCCACAGCGTCATGCTCGGACTCAGGTTGGAATTCAGGGGGTCCATGGCAACTCTCCTTTGAGGAACTGGACGGCTTCGGGCGGCAGCGGGTCGTCGGCGGGTGCGTCGAAGAAGCGCCCGGTCGGCCGGTCGGCGACCAGGCGGCCGCCTTCGAGGTAGAGCACCCGGCTGGCCAGGCGCTTGACCTGACCGAGGTTGTGCGTGCTCATCACCAGCGTCAGACCGGCCTGGGCGAACTCGGCGATCAGCGCCTCGACCTCGCGCCGGGCGCTGGGGTCGAGGCTGGCAGTGGGCTCGTCGAGAAAGAGGATGTCGGGCTGCAGCGCCCAGGCCCGCGCCAGCGCCAGGCGCTGCTGCTGGCCGCCCGAGAGCGCACGCGCCGGCCGGTCGGCGCAGGACTGCAGCCCCACCCGCGCCAGCGCGTCGAGCGCCCTGGCCTGCCGCTCGGCGCGCGGCACCCGGCCGAGCCACAGCGCCAGCATCAGGTTGTGCCAGACCGACAGGTGCAGCAGGAAAGGTCGCTGGAACAGCATCGCCGCGCGCGGCAGCCGATCATCGGCCGGCAGGCGGTGCAGCGCGCGGCGGCCACGCGCGGGGACGATCAGCCCGTGCAGCAGCCGCAGCAGCGTCGTCTTGCCCGAGCCATTGGCGCCGACCAGCGCGATGCGTTCGCCGCGGCGAATCTGCAGATCGAGCGGCTGCAGCGCCTCCTGCGCGCCAAAACGCACCTGTGCGCCCTCGAGCGACAGCAGCACCGGCGCGGGTGGCAGCATGGTCATGCCCAGGCCTCCTGCGCACCGCGGCCTGCGCCCTCGGACCCACGCCAGCGCACCAGCGCGATCAGCAGATGCAGCAGGCCGACCACGCCCAGCAGCACCAGGCCCAGCGCCAGCGCCAACGGCAGGTCGCCCTTGCTGGTCTCCAGCGCGATGGCGGTGGTCATCACCCGGGTGGAGCCGGCGATGTTGCCGCCGACGATCATCACCGCACCCACTTCGGCCACCGCACGGCCGAAGGCGGTCAGCACGATGGTCAGCACCGCCACCCGCTGGTGCAGCAGCAGCAGCACGGCCGAGAGCATCGGCCCGGCGCCAAGCGAGACCAGCTGATCACCGCCCTCGCGCAGCCCCTCGCAGACGAGGCGATGCATCAGCGCGGCGATCAGCGGCACCACCAGGATGCTCTGCGCGATCACCATCGCGGCGGGCGTGAACAGCAGGCCGAACGCGCCCAGCGGCCCGGAGCGCGACAGCAGCAGATAGACCGCCAGACCCACCACCACCGAGGGCAGCGCCAGCAGGGTGTCGAGCAGCCCCAGCATCGCGCCCCGACCGGGAAAATGCGCCACCGCCAGCCAGGCGCCCAGCAGCCCACCGGCCAGCGTGCCCAGCAGGCAGGCGCTCGCGCTGACCCGCAGCGACAGCGCGACGATGTCGAGAAGGACAGGATCGAACGCAGCGATCAGGCGCCAGGCCAGGCTCAGACTGTCAGACAAGGTGTTCATCGGGCGGCAGCATCGGAACGGACGCGATTCTTGCTGCAGCGCCTGCCGCTGACCATATGTCGTCGACTGCATAGCCGGCCTGGGCGGGCGTCGCCCTATCATCGGCCGATCTGTCTCGACCCAACCTGACCCCTGGCTTGATCCCATGCCCGAACTTGGTCCCTCCCCCCTGATGACCGGCGGCGACACGCTCGACGTCGCCGCTGCCCGTGCCGCCATCGCCGCGGCCGTCCGCCCGATCGCCGGCCGCGAGACGCTGCCGCTGCGCCAGGCGCTCGGCCGCATCCTGGCCGAGGACGTGATCTCGCCGATCGACGTGCCGGCCCATGACAACTCGGCGATGGACGGCTATGCCCTGGCCGGCCGCGCGCTGGCCGACGGCCTCGAGACGGTGCTGCGGGTGGCCGCCACCGTGCACGCCGGCGACGTGCCGACGATGACGACCGCGCCGGGCGACTGCGTGCGCATCATGACCGGCGCGGTGATGCCGCCGGGCCTGGACACGGTGGTGCCGCAGGAGCTGTGCCGGCTGGAAGACGGCCGCATCCACATCGCGCCGGGCACGCTGCGCGCCGGCGACAACCGTCGCCTGCGCGGCGAGGACCTGACACGCGGTCGCCCGGCGCTGGCCGCCGGCCAGCGCCTGCGCCCGGCCGACCTGGGCCTGATCGCCTCGCTGGGCATCGCCGAGGTCGCGGTGGTGCGCCGGCTGCGGGTGGCGCTGTTCTCCACCGGCAACGAGCTGCGCACGCTCGGCCAGCCGCTGGACGCCGGCTGCATCTACGACAGCAACCGCCACAGCCTGATGGGCGCGCTCGAGCGCCTGGGCGTCGAGGTGATCGACCTCGGGCTGGTGCGCGACGACCCCGAGGCCCTGGCCACCACGCTGGACGAGGCCATCGCCCGCGCCGACGTGGTGCTGACCAGCGGCGGCGTGAGCGTCGGCGACGCCGACTTCACCAAGGACCTGCTGGCCCGCCGCGGCGAGATCGCCTTCTGGAAGGTGGCGATGCGCCCGGGCCGGCCCTTCGCCTTCGGGCCGCTGCGCCGTGGGGGCCAGGCGGACGCGGCCTGGCTGTTCGCGCTCCCGGGCAATCCAGTGGCCGCGCTGGTGACCTTCTATGCCTTCGTGCGCGACGCGCTGCTGACGCTGGGCGGCGCCACGCCGCAGCCGCTGCCGGTGCTGCGCGCGCGCTGCACGACGCCCGTGCGCAAGCGCCCGGGCCGCACCGAGTTCCAGCGCGGCATCGTCTCGCCCGGCGCGGACGGCCGCTGGGCGGTGCGCCTGACCGGCACCCAGGGCGCCGGCGTGCTGCGCAGCATGAGCGAGGCCAACGCGCTGGTGGTGCTCGGTCACGCCCAAGGCTCGGTGGCCGCCGGCGACGAGGTCGAGGTCTGGCTGTTCGACGGTCTGGTCTGAACGGGAGCCGCCAGCAGGGCGCACAGGCGGCCCCGCGGCGTACCGTGACACGCATGTGCGAGGCTGGAACAGCCCTCCGCATTTACCCTGGATCAGACGGTGTTCACGAGGCCGCAGGCGCGTCAAAAGTGGCGGCCAAACCGGCTGAAAGCAGGCGAGAGCTAGTAGGTTCCCCAGGGTTCGCCCATCTGCGGCCGGTGGCACATTTGTTGCCCGGGAAACGTTCCCGAACGGCACCCTTGCCGTTCCGTGACACAGCCACCTCTCCGAGGAGACCGACCATGCAGAAGAAACTTCTGAGCCTGCTGGTGTGCGCCGGACTTTCGTCCATCGCCCACGCCACCGTGACCGACAAGATGATCGAGAACGACGCCGCGACCCCCGGCGACGTGCTCAGCTGGGGCATCGGCCAGGAAGGCCAGCGCTATTCCCCGCTGAAGAAGATCAACACCAGCACCGTGTCCAAGCTGGTGCCGGCCTGGTCCTTCTCCTTCGGCGGCGAGAAGCAGCGCGGCCAGCAGAGCCAGCCGCTGATCCACAACGGCAAGATGTTCGTGACGGGTTCGTACTCGCGCATCTTCGCGCTGGACGCCAAGACCGGCGCCAAGCTGTGGAAGTACGAGCACCGCCTGCCCGACGGCATCATGCCCTGCTGCGACGTGATCAACCGCGGCGCCGCGCTCTATGACAACCTGGTCATCTTCGCCACGCTCGACGCCCAGATCGTCGCGCTGAACCAGGACACCGGCGAGGTGGTCTGGAAGGAGAAGATCGACAACTACGCCGACGGCTACTCGTCGTCGGCCGCGCCGCTGATCGCCGAAGGCCTGCTGCTGACCGGCGTGTCGGGCGGCGAGTTCGGCGTGGTCGGCCGCGTCGAGGCGCGCAACCCGAAGACCGGCGAGCTGGTCTGGGTGCGCCCGACCGTCGAAGGCCACATGGGCTACAAGTACGACAAGGACGGCAACAAGACCGAGAACGGCATCTCCGGCGAGCGCGGCAAGACCTGGCCGGGCGACCTGTGGAAGACCGGCGGCGCCGCCACCTGGCTGGGCGGCAGCTACAACAAGAAGACCGGCCTGGCCTACTTCGGCACCGGCAACCCGGCGCCGTGGAACAGCCACCTGCGCAAGGGCGACAACCTGTACTCGACCTCGACCGTCGCCATCGACGTCAAGACCGGCCAGATCAAGTGGCACTACCAGAGCACCCCGAACGACGGCTGGGACTATGACGGCGTCAACGAGTTCGTGACCTTCGACGACGGCGGCCAGGTGCTGGGCGGCAAGGCCGACCGCAACGGCTTCTTCTACGTGAACGACGCCAAGACCGGCAAGCTGGTCAACGCCTTCCCCTTCGTCAAGAAGATCACCTGGGCCACCGGCATCGACCTGAAGACCGGCCGCCCGAACTTCGTGCCGGAGAACCGGCCTGGCGACCCGACCGCGGGTGCCGACGGCAAGAAGGGCGGCTCGGTGTTCACCGCCCCGTCCTTCCTGGGCGGCAAGAACCAGATGCCGATGGCCTACAGCCCGG
>JBJOPV010000189.1:0-7245 GCA_046050625.1 Pseudomonadota bacterium
TACTTGGCGGCCGACTTCGCCGGCCTGACCCGCAGGATGATGCCGTGCAGGATCGGCTTCCACAGCGCCGCCGGGATCTCGACCACCCGCGGGTCGGACAGGAACTGCGCCAGGTAGCGGCGCACGGCCGGCGCGGTCGGCGCATCCGGCGTGCCGAGGTTGACGAGCAGCACGCCGGTGCGGGTGGCACGGCCGTGACGGTGTTCGGGTTCGGGGGCATATCGCATGGCGGGGCGGATTCTCGCCCACTCGGCGACACTGCGGAGCCGTGCCGTCTTCCCCGTTCATGATGTCGATCGACTGTCCAGCCTTCTCCTCCCTGCCGCCGGGCGCTGCCGGCCCGATCCGGGTGCTCACGCTCGATCTCGACGACACGCTCTGGCCGGTCGGGCCGACCCTGGTGCGTGCCGAGCAGGTGCTGCACGACTGGCTGCGCGTGCAGGCGCCAGCCACCGCGGCGGCCTTTGGCGTCGAACGCATGGTGGCGCTGCGCAACCAGGTGGCGCAGCGCCGGCCCGACCTGGCCCATGACCTGACCGCGCTGCGCCGCATCACGCTGCGTGAGGCGCTCGGCGCCTCGGGCGACGAGGTCGGCCTGGCCGATCCGGCCTTCGATGTCTTCTTCGCCGCGCGCCAGCAGGTGACCTGGTACCAGGATGTGGCCGAGGCGCTGGAGCGTCTGGGCCGGCGCTTCGTGCTCTTCGGCCTGACCAATGGCAATGCCGGGCTGGAGGCCACCGGGCTGACGCCGCACCTGCGCGGCGTGATCAGCGCACGCGACTGCGGCGTGGCCAAGCCCGATGCGCGCATCTTCGCCGCGGCCTGCGCGGCGCTGGCGGTGGCACCGGCCGAGGTGCTGCATGTCGGCGACGACTGGGCGCTGGATGTGGTGGGGGCGCGTCAGGCCGGGATGCACAGCGCCTGGGTGCGCCGCAGCGATGCCGCGCACCGGCCGGGTCCGGCCAGCGGCCGGCCGCAGGACGCGCTCGATCATCTGCACCACCTGACGGTGCCGGATCTGGCGCGGCTGGCCGACATGCTGGGCGTCTGAGCGGATTTTTCCGCTTTCATCGCGGCACTGCGGCGCTGCCGGAGCGCTTCAATATCGGACGGTGAACGCCCCCCATCCGATCCGCCAGAACGGCCCGTCCCGCGAGTCCCGCGCCGAGGACAGCCCTGCCATGCCGGTGATGCTGATCCCGGCCGCGGGCTGGCTGATGGAGACCCTGGCCGCTTTTCTGCAGGCGCCTGGGGGCACCGACCCGCTGCGCGCGCTGGTGCTGCATCTGGCCGCCAGCCTGCGCTGCGACCGGGTCGCGCTGGGTCTGCGCCGGCGCAGCCGCTCGGAGATCGAGGTGCTGGCGGTCTCCGACCTGGTGCGCCCGGCCGATGCCGGCGAGCTGGTGCGCGACCTGCACGCGGCGATGATGGAGGCCGCGGCCAGCGCCTGCACGCTGACCCATCCCTCACGCCGGGCGCTGCCGCTGCATCCCGGGCTGGCGCATGTGCAGCTCGGCCGGGTGCTGGGAGCCTGCGCGGTCTGCAGCGTGCCGCTGGCGCTGGACGGGCGGGTGATCGGCGCGCTGACGCTGCAGCGCGATCTGGGTGCGCCCTTTCGCACCGAAGAGATTCTCCGGCTGGAGCAGGCGGCGCAGTTCCTGGCGCCAATGCTGCGGCTGCATCTGGCCGGGCGACGGCGGCTGGCGCTGGATGCGCTGCCGGAGGGTCCGGCCTGGCTGCGGCCGCTGCGCCCGCATCTGGCCATTGGCGCGCTGGCGCTGCTGAGCGCGCTGGCGCTGCTGCCGGTCCAGCGCGAGGTGGTTGCACCGGCGCAGGTGCGCGGGCTGCACGAGCGCCAGCTGGTGGCGCCGCGTGACGGCTTCATCGCGGTGGTCCATGCGCGCCCGGGCGTGCGCATCGCCGAGGGCCAGCCGCTGCTCGACCTCGACGCCGAGGCGGTCCGGCAGGCCCAGCGCGCCGCCGAGGCCAGCCTGAGCCAGGCCGAGACCGCGGTCAGCGAGGCGCTGGCCCGACATGACCCGGCCCAGCTGGTGGTGCAGATGGCCCGCGTCGACGAGGCCCGAGCCCGCCTGGAGCAGGCCCGCGAGGATCAGGAGCGCAGCCGGGTGCGGGCGCCGATGGACGGTCTGGTGGTCGATGGCGATCTGAGCCGCTCGGTGGGCGCGCCGGTGCGTCGCGGCGAGGTGCTGATGACGGTGGCGCCGGCTGACGGCTTCCGGCTGGTGCTGTGGGTCGATGAGCGCGATGTCGCCCGGGTGCAGGTTGGCGCGTCTGGGATGCTGCGGGTGGCGGCGCAGCCCGGCCAGGCGCTGGCGCTGACGGTCACCCGGGTCACGCCGGTGGCGGTGACCCGCGAGGGGCGCAACGGCTTCGAGGTCGAGGCGGCGCTGAGCGGTACCGCACCGGGCCTGCGCCCGGGCTTCGAAGGCGTGGCCCGGCTCGAGGCCGGGCGGCAACTGCTGCTGCAGGCGCTGCTGGGCCGTCTGCCCGACAGCCTGCGCATCGGCTGGTGGACGCTGCTGGGCTGAGGCGGCGCACGGCGATGCAGCCTCCAGTGATGATCGACAGCCCGCTGTGGCACCGGGTCGCCGACCTGGTGCCGCGGCTGCGGCCGACGGTGCGGGTGCGCCACCGTGGCGAGGGCGAGGCGGCGCGCCATCTGCTGGCCGACACGCTCACCGGTCGCCACCATCTGCTCGACGAGGCGGCCTGGGCCTTTGTCGGCCGCTTCGACGGCCGGCGCAGCATCGGCGAGCTGTGGCAGTGGCTGGGCGAGAACGGCCGCCAGCCGCCGACCCAGCACGAGATCGTCGAATGGCTGTCGAGGCTCGATGCCGCGGGCCTGCTGCAGTGCGATCGCCTGCCCGACCTGGCCGGTCTGCTGCGCGGACAGGAGCGCCGGGAGCGGCGCCAGCGCCAGGCCCGCATCAGCCCGCTGTCGTGGAGGTTGCCGCTGGGCGACCCGGGGCGCTGGCTGGTGCGGCTGGATCCGCTCGGCCGGCTGCTGGCGCAGCCGCCGCTGCTGCTGGGCTCGCTGCTGCTGGTGCTGCTGGGCGCCGCCCAGGCGCTGCTGGAGGGCCCGGCGCTGCTGGCCGACGTGCGCCAGCGCCTGGCCAGCCCGGTCTTCCTGGCCAGCGTCTGGACGGTCTATCCGCTGATGAAGGCACTGCACGAGCTGGGCCATGCGCTGGCGGTGCGGCATTTCGGCGCCGAGGTGCGCCATGTCGGCATCGCGGTGATCTATCTGCTGCCGGCGCCCTATGTGGACGCCTCGGCGGCCAGCGGCCTGGCGCGGCGGCGCGAGCGCGCGGCGGTCGCGCTGGCCGGCATCGCGATCGAGCTGGTGCTGGCGGCGGTCGGCGTGCTGGCCTGGTCGGCGCTTCAGCCCAGCACGGTGCGCGATCTGGCGCTGACCCTGGCGCTGGTGGGGGCTGGATCGACCTTGCTGGCCAATGCCAACCCGCTGGTGCGCATGGACGGCTATCACGTGCTGGCCGATCTGCTGGATCTGCCCAATCTGGCCTCGCGCAGCCGCTCTGTCTGGCTGGAGGCGCTGCGCAGCGCGCTGCTGCGCCAGCCGCGTCCGCAGCGGGCACGGCCGCGCCGCGCGCAGCGACTGGCGCTGGCGTTGCATGCGCCGCTGGCCTGGCTGTTCGGCGCGGGCGTGGCCGTGTCGGTGGTGCTGTGGCTGGCACAGGTGTCGGCCATGCTGGCGCTGCTGGTGGCGGCGCTCTCGAGCTGGGCGCTGCTGCTGCGGCCGCTGCTGCAGCTGATGCGCTGGCTGGCCAGCGCGCCCGAGCTGGGCGGGTGTCGGCTGCGGGTGGCGCTGCAGCTGTTGCTGCCGGGCGCGACGCTGCTGGCGGCATTGCTGTGGCTGCCGTTGCCCCACGCGACCGTGGCCGATGCGGTGGCCTGGATGCCGGAGGAGGCGCTGGTGCGCGCCCCCGGCGATGGCGAGATCGTCACGGTTCAAGCGGTCGACCGGCAGCGGGTGGAGGCTGGATCGTCGCTGCTGCGTCTGCACAGCCCGGCGCTGCGGGTCGAACAGGCCGAGGTGCATGCGCAGCGCGTCGCGCTCGAGATCGAGGCGCTGCAGTTGCAGATCCGCCATCCGGCCGGCGCCGCGCACGCCGAGGCCCGCGCGCAGGCGCTGCAGCAGCAGGAAGACGAGCTGTCGCACCGGCTGGTGGCGCTCGACAGTACCAGCCGCCGGGCCGGGCAGCTGCGCTGGATCGCGCCGGAGCAGCTGGTGGCCGGGCGCATCGTCAGCCGCGGAGAGGTGCTCGGCCATGTGCTGGCCGGCGACCGGCTGATCGCCCGGGTCGCGGTGCCGGGTGATCGGGTGGCCGATCTGATGCGCGGTGTGCAGGCGGTCGAGGTGCTGGCGCTGGAGGCGCCCGCGCGGCCGCAGGCCGGCCGCTGGGACGGGGTGCTGCCGCAGACCGGCCTGCGGCTGCCGGTGCGGGCGCTGGGCAGTGCGGGCGGCGGGGCCATCGAGGTCGATCCGGCCGATCCGGAGGGGCTGCGTACCCTCGCGCCGGTGGCGGTGATCGACGTGGAGGTGCCGGCGCTGGTGGCCGACCGGCTCGGCGGCCGGCTGAAAGTGCGCTTCGACCACGGCCCGCGACCGCTGGGCGGCCGCTTGCTGGAGGCGCTGCAGCGTCTGGTGCTGGGTCGCTTCGGCGAGGCGGTCGACGTGCCGGCCGGTGGTTGAGCGCGTGATGCGTGCATCGCCCGTCGTCACCGACGGTGGCCCGCCCCGGGTTCGACCGGGACCGGTCTGGGGGCCGTATCCGCTGCGCAGCGAGCCGCTGCCGCCCTGGCAGGCGCTGCGCACGCGGCTGCGTCTGCAGCGCGAGCGGCCGCGGTTCCTGCGCCGGCTGCAGGCGCTGGCCGACAGTCCGGCCACTTTCGAGGATCTGGTCGCGCCGTCGTGGCGCGCCCGCCTGCGCGGCGAGGGCTTCGAGGCGGCGCTGATGGCCGAGGTGCTGCACCGGCTCGGTCTGCTGGTGCGGCGCGAGCTGGGGTTCATGCCGCATCCGCCGCAGATGCTCGCGGCCTGGGCGATGCTGCAGGGCAGTCTGGTCGAGATGGCCACCGGCGAGGGCAAGACGGTGGCGACTTTCCTGGCCGCGGCCTGTGCGGCGCTGGCCGGCGTGCCGGTCCATGTGCTGACCGCCAACGACTATCTGGCCGAGCGCGATGCCCGCCGGCTCGCGCCCCTCTACCAGGCGCTGGGGCTGAGCTCGGGCTGGATCGGCAGTGGCACCGACGAGGCCGGGCGCCGCGCTGCCTATGCCGGCGATGTCGTTCACGCGCCCGCGCGAGAGCTGGCCTTCGACCACCTGCGCGACCAGGTCGACTTCGGCCGTCCCGACGGCAGCCTGGCCTGGCAGGCGCGCGTGCAGCGCAGCGGCACGGCGCCGCGCCTGCGCGGCCTGTGCCTGGCGCTGATCGACGAGGTCGACAGCGTGCTCTGCGACGAGGCCCGCGTGCCGCTGGTGCTGGCCGCGGCCGCACCGCAGGACCTGCCCGAGCCGGTGCTGCGTCAGCTGCTGGCGCAGGCCGGCGGCTGGCAGGAGGGCATCGAGTTTGTCGTCGACGGCGCTGCGGTGAGGCTGACTCCGGCGGGCCGGCAGGCGCTGCCGGTGCTGGCGGCCTGTCTGCCTCGGCCCTGGTCGGACAGCCGCTGGCATGAGGACGGCCTGCTGCGGGCGCTGGCCGCGTGGCACCGGCTGCAGCGCGACCGCGACTATGTGGTGCAGGACGGTGCGGTGGTGCTGGTCGATGCGCTGACCGGGCGGGCCGCGCCTGAGCGGCGCTGGTCGCGCGGCCTGCACGCGCTGCTGGCGCTCAAGGAGGGTCTGGCGCTGCCCGATGCGCAGCAGACGCTGGCGCAGCTCACCTACCGGCGGCTGTTCTCGCGCTATCACCTGCTGGGCGGTCTCAGCGGCACGCTGTCCGAGGTCGGGCTGGATCTGGCGCTGGCCTTCGGCACGCCGGTGCTGAGGCTGCCGCGCCACCGGCCCTCGCGGCTGCAGCTCGGCGGCATCCGGGTGTTCGCCGATGCGCACGCGCGCTGGCAGGCCGCCTGCGAGCGGGCGCAGGCGCTGGCGCAGGACGGACGTGCGGTGCTGATCGGCACCGGTTCGGTGGCTGAATCGGAGCGGATCGCGGCGCTGCTGCGCGAGCGCGGGCTGCGACCGCTGGTGCTGCATGCGCTGCAGGGCGCGCTCGAGCATGAGGTGATCGCGCGGGCCGGGCGGCCCGGGCGCATCACGGTGGCCACCCAGATCGCCGGGCGCGGCACCGACATCGCGCTCGACCCGGAGGTCCACCGGCGGGGTGGTCTGCATGTGCTGGCCTGCGCCGACGATTTCGGCCGGCGTGCCTGGCGCCAGCTGGTCGGGCGCTGCGCTCGTCAGGGCGATCCGGGCTCGGCAGAAACCCTGTTGAGCTGCGCGGAAGGCGTGCTGTTCCGGCGCTTGCCGCGCTGGCTGGCGATTACCCTCGCCGGCAGGCTGGCCGGCTCGCGCCTGACCGAGCGGATGTGGCGGCTGGCCCAGTGGCTGGACGAGCTCGACGGCATCCGGGTCCGCCATGCGCTGCAGCGCCAGGACTGCCGTCAGGCCGAGCGCATGGCCTGGAGCGGGCCCGAGGAATGAGGCGATGAACCTGAATGCACCTGATCTACCCGAGCGGTCGTCGATGAAGCGGATGAAGCCGATGGCGGCGCTGTTCCTGACCGCCGCCCTGGCGGGCCTGTCCGGCCTGACGGCGGCCGCGCCGCTGGCCTGCCTGATCGAGCCCTCGCAGGTGGTCGACATCGGCTCGCCAGTGGTCGGCGTGATCGCCAGCGTCGAGGTCGAGCGTGGCGACGCGGTGCGTCGCGGCATGGTGGTGGCGACGCTGCGCCGCGATGTCGAGCGCGCCAACCTGGGCGCGGCCACTGCGCGTTCGCAGGTCCAGGCCGAGCTGCGCGCGGCCCGTGCCGCCGCCGCCCTGGCGCAGAGCAAGCTGGCGCGCGCCGAGGACCTGCGCCGGCAGAACTTCATCTCCGAGGTGGCGCTGGAGCAGGCGCGCTCCGAAGCCGAGGTGGCGCAGCGCCGCATCGACGCGGTGCGCGAGCAGCAGCGCGCCGCCGCCAGCGACGCCGAGGCCGCGCGCACCCAGTTCGCGCAGCGCGAGCTGGCCGCCACGCTCGACGGCATCGTCACCGAACGC
>JBJOPV010000190.1:0-7242 GCA_046050625.1 Pseudomonadota bacterium
GTAGCGCATCAGGTGCCACAGGATCGGCCGCACGCCGATGTTGACCAGCGGCTTCGGGATGGTGTCGGAATGCTCGCGCAGCCGCGTGCCGAGTCCGCCGCAGAACAGGACGACTTTCATGTCGGGGGGCCTTTCGGGGTCCGGAAGCCAGGGATCGTGAAGGCCGGGGCCGGCTCGCCCGGCGCGAGATCGCGCAACAGCCCGGCCTGCTGCAGGGCCTCGGCGGCCGCCTCGATCGTCTCGAAGGGCAGCCGCGCGCGCTCGGCGATGGCCAGCAGGTCGTGCACGCCGTCGGACTGGCTCAGCACCCACAGCAGCGCGTGCTCGAAGGCACCCGGCGCGTGGCCACCGGTGCTGCGGTAGAGCCCGCGCTTGCCCAGGCGCGGCTCGCCGAAGGGGCTGAGGTTGAGCAGGCGGCGGTTGCCGTCGAGCACCTGCGCCAGCCGTGCCAGCGCCTGCAGCGCGCCGGCCAGCGCCTGCGGGCGCAGCAGCGTCATGTCGTCGGCGCTGCAGTGGTATTCGGGGTAGCCGCCGTTGACCGAGCGGGTCAGCCGCCCCACCGGCAGATCGAAGCCGGGCGCGCCGTACTGGCGCTCGTCGTAGCCGTAAGGCTCGAAGTCGAGCAGGCGCGCGCCCTCGATGCCGACCAGCACATGGGCGGCGGCGCGGTCGGTCAGCGTGTCGCCGCGGCGGCTGCGCTTGTACTGCAGCGGCGCGCCGTCGCCCAGCAGGCCCAGCACCAGGCCCGCGCGCACCCGCGGCAGCACCTCGGGGCGCAGTGCCAGCCAGGTGAGCGAGCCGATCGTGCCGGGCGCGAAGATGAAGCGCCAGGTGTGGCGCGGCCGGCGGCGGCCCAGCGCCCGCGCCAGTTCGACCGCCACCGCGATGCCGGCCAGGTTGTCGTTGGCCAGCGAGGGATGGCAGACGTGGGTGTGGACCAGGATCTCGTCGTCGCTCTGGCCGGGCACGACGCACTCGGCCAGCGTCAGGTGGCCCGGCGCCAGCGCGCTGTCGACCACCACCTCGTAGGGGCCCGGGCCCAGCCGCTCGCGGTCGCGGTGGCGCAGGCAGAAGGCCCAGTGCTCGCGGTAGTAGCTGGTGCGATAGGGAATGTCGTCGGGCCGCTCGGGCAGCGAGTGCAGGTGCGGCTGCAGCTCCTCCAGCGTCATCTGCCGGCGCACCGGCACCGAGTAGCTCATCAGGTGCAGGTTGTGGGCGCGAAAGTCGACGACGCGCCGGCCGTCGGCATCGGCGATCCAGGCGTCGCGCACATTCCACTCGAGCGGCACTTCCCAGTCGTGCACCGGCGTGCCGCTGGGCACCTCGGTGCGCTGCAGCGGCACGCCGCCCTGCGTCTCGATCAGATCGAGCGTGGCACGCACGCCCGCGCCCGTCAGACTGCGGCACAGCGGATACATCGCCTCGGCCAGGCGCCAGGCGCGTGCGCCGGCCTCGGCGGCGCCGTCGGCCGAGTGCAGCTCGTCGAGCAGCAGCGCCATCAGCAACCCTCCCCGCCGGCCGACCAGCGCCGGCGGTGCGCATCGGCGTCGAAGTCGGGCGCGTCGCGGTCGCGCTCGGAGATCGCCGCGACCGGCAGCGGCCAGGCCACGCCGAAGGCCGGATCGTCCGGACGCACGCCGGCGGCGCAGTCCGGCCGCCAGGCCTCGTTCATCATGTAGTGGACCTCGGTGTCGTCGACCAGGGTCTGGAAGCCGTGCGCGACACCGGCCGGCACCACCAGCGACTGGCGCGTCTGGGCATCCAGCTCGACCGCGACATGGCGCAGCCAGGTCGGCGAGTGCGGGCGCAGGTCGAGCAGCACGTCGAGCAGGCGCCCGCGCGCGCAGCGCACCACCTTGGCCTCCTGCGCCGGCGGCCACGCGAAATGCAGGCCGCGCAGCGTGCCGGCGCGGCGGTTGAAGGACGCGCTGGTCTGCATCACCGCCAGCCGCGCCGCGCCCAGGCCGGCCGCGCGCAGCGTGTCGTGGCACCACAGCCGCGCGAAGCCACCGCGCTCGTCCTCCACCGGCTGCGGCTCGAGCCGGAAGGCGCCCTCGATCGCCAGCGCAACGCAGCGCAGCGTGCTCATCGCGGCGCCTCCAGCCCGAGATGCGCGAGAAAGGCATCGATCTGGTCCAGACAGATCTGGCGTGCGCCCTCGCCCGCCTGATGGCGCAGATGCCACTGCGCGACCCAGTCCAGCGCCTGCGGCGTCGCCAGCCGGCAGCGCCAGCCCAGCAGGCGCGCGGCCTTGCTGCAGTCCAGGCGCAGCTCGGGCTCCTCGAGCGGACGCTCGCCCGGCGCCAGGGTCCAGGCCGGCGACAGCGCCCAGTGGCGGGCGACGCCCTCGGCCACCTGCGCGACGGTGACCACCTCGTCGGAGGGCGGCCCGAAGTTCCAGTCGCCGGCCGCCTGCTGCGGCTCGCGCAGCAGCCGCTCGGCCAGGCCAAGGTAGCCGTGCAGGCAGTCGAGCACATGCTGCCAGGGCCGCACGCCGGCCGGGTTGCGCAGCGCCACCGGCTGCCCGGCCTGCGCCGCGGCGATGATGGCCGGCACCAGCTGGTGCGGCGTCCAGTCGCCGCCGCCGATGACGTTGCCGGCGCGCGCCGACGCCACCGCGACCCCGTGCTCGGCGCGCCGCTCCGGCGGGAAGAAGGAGGCGACGAAGGACTGCGTCACCAGCTCCGAGCAGGCCTTGCTGTTCGAGTACGGATCGCGCCCGCCCAGCGCCTCGTTCTCGCGGTAGCTCCAGAGCCAGCGCTGGTTGTGATAGACCTTGTCGGTGGTGACGTTGACCAGCGCCAGCGGCCGCGTCAGGCCGGCGCGGCGCACCGCCTCGAGCAGGTTCGCGGTGCCCATCACGTTGGTCGAGTAGGTGCCCAGCGGATCGGCATGCGAGTCCAGCACCACCGACTGCGCGGCCATGTGCAGCAGCACCTCGGGCGCGAAGTCGCGCACCGCCGCCGCCAGCGCCGCGGCGTCGCGCACATCGCCGGTGACGGTGCGCAGGTCGGCGCCGACGCCGGCCAGATCGAACAGGCTCGGCGTGGTCGGCGGCGGCAGCGAGAAGCCCAGCACCTCGGCGCCGAGCCGGTGCAGCAGCAGCCCCAGCCAGGCGCCCTTGAAGCCGGTGTGGCCGGTCAGCATCACCCGGCGGCCGCGCCAGAAGGCGGAATCGATGACGGCGGTGTTCATGGTGGACAGGGTGCTCACGGCGTGATCACCTCGAGCTGCGGGATCGGCACGATGAAGCGCCCGCCCCACTCGCGGATGTAGCCGTGCTGCGCGACGATCTCGTCCTTCAGGTTCCACGGCAGGATCAGCACCTCGTCGGGCCGCGCCTGGCGCAGCGCCTCGGGCGCGAGGATCGGGATGCGGGTGCCGGGCGTGTACTTGCCCTGCTTGTAGGGATTGGCGTCGACGGTGAAGTCGAGAAAGTCGCTGCGGATGCCGCAGTAGTTCAGCAGCGTGTTGCCCTTGCCCGGTGCGCCGTAGCCGACCACCTTGCGCCCGGCCGCCTTCGCCTCGATCAGGTGGGCCAGCAGCCGGTGCTTGACCTGCCGGACCTGCTCGCCGAAGCCGAGGTAGCGCTCGATCGCGTGGTAGCCCAGCGCACGCTCGCGCTCGCGCATCTCGGCGACGCGCTCGCCCACCGGCAGCGCCGCGTTGGCGGCGTGGCGCGCGTGGATGCGGATCGAGCCGCCGTGGGTCGGCAGCTCCTCCACGTCGTGCAGCACCAGAGCGTGCGCGGCGAAGATGCGCTCCACCGTCGAGAACGACAGGTAGCTGAAGTGCTCGTGGTAGATGGTGTCGAACTGCCTGCGCTCGATCAGCCGCATCAGGTGCGGGAACTCCATCGTGATGACGCCCGCAGGCGCCAGCAGCGCGCGCAGCCCGCGCACGAAGTCGTTGATGTCGGGCACATGGGCCAGCACGTTGTTGCCCAGCACCAGGTCGGCAGCGCCGAACTCGGCCGCGATCGCCCGGCCGGTGGCCTCGCCCAGGAAGTCCACCCGGGTCGGCACGCCGCGGGCCTCGGCCGCACGCGCGACATTGGCCGCCGGCTCGATGCCCAGCACCGGCACGCCGGCGGCGACAAAGTGCTGCAGCAGGTAGCCGTCGTTGCTGGCGACCTCGACGACGCGGCTGTGCGCGCCGAGCCGGTAGCGCTCGGTCATCTGCGCGGTGTAGCGGCGCGCATGCTCGACCCAGCTCGACGAGAAGGACGAGAAGTAGGCGTACTCGCCGAAGATCTCGTCCGGCGCGACGAAGGCCGGCAGCTGCACCAGGAAGCACTGCTCGCACACGCGCGCATGCAGCGGATAGAAGCGCTCCATCTCGCCGAGCCGATGCGCCTCGATGTGGGTCTGGCACAGCGGGCTCAGGCCCAGGTCGACGAAGCTGGTGCGCAGCAGCGTGCCGCAGAAGCGGCAGGCCGGCAGCAGGCGGTCCGCCCTCGTCAGATCGTTCACGTCGTCGTTCATGGCGGACTTCTTCTCGGCAGTCGGATCGGGAAATGGAGCGGACCGCAGGCCGCGCTCAGGCGCCGGCGCGGCCACGCCAGCGGCCCAGTGCCTCGCGCAGCGGCTGCGCGCCGTTCATCACCGCACCGGCCATCGGCGCGGGCAGGAAAAGCGCGCCAGCCGACCAGGCCAGCAGCGCTGCGTGCTGCGCCACACCATAGCCGGGGCAGTGCTGCAGCGACGCGCGCATCAGTGCCCACAAGCGCTCGGCGTTGTCCTCGGGAAAGGGATGGGCCGCGCGCGCCCAGCGCCACGAGGTGATGCGGTGGCGCACGTGCGTGGGCAGCATCAGCGCCGGCGGATCGATGTGGAAGCCGGAGCGCTGGCGCAGCAGCGCCAACGTGCGCTCGCGGCTGTCGACCACCAGCCGCACCTCCTGGCCGACGCTGCCGCTGTAGTTGCCGCGGTAGCCCGGCGCGTCGCGGTCGGCCGGCTTGCGGTGCAGCCGGTAGCTGCCCAGCGGGCGCTCGATGTGGACAACCCGGCCGTGGAAGGGCGCGGTCAGGAACGGCACGGTGTCCGTGCAGATCGGCCAGTCCTCGGGCGCGACCGGGAAATAGGGCGCGACCGCGCGCAGCCGGTAGAGGTTGCCGCTGCCGGGCGGGCCGGCGTAGTGGCCGAGCCGACGGATGATCGGCACCACGTCGCCGCGGTGGCTGAGATAAGGCATGAGGCCACCGAGCGGCCGGCCCTCGGCATCGATCAGACGCAGCGCGTACTGGACCTTGGCGGCATGGTCGTCAGCCGCGGCCAGGCAGGTCGCGATCGCGTCCGGATCAAGCAGATCATCGGCATCGAGCCAGACGATCCACTCGCCGCGCGCCGCCGCGATGCCGAGGTTGTAGCCCTGGCCCTGGCCGATGTTGACCGGCTGGCGCACCACGCGCACCCGGTCCGCGTAGCGCGCGATCACCTCGGCTGAATCGTCGGTCGAGCCGTTGTCGACGACGATGACCTCACAGCCCGGAGCGGTCTGCGCCAGCGCGGACTCGATGGCCGCGGCCACGAAGCGGCCGTAGTTGTAGTTCAGGACGACGATCGAGACAGCAGGCATCGGGGGACATCTCGGATGACACGCATGGTAACCAAATGTCACTCATGAATCATTATCTTCAGAGACTGTCCGCTGAAAAGCCATCCCGCGACAGAGTTCCCCCGTTTGGCGGGGCGCCGAAACTCCAGAAAACACAAGGGCGCCCGACCGCTTGCCAGCGATTCGGGCGCCCAGGATCAGGCTTTCAGGCGCTTGGCCGCGCAAGCGCGGCGCACGCTCAGTCGTCGTTGCCGCCGAAGATGCCCAGCAGCGACAGCAGCGACTGGAACACGTTGTACAGGCTCAGATAGATGCCCAGCGTGGCGGTGATGTAGTTGGTTTCCTCGCCGCTCTCGATGCGCTTGAGGTCATAGAGGATGAAGGCCGAGAAGATGCCGATCGTCAGCACCGACAGCGTGATCATCAGCGCGCTCGACTGCAGGAAGATGTTGGCGATGCCCGCCACCAGCACCATGATCATGCCGATGAACAGGAACTTGCCCATCGACGACAGGTCGCGCTTGATCACCGTCGACAGCGTGGCCATGCCGAAGAAGATCAGGCCGGTGCCGGCGAAGGCGGTCATGATCAGGCCGGCG
Source organism: Pseudomonadota bacterium (assembly GCA_046050625.1). Classification (GTDB taxonomy): domain Bacteria; phylum Pseudomonadota; class Gammaproteobacteria; order Burkholderiales; family Burkholderiaceae_C; genus Sphaerotilus. The sequence goes on from JBJOPV010000190.1 coordinate 6,156, forward strand.
CCGTTCGACAGGCCCAGCACCGTACCGATCAGGCGCGACAGCATCAGACCCATGAAGAAGGTGAAGGCCAGCAGGATCGGCACGCCGGCGGCCGAGTTCTTGGTCTTCTCGATCGCGAACATGAAGCCGAACGCGCCGGCCATGAACACGATCAGGCCAACGATCGGCGACATCGCGCGGGTCAGGCCGGTGGCCACACCCAGCCAGGCGCCCAGCACGGTCGGGATCATCGACAGCGCGAGCAGCATGTAGGTGTTGCGCATCACGCGGTTGCGCTCGGCGGCGCTGGGCATCGCGACAGACGCGAAACCGTGGTTCTGGAACAGGTCGGACATGACAGGGGCTCCTTCGGAGACAGCGGAAAGACAGGAACGGATCAGCAGGCGGAGAGGCTGCCCGGACGGGTGACGGACCCCGGGCGGTCGCGGCGATCGGCGGCCGGGCGCGCAACGCACCGGCGGATCGCGACTCAGGCAGGCCGGCGTGGCGGACGCAGGGGCCCGTCGAGATAGGGCGAGGCCTGGGGCCGGCCCTCGGCCGGATGCAGCGCTCGCTGCAGACCGAGGCAGTGCGGCTGCGGCAACAGTCCTGGCAGCGGAGGCACATCGGCCAGCTCGGCCACCGGATCGGACTCCTGGGCCGGATCGGTGCGATCCGACAGCGCGACCGGCAGGATCTCGTCTTCAGGAACCGCGTGCCGGCCAGATTCGGCACGGCAGTCGACATCGGTCTGGGCCACCAGCGTCACGGTCGCCACGGCCGCTTGTGCCCCGCCAAGCAGGCCGGCGCACAGCAGCATCAGCACAGCGAACAGGGACATCAGTCGACGGAACATGACATCAAGTGTAGCGGAGCCGTGTTCACCGTGTCAGCGCCGGGGCGGCGGCCAGCACCGGAGACGCTGTCGCCGCGTCCGGGTGTTCCCAGCGACGGCGCGCGGCCATCACCATGTTCGGATACGGCGCCTTGCCCCGGCTGCCGTTGTAGCGCCCCAGCGCCATGAAGAGATCGCCCCGCTCGCGATCGAGGTAGTGGCGCAGGATCACGCAGCCGAAGCGCAGATTGGTCTGCATGTGGAACAGCCGCG
>JBJOPV010000191.1:0-7234 GCA_046050625.1 Pseudomonadota bacterium
GGCGAGGTCGCCGTGGGCGGCCTGCTTCGGGCTTTCGAAGGCGGGCTCGATCGCCGCACCCGGCGCGATCTCGGCCAGCGCGTCGCCGAGGGCGGCGAGGAGTTGCTCTTTGGCTTGAATCATGGGGCGGATTCTACGGGGCGGGTCGGCCGAGCAATCCGCACTTGTGTCGGGCAGAGGCCGGTGAAAAGATCGCCCACCCTGTCCGAGCCCGCCGCCGATGATCGATCTCTCCGCCCCGGACCTCTCCGACCCGCCACAGCGCATCGGCAAGTACCGCGTGATCCGCCGCCTCGGCGAGGGCACGACCAGCGAGGTCTTCCTCTGCCACGACGAGTTCAACGACCGCCAGGTCGCGGTCAAGCGGGTGCGCGCCAGCGTGCTGGGCGATGCGGCCGACGCGCATGTCTTCGCGCGCTTCTTCGCCTCGGAGGCGGCGCTGGCCGGGCGGCTGCACCACCCCAACGTGGTCGACATCCTGGATGCGGTGCCCGACCCGCACGCGCCCTATGTCGTGATGGAGTACGTGCCCGGCACGACGCTGCGCGCCTTCTGCGCGCCCGACCATCTGCTGCCGCTCGACCAGATCGTCGAAGTCGGCTTCAAGTGCGCGATGGCGCTGGGCTACTGTTACCGCCAGGGGCTGATCCACCGCGACGTCAAGCCGGCCAACATCCTGACCCTGGGCAGCGACCGCGAGGTGCGCGACATCAAGCTGACCGACTTCGGCAGCGCGCTGAACCTGCGCTCTGACGAGACGCAGATCCACCGCGTCGGCTCGCTGGCCTACATGTCGCCCGAGCAGCTCGACGGCGCCGAGCTCGACGCACGCGCCGACATCTACGGCCTGGGCGCGGTGCTCTATCACCTGATCGCCGGTCACGCGCCTTTCGAGGCCTCCAGCCAGGCGAGCCTGATGCATCAGATCTGCCATGTCGAGCCGCCCTCGCTGGTGGGGGCACGCACCGGGGTCTCGCCGGCGCTCGACCGGGTGGTGCGCCGCTGCCTGGCCAAGCGCGCCGATGACCGCCACCCCTCGTGGGAGGCGCTCGGCGAGGCGCTGTCCGGGCTGATCGCGATGCAGCATGTGCCGCGCGGCGCGGTGCAGGGCGTGCTCGACTCCGAGCGCTTCACGCTGCTGCGCACCCTCGATTTCTTCACCCGCTTCGGCGATGTGGCGCTGTGGGAGGTGGTGCACCGTGCGCGCTGGGAGCGTCTGCCCGCCGGCCAGGCGCTGTACCGCCGCGGCGAGGAGGGCCGCACCTTCCACATCATCGCCACCGGCACGCTGGAGGTCTGGCGCGACGGCCGGCGCGTGGCGCTGCTGGGCTCGGGTACCTCGGTCGGCGAGATGGCCTATCTGGCGCCCAATCCGGAGCTGCGGGTGCACAGCACCGACGTCATCGTGACCGACAGCGCCACGACGATCTCCTTCACGCCCGATACCCTGGCCCGGCTGAGCCCGGCGACGCGCCACCTGTTCGACGAGGCCTTCATCCGGGTGCTGGTGCGCCGGCTGCATGCCGCGCACGAGGCGCTGGCCCACCCGCGCCGCATCCTGTAGCCGAGACCTGACCGGGCCCGGGCGGCTTGCCCGGGCCGTATGATCTCCCCATGGACACGCTCTACCTGGGGACCAAGGCCCTGCACATCCTCCTCGTGGCCAGCTGGTTCGCGGGGCTGTTCTACCTGCCACGCATCCTGGTCAACCTGGCGATGGTCGCGCCCGACAGCCATGCCGAGCGCGAGCGCCTGCTGCTGATGGGGCGCAAGCTGCAGCGCTTCGCCACCGTGCTGATGGTGATCGCGCTGGCCACCGGCCTGGCGCTGTGGCTGGGCTGGCCCTTCTGGCGGGGCCCCGGCAATGGCTGGGTGCATGCCAAGCTGACGCTGGTGGTGGCGGTCATCGGCTTTCACCACATGAACGCGCGGCTGCTGCGCGGCTTCGAGCGCGCCGACAACCGCCGCAGCCATGTCTGGTTCCGCGTCTACAACGAGATTTCGGTGCTGCTGTTCGCCGCGATCGTCGCGCTGGTCGTCTTCAAGCCGTTCTGACCGCCCGGGGCGATGACGACCGCCGCGCTGCCGCCCTCGCCATCGCCGCCTCTGGCGCACCGCTCCTCCTCGTGGCCGCTGGCCTGGCTGTGGGCCGGGCTGATCGTCTATGCCAGCCTGCACCCCTTCGGGCCGTGGCGCTGGCCGGTGCTGCTGCCGGGTCAGCTGCCGCATGAGCTGCTGGGGCTGCCGGTGCAGCGCCACAACCGCTTCGATCTCTGGGCCAACTTCGCCGGCTACCTGCCGCTCGGGCTGCTGCTGGCGCTGGCCTGGCTGCGCGCCGGTCGGCGTCCGCTGCGCACGCTGCTGCAGGCGCTGCTGTGCGGCTCGCTGTTGTCGCTGCTGATGGAGTGGACGCAGAACCTGCTGCCGCTGCGGGTGCCCTCGCGCCATGACTGGCTGCTCAACAGCGCCGGCACGCTGGTCGGTGCACTGGTGGCAGTGCTGCTGCTTCGCCTGGGCGTGCTGGCGCACTGGCAGCGTCTGCGCGACGTGATCTTCGTGCCCCACGGCACGCTGGGGCTGGCGCTGCTGCTGTCCTGGCCGATCGGGCTGCTCTTTCCGCCACCGGTGCCGCTGGCCACGGGCCAGGCGCTGGAGCGGCTGCTGGTCGCGCTCGATGCCTGGCTGGCCGACACCCCGCTGCACCGCTGGATTCCGCTGCCCGATCCGGTCGGTGCGCTCGAGCCCGGCAATGAGGTCTCGGTGATCGCGCTCGGGCTGCTGGCGCCCTGCATGGTCAGCTTCGTGATGCTGCGCCGCGTGCGTCACCGCATCGCGACCCTGGCGCTGCTGCTGCTGGCCGGCGTCGGTGCGACCGCGCTGTCGACGCTGCTCAACTTCGGCCCCGAGCACGCGATGTCCTGGCTGACGCCGCCGGTGCTGCCGGGCCTGCTGGTCGGGCTGGGCCTGGGGCTGGGGCTGGCCTTCGTGCCGCGCCGGCTGGTCGCCGCGCTGGGGCTGGTGGCGCTGACGCTGCTGATCATGCTGGTGACCCAGGCGGGAACCGATCCGTATTTCTCGCTGAGTCTGACCCGCTGGGAGCGCGGGCGCTTCATCCGCTTCCACGGTCTGGCGCAGTGGGTGGGCTGGCTCTGGCCCTTCGCGGCGCTGCTGTTTCTGCTGATCCAGGTGGCCGATCCCCACCGCATCCGCGCCCCCGCGCCCCCGCCCCGAACGGGGTGACTCCTACAATCCGTGTCATGAGCAGCTACTTCGAACGCCACATCTTCTTCTGCCTGAACCAGCGTGACAACGGCGAGTCCTGCTGCGCCGACCACGATGCCCAGGCAGCCTTCGACCACTGCAAGAAGCAGGTCAAGGCCGCCGGTCTGGCCGGGCCGGGCCAGGTGCGCGTCAACAAGGCGGGCTGCCTGGACCGCTGCGCCGGCGGCCCGGTCGCGGTGGTCTACCCGGACGCGACCTGGTACACCTTCGTCGACCGCAGCGACATCGACGAGATCGTCGAGTCGCACCTGAAGAACGGTCAGGTCGTCGAGCGGCTGGTCGTGCCCGCGGACGTCGGCCGATGAACGCGCAGACCGAACGCGCCCGGATCACCGGTCCGGCCGGCACGATCGAGATCGCCGTCGACCATCCGGCCGAGCGCGAGGCGCCGGTCGGCGTGGTGGTGCTGTCGCATCCGCACCCGCTGTTCGGCGGCACGATGGACAACAAGGTCGTGCAGACCATGGTCCGCGCCTTCCTGCAGATGGGCTGGCGCACGGTGCGCCACAACTTTCGCGGCGTCGGCGCCAGCGAAGGCGTGCACGACGAGGGCCGCGGCGAGAGCGAGGATCTGCTGGCGGTCATCGCCGCGCACCGCCTGCCCGGGCGGCCGCTGGCGCTGGGGGGCTTCTCCTTCGGCGCCTATGTCACGACGCTGGCCGCAGCGCGGCTGGACGGCGACGCCCGCGCCTCGCGGCTGCTGCTGGTCGGCCCGTCGACGCAGCGTGCTCTTCCCGCCGACGTGCCGCCCGACACCGTGGTGATCCACGGTGAGGCCGACGACGTGGTGCCGCTGTCGGCGACGATGGACTGGGCGCGGCCGCAGCAGCTGCCGGTCATCGTCCTGCCCGGCACCGGCCATTTCTTCCACGGCCAGCTCACGCCGCTGCGTGACCTGATCGTGCGCAGCTGGCGCTGACCGGCCTGCGCCTCACCGCCACCGAGCCGGGGAACCGGCCGGCCGCCCGCGTGTTCCAACGCGCCTGAACGAATTCCGACTGCTCCGATGAAACGACTCCTTGCCTCCCTCGCGCTGGCCGCGCTGCTGCCGCAGACCGTTGCCGCCCAGGCGCTTCCCCAGCCGCCCGAGATCGCCGCGCGTGCCTACGTGCTGCTCGACCTGAGCGCCAACCAGCCGCTGGCCTCGCGCGATGCCGACGTGACCGTCGAGCCGGCCTCGCTGACCAAGCTGATGACGGCCTATCTGGTCTTCCAGGCGCTGCGCGACAAGAAGCTCGCGCTCGACCAGGAGCTGACCGTCTCCGAGCGCGCCTGGCGCACCGGCATGACCGACGCTTCGCGCATGTACATCCAGGTCGGCAACAAGGTGAAGGTCGAGGACCTCATCAAGGGCATGATCGTCCAGAGTGGCAACGACGCCACCGTGCTGCTGGCGGAGACCGTCGGCGGCTCGGTCGAGAACTTCGTCGCGATGATGAACCGCCAGGCCCAGGCCTTCGGCCTGAAGGTCTCGCAGTTCAGGAACCCCGAGGGCCTGCCGGCGCCGGGCCATGTCAGCACGGTGCGAGAGCTCGGCATCATCGCCACCCGGCTGCTGCAGGACTTCCCCGGCGAGGTGAAGTACTACTCGATGAAGGAGTTCACCTTCAACAAGATCACGCAGCAGAACCGCAACCTGCTGCTGTGGCGCGACCCGAGCGTCGACGGCCTGAAGACCGGCTACACCGATGCGGCCGGCTACTGCCTGATCGCCACCGCCAAGCGCGATCTGCCCAATGGTTCGCGCCGGCTGCTCAGCGTCGTCGTCGGGGCCTCGTCGAAGGAATCGCGCGCCGTCGAGAGCCAGAAGCTGCTGAACTGGGGCTACAGCAGCTGGGATGCGGTCAAGGTCTACGACGCCCGCCAGGTCATCACCTCGGCCGAGGTCTGGAAGGGTGCGGTCGCCACCGCCAAGATCGGCACCCAGGTGCCGGTGAGCGTGGCCGTGCCGCGCGGCGAGGCCGCCCAGGTCAAGACCCAGCTGGTGCGCACCGATCCGCTGATCGCGCCGCTCAGCCAAGGCCAGCAGGTCGGCACGCTGAAGGTGCTGTCGGGCACGCGCGTGCTGGCCGAAGTGCCGATCACCGTGCTCGAGCCGGTCGGCCAGGCCGGCATGTTCGGGCGCGCCTGGGATCAGCTGCGCCTGTGGCTGCGCTGAAGCAAGGAGAGCCAGAGATGTCCACCCCGCCCGTCATTCCGCCCGAGCAGTCGCTCATCACGTATCCCTGCGCCTTCCCGATCAAGGTCATGGGCCTGCATGTCGAGGGCTTCGCAGCCGCGATCGCGCAGGTGGCACAGCAGTTCGATCCTGGCTTCGATCCGGCGACGATCGAGCACCGCCCCAGCGCCAAGGGCAATTACCTGGGCCTGACGATCACCATCCACGCCACCAGCCGCGAGCAGCTCGACGAGCTCTACCGCACGCTGACCACCCATCCGATGGTCAAGATGGTGCTGTGACTGCGCGTCGCCTCAGATCCCCATCGCCCAGGCGATGATGTTCTTCGCCACGAAGCCCAGCATGCCGAAGGCCAGCACGACGAACAGGATGAAGGTTCCGAACTTGCCGGCTTTCGACTCGCGCGCGAGCTGCAGCACGATGAAGAGCATGTAGAGAATGAAGGCGCTGACACCGATGGTCAGACCGAACTGGGCGAGCTGTTCCTCGGTGTAGCCGAACATGGGCGGGCAGGCAGCAGGGGGTTGGGGGCAGAGAAGCGCCGGGATGATACGCGCCGGCGCCTCGCACACGGCCAAGCCCTCCTGCGACTCGGGTCTGCTGCTTGATGGCGATCAAATTCCCGAGGTGGATGTCGCCGTCGCGAGACGCCTCGACCGGGGGCGGCGGCCGTGTGTGCGCCTTCGCCGCTCAAGCCTGCGGGGGCAGCAGGTCCCGGTAGGCATGCCAGCTGGCATGGCCAAGCATCGGCATCACGAAGACCAGACCCAGCATCAGCGAGCCCATGCCCAGCAGCGTGAAGCCCATCACCAGCACGGCCCAGACGCCCATCGGCACCGGATTCTCCAGCACGGTGCGCCAGCTCGCCAGCACCGCGTCACCGACGCTGACCTGACGATCGACCAGCATCGGGATGGCGGTCACGCTCGACGCGAACACCGGTGCGGCCAGCAGCCCGCCCAAGGCCAGCCAGCCCTCGAACAGCCAGGACTCCTGGTTGAGGACCACATGGCGCACGAAGTCGACTGGCGTCAGGATGGGCTGTGGCGCCATCAGCGTGATCAGCGCCGCCGACGTCATCACCCAGCCTGTGCCCGCCGCAGCCAGCAGCAGCCCGAAACCCACCAGGCGCCGATCCAGTGAGCGCCAGATGGCGAAGACCGTCTGCCAGCCTGCCGACTCGCCGCGCTCGAGTGCGCGGCTGACCGCGTACAGGCCGGTCGCCATGATGGGCGCGACCAGCAGGAACCCTGACATCGATCCGGCCAGCAGCCAGAATCGCTCGCGTGCGACCAGCATGACCAGAACACCGAAGCAGGCCATGACGGCCCCGTGGCCGAACCCGACCGCAGGCGTCAGCCGGATGTCGTGCCATGCCCGTTCCAGCCAGGTCATGGGCTGCAGGGGCCGGAGGATGCGCACGGGCAGGGCGGCAACGGCATGAGCATTCATGCGACTCATCCTAGGCCTGTCGTGATGCCCCTGATACCCGTGCTGTTCCTAGGTCGGGGTCATTTGTGGCGCGATCGGGTTGGCGGCTGCCCTCTGTCCAACGCCCAACGTGTCGAACAGGGCGAGCTATCTATACTGTTGCGCCAGCACAATGAAAAGTTCAACCGCTGCACGATGCCGACCATTCTCAAGGGGGACTGTGCTGGTCAAGTTTTTTCGGACACAGCGATAGGTTGTGTGAGTGCCGATTGCTGCTCGAAGGCATTGGGTGGCAGGTTGCCCAGTTTGGAGTGCAGGCGCACGCTGTTGTAGAAGCCGACG
>JBJOPV010000192.1:0-7188 GCA_046050625.1 Pseudomonadota bacterium
CCGGAGAGATCGTCATCCTCCGAATTGTCAACCGATCGTGGAAGATGGGTGAACGATTCGGGGCATTGGAAACCGTGAGCACGGGCCTAGCATCGCTGCATTCCTTCTTCGACCCTTTCCGGAGTCACCGATGTCCCAGAGCCTGCCGTCCACCGAATCCTCCCGTCCCTTTCGCGTCGCCGTCATCGCCGGCGACGGCATCGGCAAGGAGGTCATGCCCGAGGGCCTGCGCGTGCTGCGCGCCGCCGCCGAGCGCTTTGGCCTCGACATCGAGACGACCGAGTTCCCGTGGGCGAGCTGCGACTGGTACGTCGAGCACGGCGAGATGATGCCGCCCGACTGGAAGGCGCAGCTGGGTGGCATGGACGCGATCCTGTTCGGCGCGGTCGGCTGGCCGGCGACGGTGCCGGACCACATCTCGCTGTGGGGTTCGCTGCTGAAGTTCCGCCGCGAGTTCGACCAGTACATCAACCTGCGCCCGGCGCGGCTGTTCGACGGCGTGCCCTGCCCGCTGGCGGGCAGGAAGCCCGGCGACATCGACATGATGATCGTGCGCGAGAACACCGAGGGCGAGTACACCAACCTCGGCGGCACGATGTTCGCCGGCACCGAGCGCGAGATCGTCATCCAGGAATCGGTCTTCAGCCGCTTCGGCGCCGACCGGGTGCTGCAGTACGCCTTCGAGCTGGCCGCCAGCCGCCCGCGCCAGCGCCTGACGGTGGCGACCAAGAGCAACGGCATCGCGCTGAGCATGCCGTGGTGGGACGGCCGCGCCGACGCGATGCACCAGAGTTATCCACAGGTTGCTGTGGATAAGCAGCACATCGACATCCTGACCGCGCGCTTCGTGCTGCAGCCGCAGCGCTTCGACGTGGTGGTGGCGACCAACCTGTTCGGCGACATCCTCAGCGACCTGGGTCCGGCCTGCACCGGCACGATCGGCATCGCGCCCTCGGCCAACCTGAACCCGGAGCGGCGCTTCCCCAGCCTGTTCGAGCCGGTGCACGGCTCGGCGCCGGACATCTGCGGTCAGGGCCTCGCCAACCCGATCGCGATGATCTGGTCGGCGGCGATGCTGCTGGACTTCCTGACGGCGGGCACCGGCGCGGGCCGCGCCGCGCATGACGCCATCGTCCAGGCGATCGAGGCGGTGCTGCGCGAGGGCCCGCGCACGCCCGACCTGGGCGGCACGGCCGACACGACGGCCGTGGGCGAGGCGATCGCAGCACGGCTGGCCGCGCGATGAGCCGCTGCGGCCTGGGGTCTCCCGCCGATGGCTGAACCGGGGGGCTGAACTGTCGGGAAGAATCGGGATCCATTCCCCGATTCGTTTCCATTCACCGACAACCGAGGGAGTTCCGCCGCCCATGCCCCATGACGTCAGCCTGATCGCCACCATTGCCGCCGCCTTCGGACTGGCCCTGATCCTTGGCCTGCTGGCGATGAAGCTCAGGCTGCCGCCGCTGGTGGGCTATCTGCTGGCGGGCGTGGTGGTCGGTCCGGCCACACCGGGCTATGTCGCCGACGTGGGCCTGGCCAGCCAGCTCGCCGAGATCGGCGTGATGCTGCTGATGTTCGGCGTCGGGCTGCATTTCTCGCTTGGTGACCTGATGGCCGTGCGCCGCATCGCCGTGCCCGGCGCGATCGTGCAGATCGTCGTGGCCACGCTGCTGGGCGCCGGTGCGGCGATGCTCTGGGGCTGGAGCGGTGGCGCGGCCATCGTCTTCGGGCTGTGCCTGTCGGTGGCCAGCACCGTGGTGCTGCTGCGTGCGCTGGAGGCACGCGGGCTGCTGAAGTCGGTGCAGGGCCGCATCGCGGTCGGCTGGCTGGTGGTCGAGGACCTGGTGATGGTGCTGGTGCTGGTGCTGCTGCCCGCGCTCTCCGGCCTGCTGGGGGGGGCGTCGACCGAGGGTGCCACGGGTGGCACCGGCGCACTGTGGAGCACGATCGGCCTGACGCTGGCCAAGGTGGCGGCCTTTGTCGCGCTGATGCTGGTGGTGGGGCGGCGGCTGCTGCCGCGGCTGCTGTGGTGGGTGGCGCGCACCGGCTCTCAGGAGCTGTTCACGCTGGGCGTGATCGCCACCGCGATCGGGGTGGCCTTCGGCGCCGCCAAGCTTTTCGACGTGTCCTTCGCGCTGGGCGCCTTCTTCGCCGGGATGATGATGCGCGAGTCGGAGTTCAGCCACCGCGCCGCCGACGAGACGCTGCCGCTGCGCGATGCCTTCGCGGTGCTGTTCTTCGTCTCGGTGGGCATGCTGTTCGACCCGGCCGTGCTGTGGACCGAGCCGCTGCGGGTGCTCTCGGTGGTGCTGGTCATCCTGGTCGGCAAGACGGTCGCGGCGGTGGCGCTGGTGCTGATGCTGCGCTACTCGCTGGGCACTGCGCTGACGGTCGGCGCCAGCCTGGCGCAGATCGGCGAGTTCTCCTTCATCCTGGCCGGACTGGGCGTGACGCTCGGCCTGATGCCGGCCGAGGCGCAGAGCCTGGTGCTGGCCGGTGCCATCCTGTCGATCGCGGTCAATCCGGCGCTGTTCTCCCTGATCGCCCCCTTCGAGCGCTGGCTGCTGGCGCGCTCGGCCCTGGCGCGCCGGCTCGAGGCGCGCCCGGAGCCGCTGTCGGCGCTGCCGGTCTCGACCGACGAGAAACTGCTGCGCGATCAGGTCATCGTCGTCGGCCACGGCCGGGTCGGCCGGCTGCTGGTGCAGGCGCTGCAGGTCCGTCGGGTACCGCTGGTGGTGGTCGATCTCGGCCGCGAGCGGGTCGACCGCCTGCGTGCCGAGGGCCTGGCGGCGGTCTGTGGCGACGCCGCCGAGCCCGAGGTGCTGGTGCAGGCCCATGTCGCCCAGGCGGCGATGCTGGTGGTGACCGCCGGCGACGCGCTGGCGCTGCGTCGCATGGTCGAGACCGCCCGCACCCTCAACCCCGCCATCCGCGTGCTGCTGCGTGCTGCCAGCGAGGACGAGGCCGAACTGCTGCGCGGCGAGGGCCTGGGCACGGTGCTGACCTGCGAAAAGGAGCTGGCTCGGGGCCTCGGTCAGGGGGTGTTCGATGTGCTGGACGCTGCGTTCAGCTCGCGCTCAGCCTGATCGGCGTATTGTCACGAGATGTTTCTTTCTCGTCGTCACGGGTGTGCCTTTCGTCTCCTTCGGCTGTTGCCGGCGCTGGTGCTGCTGGCCGGGCTGCTGTCGGGCGGGTGGATGCCGGTGTCCGCGGTCTCGCCGGGCTCGATCGTTCATGCCCAGCTGCATGCCCGCACCCTCACGCATCACCCTGCGGATGACGGCCCCATTCACTTCGGCGAAGGCTGCTGTGCGGCGTCCTCCCATGCGCACGCGCATGCCGATGCGGCTCAGCAGCTGAGCTGGGCCTTGCCGCCGGGCGCCTCACGCGCACTGCCCGACGATCACCGTCGGTCGGTCTGGGCGGTCTATGACCGCCCCTTCCTGCCTGATCCTCTGCCGGCCGATCTGCTGCGCCCGCCCCGCCGGGCGGTCTGACCGATCGCGCGTCCGGTGCCCGCGAGGGCGCCGGATTCCCTTGCCTCTTCATCTTTCCTGTGCAGCAGGAGGTCGAGATGAACACAGATCAGACATCGGACCGGGTGTCCGTCCGGGGGGCTGGCCCCCAGGACTGGGCCTTCATCCATGCGCAGGTCGCGCAGCATTTCACCGGCCTGGTGGCCGAATCGGCGTTGCGTCACTGGCTCTGCCAGGAGTCGCACCGTGTCTTCGTCGCCGAAAGTGGCGGGCGGCCAGCCGGCTTCATTCATGTCCAGCCCCGGCCGGCGGCCGGCGAGCTGTGGCTGAACCTGATCGCGGTGCACCCCGAGGCGCGCCGTGGCGGGGTGGCCGCACGGCTGCTGGCGCACTGCGAGGCGCTGGCCGCCGGCCAGGGCCTGACGCGGCTGGCGCTGCAGTGCCACGTCGGCAATCCCCAGGGGCTGGCGTTCTACGCGCGCGCCGGTTTCCTGCGCGGTGAGCGGCATCACGATCCGGAGATCGGCCAGGCGTTCGTGCGCCATGTGCGCGAGGTGCCGCCCGGCACCGTGGCTGAGGCCTTCGGCGCAGCCCCGTCGGTCTGGTCGGGGCGGCTGCGGGGGCTGTTGTACCGGCTGCACGGCGTCGGGCGCGGCCACCTGGGTGAGCTGCGTGGCGTGGGTCGGCTCAGACCGGAATCAGGCTCCTGAGCAGTCCCATGCCGGCGCACACGGCCAGCACCTTCATGATGTCCTGCTTGTAACGCCACAGCGCCACGAAGGCCACTGCCGCCACCGCCGCCGAGAACACCTCCACGCCGCCCGAGAACGGCGCGGCGGCTGTGGCCCGCGGCCACACGACATGCCAGCCGAAGAACACTGCCAGGTTCAGGATCACGCCGACGACCGCCGCGGTGATGCCGGTCAGCGGCGCGGTGAACTTCAGCTGGCCCCGGGTGGACTCGACCAGTGGCGCGCCGGCCAGGATGAAGGCGAAGCTCGGCAGGAAGGTGAAGAAGGTCGCCACGCCCGCACCCGCCATGCCGGCCAGCGCCAGCGCGTCCGGCCCGAAGACTTCCTTCGTCCACGCGCCGACGAAGCCGACGAAGGCCACCACCATGATCAGCGGTCCCGGCGTGGTCTCGCCCAGCGCCAGGCCGTCCATCATCTGCGGGCCGCTCAGCCAGCCGAAGGTCTCGACGCCGCCCTGGTAGACGTAGGGCAGCACCGCGTAGGCGCCGCCGAAGGTCAGCAGTGCCGCCTTGGTGAAGAAGCTGCCCATGTCGCGCAGCACCGACTGGCCGAGCAGCAGGGCCATGGCCCCGCCCCACAGCCCGAGCGCCACCGCCAGCAGCGCCAGCAGGCGGCCCCAGTGGAAACGCGCGTGCGGCGGCGCGGGCGTGTCGTCGTCGATCAGCGCCGGGGCGTGGCGGGTGCGGGTGGCCCCGTGGCCACCGCCGCCGGCCTGGAAATGCTGCGGCGCCACCCGCCCGCCGATCGCGCCGATCAGCCCGGCCGCCAGCACGATGGCCGGAAACGGCACATCGAAGCCGAACAGCGCGATGAAGGACAGCGCCGCCATCGCCTGCAGCCCCCGGTTCTTCAGCGCCCGCGCGCCGATGCGCCAGGCCGCGAAGGTGACGATCGCCACCACCGCCGGCTTGATGCCAGCGAACAGGCCCTGGACCGCCGGCACATCGCCGAAGGCCAGATAGATCCAGGTCAGCGCCGCCAGGATGAACAGCGAGGGCAGCACGAACAGCGTGCCGGCGACCAGCCCGCCGCGCGTGCCGTGCAGCAGCCAGCCCAGGTAGATGGCGAGCTGCTGTGCTTCCGGACCGGGCAGCACCATGCAGTAGTTCAGCGCGTGCAGGAAGCGGCCTTCGCTGATCCAGCGGCGCCGCTCGACCAGCTCGGCGTGCATCACCGCGATCTGCCCGGCCGGACCGCCGAAGCTGATGAAACCGAGCCGCAGCCAGTAGAGGAGGGCTTCTCCGAAGGTCGGTGGGCATGGCGCGTGCATGGTCATGGTCATCGTCTCCAGAATTGCGGCGTGAACAGCACCAGCACCGCGAACAGCTCCAGCCGACCCAGCAGCATCACGGCGGTGCAGATCCAGGTCTGCACGTCCGTCAGCCCCTGGTAGTTGTTCGCCGGGCCGACCTGACCGAGGCCGGGGCCGGTGTTGTTGATGCAGGCGACCACGGCGGTGAAGGCGCTGATGATGTCCAGACCGGTCAGCAGCAGCGCCATCGTGCCGGCGGTCAGCACCGCGCCGTAGACCAGCATGAAGGCCTGCACCGAGAACAGCACCTGCGGCTCGATCACCGCGCCGCCCAGCGTCACCGGCCGCACCGCGCGTGGATGCAGCAGCCGGGTGAACTCGCGCTGAACCTGCTTCATCAGCAGCAGCGAGCGGCTGAGCTTGATGCCGCCGCCGGTCGAGCCGGCACAGGTCGCGAAGCCGCACAGGAACAGCATCAGGATCGGCGCGAAGATCGGCCACTGCGCATAGTCGACGGTGGCGAAGCCGGTGGTGGTGGCCACCGAGATCACGTTGAACGCGGCGTGTCGCAAGGCGGTCGGCCAGTCCGCGTAGACATCGTGCGTCATCAGGAAGACGGTGACGATCACGACGCTGGCCCCCATCAGCGCGAAGAACAGCCGCGCCTCCAGGTCGCGCCACAGCGGCCGGATCGAGCGCCGCTGCCAGACGCGGAAGTACAGCGCGAAGTTCACGCCGGCCAGCAGCATGAAGACGATGGCGACGGCCTCGATCAGCGGCGAGTCGAAGGCGGCGAAGCTGGCGTCGTAGCCCGCCAGCCCACCCAGGCCCATCGTCGAGCACATGTGCATGAAGGCGTCCGGCCAGCTCATGCCGGCCCATCGATAGCCCAGCAGGCAGGCGCTGGCGATGACGAAATAGACCGTCCACAGCCCGCGCGCGGTCTCTGCGATGCGCGGGGTGAGCTTGTCGTCCTTCATGGGGCCGGGCGTCTCGGCCTTGAAGACCTGGCTGCCCCCGACGCCCAGCAGCGGCAGGATCGCCACCGCCAGCACGATGATGCCCATGCCCCCGATCAGCACCATGAAGCAGCGCCAGATGTTGATCGACACCGGCAGCTTCTCCAGCCCGGTCAGCACGGTGGCGCCGGTGGTGGTCAGGCCGGAGACAGCCTCGAAGTAGGCGTCGGTGAAGCTCAGGCCGGGAATGTGCAGCAGCAGCGGAAGGGCGCCGAAGACCGGCAGCACCGTCCACACCAGCGTCGCCAGCAGGAAGCCGTCATGCGGCTGCAGCTCGCGGTCGAGGTGGCGGCAGTGCAGGAACAGGCCGGCGCCGATCGCCATGGTGATGGCCATCGACAGCGCGAAGCCCTCCTCGATGCCGTCGTGGCAGAAGTGCGAGAAGCCCAGCGGCACCGCCATCGTCAGCCCGAACAGCATCAGCACGCCGCCGAGCACCTTGAAGACCGGGTAGTAGTAGCGCATCGGATCAGCCGGCCGGTGTCAGAAGAAGGTCGCGCCGACCTGGAACAGCTTCTCGACCGCACGCACCTGGCGCTGGCTCGGCAGGAAGACGATGACATGGTCGTCGGTCTGGATGACGGTGTCGTGGTGGGCCATGATGACCTCGTCGCCGCGCACGATCGCGCCGATCTGCACGCCCTCGGGCAGGTCGATCTGCTCGATGCGCCGGCTCACCACCTTGGAGC
>JBJOPV010000193.1:0-7120 GCA_046050625.1 Pseudomonadota bacterium
CGGCGAGCGCCTGGCGGATCACCGGCATCAGCTCGAGCGCCAGCACCGCGTTGGTGAAGGTGCGCCCGATCAGGAACTCCATCGAGAGGTAGTAGACCCGCTTGACGTCCTGCGCGTACTGCGCGCGCGTGGTCTTCATCCAGCGCTCGACCAGGTGGTCGCGCACCGCGTGCGACACCGCATGCAGCCAGTCCTCGGGGCGGGCCGACACGGGATCCTTGCCGACGGTGTACATCAGCTTGGTCGAGATGGCGCGCTTGAAGGCGCCGACGTCACGGGCAAGCTGCTCGTACTGGTGCTCGAACTGGGTCAGGTCCATGGCAATGATCGGGCGAAGAGGGAGAGATCGTCAGGCGCTGACCTGGCGGTACAGCGCCTGGTAATGGCGCGCGGCAGCCGTCCAGCCGAAGTCCTGGCGCATCGCCCGCTGCTGCACGGTACGCCAGTCGGCCGGGCGACGGAACAGCGCCGCAGCCCGCTCGGCGGCCCACAGCAGCGCGCCTGCGGAAAATTCGTCGAAGACGAAGCCGGTGGCGTCGCGGTCGAGCGTCTCCAGTCGCGTGTCGGCCACGGTGTCGGCCAGGCCGCCGACGCGGCGCACCAGCGGCAGCGTGCCGTACTTCAGGCCGTAGAGCTGGGTCAGCCCGCAGGGCTCGAAGCGCGAGGGCACGGCGATCGCGTCGCTGCCGGCGATGAGCCGGTGCGCGAAGCGCTCGTCGTAGCCGATGCGCACCGCGATGTCGCCGGGATGGGCGGCCGCCGCCGCAGCAAACGCCGTCTCCATCCAGGCGTCGCCGCTGCCCAGCATCGCGAACTGCCAGCCCAGCGCGCGCAGGCCCGGCAGGGCCTCCAGCACCAGGTGCAGGCCCTTCTGCTCGGTCAGGCGGCTGACGATGCACAGCAGCGGCCGCGCCGGATCGACCGCCAGGCCGAGCTCCTGCTGCAGCGCCGCCTTGCAGGCGGCCTTGCCGTCGAGCGCGTCGACCTCGTAGTTCGCCGGCAGCAGCGTGTCGGTGGCCGGATGCCAGACCGCGTCGTCGACGCCGTTGAGGATGCCCGAGAGGTCGACGCCGCGGGTGCGCAGCAGCCCGTCGAGGCCGCAGCCCTGCTCTGGCCCCTGGATCTCGCGCGCGTAGGTCGGGCTGACGGTGGTCAGGCGGTCGGCGAAATACAGCCCGCCCTTCATGAAGCCGAGCTGGCCGTGGAACTCGACGCCGTTGACGCCCCAGAAGCCGCTGGGCAGGCCCAGCTCCTGGAAGTGATGTCCGGCAAAGGCGCCCTGGTAGGCCAGGTTGTGCACCGTGAAGACGCAGCCGGCGACATGCTGGTGGCGCGCCTGCTGCGCCGCACGCAGGTAGACCGGCGCCAGACCGGCGTGCCAGTCGTGCGCGTGCAGCACCGTCGGACGCCAGAAGGGATCGAGCCCCTGCGCCAGCTCCGCGGCGACCCAGCCCAGCAGCGCGAAGCGCAGGTGGTTGTCGCCGTACGGGTGGCGATGAGCGTCCGCATACGGGCCGCCCGGGCGGCGGTAGTAGCCGGGCGCGTCGATCACGTAGGCGGTGACGCCCTCGCCCACCGCCGGCAGCCGGCCCCACAGCAGCCGCGCGCCGCCGCTGCCCCAGTGCAGCGCCGGCGGCGGCTGCAGCTCGGCCACGACCACCGCCTCCTGCAGCCCGTCGAGAATGGCGTCGAAGCCGGGCAGCAGCACCCGCACCTCGTCGCCGAGCGCGGCCAGCGCCGGCGGCAGGGCGCCGGCGACATCGGCCAGACCGCCGGTCTTCAGCAGCGGGAAGATCTCGGCACAGACCTGCAGGACCCTCATAGCGCGGCCAGCATCCTGCGGGTCACCAGGACCACGCCGCTGTCGGTGCGCAAGAAGCGCTGGGCATCCAGCTCAGGATCGTCGCCGATGACCAGCCCGTCGGGCAGCTTGCAGCGGCGGTCGATCACCACCTTGCTCAGGCGGCAGCCACGGCCGATCTGCACGTCGGGCAGCACCACCGCCTGGTTGATCTCGGAGAAGGAGCGCACCAGCACGTTGGAGAACAGCACCGAGTTGCGCACCGTCGCGCCCGAGACGATGCAGCCGCCCGAGACCAGGCTGTCGATCGCCTGGCCGCAGCGCCCCGGCTCGTCGTGCACGAACTTGGCCGGCGGCAGCTGTTCCTGGTAGGTCCAGATCGGCCAGTCTCGGTCGTACATGTTCAGCTCAGGGGTGGTCGAGGCCAGATCGAGGTTGGCCGCCCAGTAGGCGTCGACCGTGCCCACATCGCGCCAGTAGGCGCGCGAGTACGGCGGATTGGCGATCGCCGACATCGAGAACGGATGCGCCAGCGCCTGGCCTTCCGCCACGGCCTTCGGGATCAGGTTCTTGCCGAAGTCGTGCTCGGAGGCCGGGTCGGCCGCATCCTCCTCCAGCAGCCGGTACAGGTACTCGGCCGAGAAGATGTAGATGCCCATGCTCGCCAGAGAGGTGTCCGGATCGCCCGGCATCGCCGGCGGATCGGCCGGCTTCTCGACGAACTCGATGATGGCGCGACGCTCGTCGATCGCCATGACGCCGAAGCCCTTGGCTTCCTCGCGCGGCACCTCGATGCAGCCGACCGTGACGCCCCGGCCGCTGGCGGCGTGGTCGGCCAGCATGATCGAGTAGTCCATCTTGTAGATGTGGTCGCCGGCCAGCACGACGATGTACTCGGGCGGGGTCGAGTTGCGGATGATGTCGAGGTTCTGGTAGATGGCGTCGGCGGTGCCGCGGTACCAGGACTCGTCATCGACGCGCTGCTGCGCCGGCAGCAGGTCGACGAACTCGCCCATCTCGTTGCGCAGGAAGCTCCAGCCACGCTGCAGGTGGCGCAGCAGCGAGTGCGACTTGTACTGCGTGATGACACCGATGCGGCGCATCCCGGAGTTCATGCAGTTCGACAGCGCGAAGTCGATGATGCGGAACTTGCCGCCGAAGTGCACCGCCGGCTTGGCGCGGCGGTCGGTCAGGTCCTTCAGGCGCGAACCGCGGCCACCGGCCAGGACCAGGGCCAGCGTGCGACGGGCCAGCGTGCGGCTCTCTGTGTAGCGGGTGATGTCCATGAGGCAGGTCTCCTTGTGCTCTGCTTGCTGTGTGCGGGTGGGCGGGAATCTCAGGTGATGACGGTCGGCGCGGTCTGGCCGGAGCGCTCGCGGATGGCGGCCACCGTGTCGGCCAGCGCGATCAGGTCGGCCAGCGCGTCCTGGGTCGGGCGGTCGTGGTCGCCCTCGGCCGGCTCGAAGCGCTCGAGGTAGACGCGCAGCGTCGCGCCCTCGGTGCCGGTGCCCGACAGGCGGAAGACCACCCGCGAGCCGCCGGCCAGGATCAGACGCACGCCCTGACGGCGGGAGACGGCGCCGTCGACCGGATCGGTGTAGGAGAAATCGTCGGCCTGCGCGATCTCCAGCGCGCCGAAGCGCTGGCCGGCCAGCGTCGGCAGCTGCGCGCGCAGCGCCGCCATCAGCGCGTCGGCCCGCTCGGTCGCGATGCCTTCCCAGTCATGGCGCGAGTAGTAGTGGCGGCCGAAGCGCCTCCAGTGCGACCGCACCAGCGACTCGACCGACTCGCCGGTCGCTGCCAGCAGGTTCAGCCAGAACAGGATGGCCCACAGGCCGTCCTTCTCGCGCACATGGTTCGAGCCGGTGCCGTAGCTCTCCTCGCCGCAGAGCGTGGCCTTGCCGGCGTCGAGCAGGTTGCCGAAGAACTTCCAGCCCGTCGGCGTCTCCCAGGCCGGGATGCCCAGGGCCTGCGCCACCACGTCGGCCGCCTGCGAGGTCGGCATCGAGCGGGCGATGCCGGCCAGACCCTCGCGGTAGCCCGGCACCTTCGTGGCGTGGGCGGCCAGCAGCGCCAGGCTGTCGGAGGGCGTGACGACGAAGTCGCGGCCCAGGATCATGTTGCGGTCGGCGTCGCCGTCCGAGGCGGCGCCGAAGTCGGGCGCACCGGCGCCGCTCATCGCGGCGATCAGCTCGGTGGCATGGGCCGGATTCGGGTCCGGGTGGTGGCCGCCGAAGTCCTCCAGCGGCTCGCCGTTGACCACCGTGCCGGTCGGGGCGCCCAGCAGGCCCTCGAGCACCGCACGGGCGTAGGGGCCGCTGATCGCGCCCATCGAGTCCATGCGCATGCGTCCGCCCCGGGCGAACCAGGCGCGCATCGCGTCGAAGTCGAAGAGCTTCTCCATCAGCTCGGCGTAGTCGGCCACCGGGTCGATCACCTCGACCGTCATGCCGGCCAGCGTCGTGGTGCCGAGCGTGTCCAGGTCCAGATCGGCCGCACCGTCCAGCGTGCGGTATTCGGTGATGTCGCGGGTGCGGGCGTAGAGGGCCTCGGTGATCTTCTCGGGGGCCGGGCCGCCGTTGGCGATGTTGTACTTGATGCCGAAGTCGCCGTCCGGGCCGCCGGGGTTGTGGCTGGCCGACAGGATGATGCCGCCGTAGGCGCCATGCTTGCGGATCACCGCGCTGGCCGCCGGCGTCGACAGCAGGCCACCCCGGCCCACCATCACGCGGCCGACGCCGTTGGCGGCCGCCATCTTCAGGATGGTCTGCACCGCCACCCGGTTGTGGAAGCGGCCGTCGCCGCCGACCACCAGCGTCTGGCCGGCCAGCGGGCCGACCTCGACGGGCAGGATGTCGAACAGCGCCTGGACGAAGTTCTCGAGGTAGTGCGGCTGCTGGAAGACGGTGACCTTCTTGCGCAGGCCGGAGGTGCCGGGGCGCTGGCCGTCGAACGGCCGGGTGGAGACGGTCTGGATCATGGGAGCGTTCGGACTCATGGATGGGGGCTGGAAAACATTGTGCGCGGAGGCCGTGCGGCGCGAATTGCGGCGATCCCCGATGCGTTCACCGATCTGCAGCCTCGCTGCGATGGATCAGCAGCGCGCGTGCCGGCAGCACCGCGACCGCGCCGGCGGCCAGCGCGACCGCCTCGGGGTCGGGGGCGCCGCCCGGCCGGCTGCTGTCGAAGAGCGCGACCCAGCGACGGCCTGGACCCGGATCAGGCAGCCGCGCCTCGCGGGCGATGTGCTGCGGATGCACCGACACCAGCACCGCATCCGCGTCGGCCGCCGCCTGCAGGCGGATCAGCAGCGTGCGGTCCTGCGGATCGCTCCAGTCGCCGTCGTGCATCGCACGGCCGGCCGGGTGCCACCAGACGACATCGGTGCAGCCCTGCGCGTCGGGCGCGCCGCGCAGCCAGCGGCCGATGCGCAGCGAGGCCAGCGTCTGGCGCCCGTGCCCCAGCCGGCGTGCGGTGGCCAGCAGGTCGTCGTCCTGCCCCGGCCAGTCCAGCCAGCTGATCTCGTTGTCCTGGCAATAGGCGTTGTTGTTGCCCTGCTGGCTGTGGCCGATCTCGTCGCCGGCCAGCAGCATCGGCGTGCCCTGCGACAGCCACAGCGTCGCCAGCAGCGCCCGCTGCAGGCGCGCGCGCAGCGCAAGCACCGCGGCGTCCTGCGTGGCCCCCTCCACGCCGCAGTTCCAGCTGCCGTTGTGGTGGTGGCCGTCGCGGTTGTGCTCGCCGTTGGCGTGGTTGTGCTTGTGGTCGAAGCTGACCAGGTCGCGCAGCGTGAAGCCGTCGTGCGCGGTGATGAAGTTGACGCTGGCGGTCGGCGCGCGGTGATCGTGGCGGAACTGCGCACTCGAGCCGGCGAAGCGGTGCGCGAAGACGCCGCGGTCGCCCGCGTCGCGCAGCCACCAGGCGCGCATCGTGTCGCGGTACTGGTCGTTCCACTCGTTCCAGCCCGGCGGGAAGGCGCCGAGCTGGTAGCCGCCCGGGCCGATGTCCCAGGGCTCGGCGATCAGCCGCACCGAGGCCAGCACCGGATCGGCGCGCAGCGCGGCGAAGAAACCCGCCTCGCGGCTGAAGGCGCCGTCGCGCCCGCGCGCCAGCACCGGCGCCAGATCGAAGCGGAAACCGTCGACGCCATAGGTCTCGACCCAGTGCCGCAGCGAGCCTGCCACCAGCTCGACCATGCGCGGCTCGGCCAGGTTCAGGACGTTGCCGCAGCCGGTCCAGTTCTCGTAGAGGTCGGCGCGGCCCTCGGCGCGGTGCAGGTGGTAGGCGCGCGCATTGGCCAGCCCGCGCAGCGACAGCGTCGGGCCCTGCTCGTCGGTCTCGGCGCTGTGGTTGTAGACCACGTCCAGCACCACCTCCAGGCCGGCGGCGTGCAGCTCGCGCACCATCTGGCGGAACTCGCCCTCGGGCGTGGTGCCGGGGCGGCCGCTCCAGTAACGCGGCTCCGGCGCCAGGAAGCCGATGCTGGAGTAGCCCCAGTGATTGCGCAGGCCCAGGCGCTGCAGCCGCTCCTCGTCGGCGCGCGCGTGCACCGGCAGCAGGCTCAGCGTGGTCACGCCCAGCGCCTGCCAGTGCGCGATCATCGCCGGGTGCGCCATCGCGGCGTAGCTGCCGCGCAGCTCGGCCGGGATGCCAGGATGGCGCATCGTCGTCGAGCGCACATGCGCCTCGGCGATCACCACCCGGTCGGCCGGATGACGAGGCCGCTCGGTCGGATCGACCTTGCGGACCGGCGCGACCACCCGCGCCTTCAGCGCGACCGCGGCGTTGTCGCGCGCGTCGGGATGGCGCGTGTCGGCCGCATCATGGCCGCGATAGAGGCTCAGGTCGACGCCCGGCCCGCCGTAGGTGCCGACCACCGCCTGCGCCCACGGATCCAGCAGCAGCTTGGCCGGATTGAAGCGGTGCCCCGCTCTCGGTGCCCAGGGCCCGTGCGCCCGCAGGCCGTAGACCGTGCCCGCGCCCAGACCTTCGCCCAGCAGCCGGCCATGCCAGACACCGTCGGTACAGCACGGCAGCGACACGCGCGCCTGCTCGCGCAGGCCCTGCGCATCGAACAGGCTGACCTCGACCGCCGTCGCGTCCGGCGACCACACCGCGATGTCCAGCCCGCCCGCGACCAGCGTCGCGCCCAGCGGCGCCGGCTGGCCCGCCTCGATCCTCACGATCGCCATCGTCGCCCCTGACCGATCCGTCAATCGATCACCAGCATCACGGTGGCCAGCGGCGGCAGCGTCATGACGATCGACTGCGCCTGGTCCTGCCACGGCAGCGCCTCGCTCTCGAGCACGCCGTTGCCGACGC
>JBJOPV010000194.1:0-7119 GCA_046050625.1 Pseudomonadota bacterium
GACTTCCGCGGCCGCCTGGACAAGGCGCTGGCGATCCTGAAGGACGCGCCGCCCGACGTCATGAACCACAACATGGAAACCGTGCCGCGCCTGTACAAGGAAGCGCGCCCGGGCGCCGACTACCAGTTCAGCCTGACGCTGCTCAAGCGCTTCAAGGAAGAGGTGCCGCACGTCCCGACCAAGAGCGGCCTGATGGTCGGCCTGGGCGAGACCGACGAGGAGATCCTCGAGGTCATGCGCGACATGCGCGCGCACGACATCGACATGCTGACCATCGGCCAGTACCTGGCGCCCTCGGGCCACCACCTGCCGGTGCGCCGCTACGTGCACCCGGACACCTTCAAGATGTTCGAGGCCGAGGCCTACAAGATGGGCTTCACGCACGCCGCCGTGGGCGCCATGGTGCGCTCGAGCTACCACGCTGACCAGCAGGCGGCGCACGCCGGCATCACGCCGATGGCCTGACCGCAGCGGGCGGTGTCCGGACCTATCCGGAAGTCCGTGGTCGCCTGCAGGCCTGATGTCGACCATCAGTGCCCTGGAGTGCGCTCACCATGGATTTTTCCACCCGTTTTCCGTCGGCCCGCCGTGCGCGGCCGGCGGCGCTGATCGCCACGCGGTCCGGCTTCGCGTCGAGGCTGCGCTGGTTGTCGCGCATCCAGGGCGGTGCGGGCCGTGCCAGCACCGGCGAGGGCACGATCGTGCGCTGTCGCTGGAACGAGCGTCTGCACGGCTTCAGCCTCGCGCTGCAGTGCGGCTGAGCGCCGCCGGGCTGACAGCGCTCTCGCGCACCGTCTGGTGCACGAAGGCGAGCCGGTCCAGCACCGGATCGGCGACCACGAAAGGCCAGGCGTCGCCCTGGCCAAGGCTGCGGCCCATGCTGTTGAGAAAGCGCGACAGCGGCAGCCACTCGTCGACCAGCACCCGGCGGAAGTCGTGCGTGCCGGGCAGCGCGGCCAGCGCGGTGTCAGGCTCGACCGCCGGTCCGGCGACCGGCTCGCCCTGCAGCCGCACGCCCCAGTGGCTGGCGGTGTCGAGCGAGTCCGAGATGTGCATCCAGTGCGCCCAGGTCTCGGCCCAGTCCTCCCAGGGGTGCATGGTCGCGTAGGCGCTGATGTGGCGCTGCGGCCAGTCCGCCGGCGCGCCCTCGCGATAGTGGCGATCCAGCGCCTGGCCGTAGTCGGCGCGCTCGTCGCCGAAAAGCGCCCGGAAGGCGGCCAGGCGCTGCGCGTCCTTCGCGATCAGCTGGTCCCAGTAGAAATGACCGATCTCGTGGCGGAAGTGGCCCAGCAGCGTGCGGTAGGGCTCGTGCATCGCGGCGCGGCGTGCCTCGCGGGTGGCGTCGTCGGCCTCGGCGAGGCTCACGGTGATCAGGCCATGGTCATGGCCGGTGAGCACCGGCTCGGGCGCGTCGGGCCGCTCCTCCAGAAAGCGGAAGGCCAGGCCCTGCGGGTCGGCCGGTCGGCGCGGGACCGGCAGCCCGGCTGCCAGCAGACCCTGCAGCAGCCGGCGCTTGGCATGCTCGAGCCGGCCCCAGGCCGCGAGGTTGCCCGGCCGATCGAGCGCCGGCAGCACCTCGGTGCAGCGGCAGCTCAGGCACAGCGGTCCGCCGTCCGCGTCTTCCGCGTCGGTCAGCCAGTTGCAGACGCCCTGCGGGGCCGGCGCGGCGTCGGCGCCGTGCGGCAGCGCATGGTGGACGCATGGGCGCAGCCGGCCACCGGCTGCGCGCTGCTGCAGCGCCTGGGCGGCCTCGGGCGCCAGCGCGGCGGTCGAGGGCTGCAGCGTGCCGTCCGGTCCGGGCTGCCAGGCCAGCAGGCTCATCGTGGCCGGATCGAAGGCCAGCGCCTGGCCGCAGGCCTCGCAGCGGGTGTTCTCGAAAAAGACGGTCTGGCCGCAGTGGCTGCAGTGGTAGGTGTTCATGGCGAAGCGCACGAAGGGGCGCGAAGGGTGATGGGTGGGCGCGTCGCCAGTGTGGTCTTCACCCCGGAGGGCGACCGTCGTCCGAGGGCGTGAGCGCGCGTCGGTGCCGTCCTACAGTCGAGCGCGTCGCCGACCGCTGGTCACCCATCCGCCCGGCGGCGACAAAGTCGGGATGACCCCGCCCCTTGCTCCTCTGTCTGCCGATCCTGCCGTTGCCGCGTTCTGCCCCACCTGGCCGGCGATGCTGCGCCGCACGCTGTCATCCTGGCTGGACGACGACGCGCCGACGCAGGGCGCGGCGCTGGCCTACTACACGCTGTTCTCGATCGCACCGACGCTGCTGATCGCCATCGCGGTGGCCGGGCTGGTCTTCGGCGAGGAGGCCGCACGCGGCGAAATCCTGGGGCAGCTGCGCGGTCTGGTGGGCGAGGAGGGCGCCGCCACCGTGCAGACGCTGCTGGCCAGCCTGCGCCTGCCCGAGACCGGCGGCCTGGCGATGCTGACCGGCCTGGGCACGCTGGTCGTCGGCGCCACCACCGTCTTCGTGCAGCTACAAGGCGCGCTCGACCGCATCTGGCGGGCGCCGCAGCCGCCCGCCGCCGGCCTGCTGGCCTGGGTGCGCACGCGGGTGCTGTCCTTCGGCATGGTGATGGCGATCGGCTTCCTGCTGATGGTCTCGCTGGTGATCAGCGCGGCGGTGGCGGCCTGGACGAGCGGCTGGAACACCCGGCTGCCTGCCGGGTCGGTGCTGCTGCAGGTGGCCAACGCGCTGGCCGGCTTCGGCCTGGCGACGCTGGGCTTCGCGATGATCTACAAGATCATGCCGCGCGCGAGAATCGCCTGGCGTGACGTCTGGCTGGGTGCGGCGGTCACGGCGCTGCTGTTCAACGCGGGGCGCTTGCTGATCGGCCTGTACATCGGCCGCAGCGGTCTCAGCAGCGGCTTTGGTGCCGCAGGCTCGCTGGTGGCGCTGCTGGTCTGGGTCTACGGGTCGGCGCAGATCTTCCTGCTGGGCGCGGAATTCACCTGGGTCTGGGCATATGCGCGCGGCTCGCGGCGTCCGGCCGGGCGGAGCGGCGGCGTCCTACAGCGGTCGGCGGGCTTCTCCGATCGAGCGGGCGAAGGCGGGCTTTCACAATGAGTTCATCGGGAATCGAACCCGATGAAAAAGCGGATCGATTCCGATCGCTGTCACTTGCCAGGAGATATGCCATGTTCCGCGCCACCATCGCCGCCCTTGCTGCCGTGTCTGCCCTCGTCGTCCTGCCCGGCTGCGCCGTCAGCCGCGGCCAGTCCACCGTCGGTCAGTATGTCGACGACACCGCGATCACCACCGCGGTGAAGGCCCGCTTCGTGGAGGCCAAGAGCGTCGACGCCTCGGCCATCAGCGTCGAGACGCTCAACGGCACGGTGATGCTCTCGGGCTTCGCCAAGAGCACCACCGAGAGGAGCTCGGCCGAGTCGCTGGCCCGTGCGGTCAGCGGGGTGAAGGAAGTCCGCAACGAGATCGTCGTGCGGATGTGATGACCTGCCGCGGCATCGGCCTGCATTGTTCACCGTTCACCTCCAGGAGATCCTGATGATCAGCGACAAGCTGCCCCTGATTCCCGACACTGGCACGGCCGCCACCGCGACGAAGCTGCACGACGTGGCCGACCGCATCGACACGGCCGGACAGAAGGCGGCCGACACCGCCACGACGCTGATCGAGAAGACCCGCGACGGCGCGGCTTCGGCGCTGGACACGCTGGCCGACCAGGTCGAGACTGTTCGCGCCGAAAGCGGCTCGGCGCTGCACCGCGCGGCCGACCAGATCGAGTCGCTGCATGCGCGCGGCCGGGCCGCGTGCCATGACACCCAGGTCAAGATGCGCGAGCAGGCCGGCGTCAAGCGCGACGAGGCGATCAGCTACATCCGCAGCGAGCCCTTCAAGTCGATGCTGATGGCCGCTGCGGCCGGTGCCGCGCTGGTCGGCCTGATCGGCGTGATGTCGAGCCGGCGCCGCCACACCGCGGGCTGACGACGCTCGCCCGCCCTCGCCGCTGCGCGCTGCCGGAGACCCTCATGCGCGATGCCCTGACGAGCTTCACGCCGGTGGTCGGGTCGGCCCAGGCCGTCGCTGATGCGGAGGTTGCCCGCCTGCTGCACTGGTTCTTCGACGGCGATCCTCCGGCCGACCTGCAGCCGGCGGGATTGAGGCCCTGCGAGGCCGGGGCACTGCTGCGCCGCAGTCGGGCCGGGAACGATCCGGTCATCGTGACGATCATCGGATCGCGCGCGAGTGGATGAGCGCTTGTCCCTTCCTGTGCCTGGCCGACGTGGCCCCTCGACCCTTCGGGGTCCCGGACGCCCGGGTCCGGGCAGGGTCTTGCAGGAATTGTCCTGCACGCATCCGCGTCATCGGCCGGTCGCGTTCAGGCCGCGGTCCGTCCACAGTGCGTGCCATGCCCTGTTCTCGCTGACGATCTGCAATCGCATGTCGACCGACCCCTGAACCCGGAGCCCGCCATGGACGCTCTCGCCCGCTGGACCTATCCGTTCATCTGCCTGCTGAGTCTGCTGCTGGTGATCGCCACCGCCGCGATCGACCACCAGCGCGCCTACCCGGACGGCAGCGCCATCGGGCAGGTGGGCTGGATGCTGCAGACGCTGGCGGCTCAGTCCAGCGCCGGATAGTCGGTGTAGCCCGTCTCGCCGCTGCCGTAGAAGGTGGACGGATCGGGCCGGCTGAGGGCTGCTCCCTGGCGGATGCGCTCGACCAGATCGGGGTTGGCGATCGCCAGCCGGCCGAAGGCCACGGCCTCGGCCTCGCCGCGCGCCAGCAGCGCCTCGGCACTGTCCGGATCGAGGCCTTCATTGGCGATGACCGCGCCGCCGAAGGCCTCGCGGATCACCGGCAGCAGCCGGCCGGCGCCCAGGTGCTCGCGCAGGCACAGGAAGGCCACGCCGCGCCGGCCCAGCTCGCGCGCCGCCTGTGTGAACAGCGCCTGCGGATCGGAGTCACCCATGTCGTGTGCGTCGCCGCGCGGCGCCAGATGCACGCCGACCCGCCCCGCGCCCCAGACCTCGATCGCCGCGTCGACGATCTCCAGCAGCAGCCGCAGGCGGTTCTCGATCGGGCCGCCGTAGGCGTCGGTGCGGCGGTTGCTGCGGTCCTGCAGGAACTGGTCGATCAGGTAGCCGTTGGCCGCATGGATCTCCACGCCATCGAAGCCGGCGCGCCGGGCGTTCTCGGCGCCCTGGCGGTAGGCGGCGACGATGCCGGGCAGCTCCTCCAGCGCCAGCGCCCGCGGCGTCACGTAGGGGCGCTTCGGTCGCACCAGGCTGACCTCGCCGGCCGGCGTGATCGCGCTGGGCGCGACCGGCTGCTGGCCGTCGAGAAAGATCGGGTCGGAGATCCTGCCGACATGCCAGAGCTGCGCGACGATGCGTCCGCCGGCGGCATGCACCGTCTCGGTCACGCCGCGCCAGCCCTCGACCTGCGCCTCGCTCCACAGCCCCGGCGTGTCGGCATAGCCCACGCCCTGCGGCGTGACCGCCGTGGCCTCGCTCAGGATCAGGCCGAAGCCGGCGCGTTGCGCGTAGTGGCGTGCCATCAGCGCGTTGGGCACCCGGTCGAGGCCGACCGCGCGGGCCCGCGTCAGCGGCGCCATCACGACGCGGTTGGGCAGATGCAGGTCACCGAGTTGCAAAGGAGCAAGGAGGCGTCGGGTCATGAGTCCGTGTTGCTGGATTGTTTAGGGAAGCTGAAGGCTTGCCGAATCGGCGTCATCGTGTCGACGCCTTCAGCCGTTGTGGGGGCTCCGACAGCGATCACAAGCACCGTCCCACCGCCATGAAGCACTTCCTTCGCACCATCGAACATCAAGCGCCGCGCCGTCTGCCGGTGCAGGAGCGTCAGACCGACAAGGGCCGCAAGCAGGAAACCTTCGACTACGGCCGCATCGACAGCCACTCGCGGGGTCTGGCTTTCGCGCTGCGCATGGATCGCAAGCGCTGAGGCGCGGCGGGCCTGAGGCCTCGGGGCTGCTGCTGTGCCTCGGCTGTCAAGCACGATCGAGGGGCCGGTCCGGGGCCGACACGAGTTTTCGGTTCGTGATTTAATTCACTGAAATGAATCATCCGTGTCGGCTTTGCGATGTGCTTCACGTGCACAGCCACGCCTTGCCAGCCTCTGCCGACGACAGGAGGTCTCGTGCCATGAGCTTTCTCCCTTTTTCTGCCCGCGACCTGTCCGAACGGGTGCTGGTCTCGTGTGCCCAGCTGGTGCTGTTCTGCCTGGCCATGCCCGCCATCTTGCTGGCGGTGCTGGCGGGCGGACTGGTCGCCGTGCTGGCCGGACTGCTGTCGACGGTGGGCCTGACCCACCGTCAGCCGCGTGCC
Organism: Pseudomonadota bacterium; assembly: GCA_046050625.1. Classification (GTDB taxonomy): domain Bacteria; phylum Pseudomonadota; class Gammaproteobacteria; order Burkholderiales; family Burkholderiaceae_C; genus Sphaerotilus. Next base: position 6,304 of record JBJOPV010000194.1, read on the forward strand.
CCCTGGCACCGGGCCGGCGTGGCGCTGCGGGTGTTGCTGCGCCGCACCGCGGGCTGAACCGCTTACTGCTTGACCGCCTCGACCTGGATCACCAGGCGCATGTCGTCGGCAAAGCCGTAGTTCAGGCCATAGCTGGCGCCCCACTGGCTGCGCTTGATCGTGGTCTCGAAGTCGCCTCCGCAGACCTCGCGCTTGAGCATCGGGTTCTGGTAGCAGTTGAACTTGGTCGCCTTCAGCGTGATCGGGTGGGTCTTGCCCAGCAGCGTGAACTGGCCGGTCACTTCCTTGACCTTGTCGCCGTCGAACACGAACTTGTCGCTGACGAAGCGTGCGGTCGGGTGGGCCGCGACGTTCAGGATCTCGGCGCTCTTGAGGTGGCTGTTGAACGGGCCGGTGCCGGTGTTGACCGAGTCGACGTCGATGGTGATGTCCACCTTGCCGGTCTTGCCGGCGCGATCGAACTGGACGGTGCCTTCCTTCTTGTCGAAGCGGCCGCGGTTGGTCGAGGTGCCGAAGTGATCGATCTCGAAGGTCACGAAGGTGTGCGTCGGCTCGATCGCGTAGGTGGCGGCCTGGGCCTGGGCAGCGGTGGCGAACAGGGCCGAGGCGGCGGTCAGCGCGAGCAGGGTCTTCTTCATGGCAGGGTCTCCGTGGAGGGGGTCAGGGTTGGGTGAGAGAAGGAAGGGCGCGGGGTTCAGAGTGCCGGCACGCCGCTCAGGTTCAGCTTGAACTTCACCTGCACGTCGTTGGCGACCATCGAGGTGTCGGCCCAGTCGCCTTCGCCGATCTTGAATTCGAGGCGCTTGATCGCGAAGG
>JBJOPV010000195.1:0-7074 GCA_046050625.1 Pseudomonadota bacterium
GCCGCCACGAACCCAGATGCACCTCGTAGATCGACACCGCCGCGTCCAGCGCATTGGCCTGGCGGCGCGTCTCGTCGATCGCCACGCCGGGCAGCAGGCGCTGCACCACCGAGGCGGTCTGCGGCCGCACCTCGGCGCGGAAGGCGTAGGGGTCGGCCTTGGTGCGCACCACGCCGTCGGCGCCCAGCACCTCGAACTTGTAGAGATCGCCCTCGCCCACCTGCGGCACGAAGATCTCCCACAGCCCGCATTCATGGCGGCGGCGCATCAGGTGGCGCCGGCCGTCCCACTGGTTGAAGCTGCCGACCACCGAGACGCGGCGCGCGCTCGGCGCCCAGACGACGAAGCGGGTGCCGCCGGTGCCTTCATGGATCTGCGGGTGCGCGCCCATCCACTCGTAGGGACGGTGATGCGTGCCTTCGGCCAGCAGGTAGAGGTCGGTGTCGCGGATCAGCGGCGCGAAGCGGTAGGCGTCGTCGACCACCACCGGCTCGAGCGCACGGCCCTCGGCGTCGGTCCAGCGGATGCGCAGCCGGTAGGCGAAGGGGTTGCGCCGGCGCGGCACCGCACCGGTGAACAGCGCGCTGCTCTCCTGGCGCACCAGCGTGCACAGCCGCCGGCCCAGTGCGTCGAGCAGTTCGACCTCGGCCGCGCCGGGCAGCAGCGCACGCACCACCAGCGCGGTGCCGGTGTGATGCATGCCAAGCACCGAGAACGGATCGCCGTGGTCGGCGCGCATCAGCGCGTCCAGCGTCGCGGCATCGATGCGGCCGGTATCGGGCACGACGACAGCCGTCGGAGATTTCTTCTTCGCAGGGGCGGCCGGAGCCGAGGACGGAGCGGAGGTCTTGCGGGGCATGGGGCGAGAAGAAAGCAGTGGGCAGGAATCAGGCAATCGCAGCGCCAAGCGGATCGATCAGCAGGTGCAAGCCGTCGGAGGACAGCCGGGCCGTGGCGCCCAGCGGGGTGTCGGTCTGCAGCGTGAGGCCCAGCCAATCCATGGGCAACTGCACCTCGACGGGCTGATCAGCGGTGTTGAAGGCCAGCAGCATGCACTTCTGTGGTGCGTCGGCGCGATCCAAGCGACGCTCGAACATCAGCACCGCATCGGGCGCATCGCGGAAGCGGATCGCGCCTTCGCGCAACAGCGGCGTGGCGCGGCGCCAGGCCAGCAGCGCCTGCGCGGTCTTCAGCACCGAGTCCGGCGCGGCCTGCTGGCGGTCGACCGCCCGCGCCTGCTGAGCCGCGCTGACCGGCAGCCAGGGCTCGGCGGTCGAGAAACCGGCCTGTACCTCGTCGGCCTGCCAAGGCATCGGGGTGCGGCAGCCGTCGCGGCCCTTGAACTCCGGCCAGAAGGCCAGGCCGTAGGGATCCTGCAGCCGCTCGAAGGGCACGTCGGCCTCGGGCAGGCCGAGCTCCTCGCCCTGGTAGAGGCAGACGCTGCCGCGCAGCGTCAGCAGCATCGCCAGCTGCAGCCGGGAGCGGCGGTCATCGGGCTGGCCGTCGCTCGACCAGCGGCTGGCCACCCGCGGCACGTCATGGTTGGAGAAGGCCCAGCAGCCCCAGCCGCCGGTGCGCGCGATCTCGCGTTCGAGCTTCTCGACCTCGGCGCGCAGATGCGCCGGCGCGCAGTGGGCGGTCAGCAGGCTGAAGCTGTAGGCCATGTGCAGGCGGCGGCCGGCCTCGGTGTAGTCGGCCATCAGCGGCGGCGCGTTCTCGTCGCCGACCTCGCCGATGCTGGCCGCGCCGGAGGCATCGAGCACGCCGCGCAGCCGCTCCAGGAAGGCCAGATTCTCCGGCCGGCTCTTGTCGTGCAGATGCTGCTGCATCGCGTAGGGGTTGTCAGCGCGCACCGTCGAGACCTCGCCGCCTTGCGCCGGCGGGTTGTCGCGCAGCAGCGCGTCGTGGAACTGGTGGTTGCAGGCGTCGAAGCGGAAGCCGTCGACCCCCTTCTCGCACCAGAAGCGCACCTCGCCGAGCAGCGCGTCCTGCACTGCCGGGTTGTGGAAGTTGAGGTCAGGCTGGCTGCCCAGGAAGCTGTGCAGGTAGTACTGGCGCCGGCGCGAATCCCACTGCCAGGCGCTGCCGCCGAAGACGCTGAGCCAGTTGTTCGGCGGCGTGCCGTCAGGCTTCGCATCGGCCCAGACATACCAGTCGCTCTTCGGGTTGTCGCGGCTCAGGCGGCTTTCCTGGAACCAGGCGTGCTGGTCCGAGGTGTGCGAGAGCACCTGGTCGATCATCACCCGCAGGCCGAGCTGGTGCGCGCGCGCCAGCAGCGCGTCGAAGTCGGCCAGCGTGCCGAAGATCGGATCGACATCGCGGTAGTCGCTGACGTCGTAACCGAAGTCCTTCATCGGACTGCGAAAGAAAGGTGAGATCCAGATCGCGTCGACACCGAGCGACGCCACATGGTCCAGGCGTGCAGTGATGCCAGGCAGGTCGCCGATGCCGTCGCCGTTGCTGTCCTGGAAGCTGCGCGGATAGATCTGGTAGATCACCGCGCCGCGCCACCAGGCGCTCCCGCATGGGTGTGCGCTCGGCTCGATCGGGCTTTTCGTGTTCTGGATCATGCGTTTCATCTTGCCATGTAACCGTGACGGAACCCATCCTGCGGAAGACCCGGCCGTTCCGATGTGCGGCAGATCCATTCAAGCAAGTGGCATGCCTCGAAACTCCACGGGTGCACTCACGAGACCCACGAACAGATGATTTGTGACTTAAGTTGCATCTGGTAGCGTTATGTTGCGTGAATTTTTCGCGCAAAAACCCGAAAAAACATCGTTGCCATGCCAGGAACATCACGCATCACCCGTCACACCCGTCAGGCTGTCCGGGGAGATCAGACCGGGTCATCACGACAGCACTGGATCGACATCGCGCGCGGGCTGTGCATCCTGGCGGTCGTCGGCTACTGGGCCACACGAAGCCTGCATGCCAGTGACGGCACAGCCAGCTGGCTCGGTTATCTGAGCGCCGCGGTGCAGCCCTTCCGGATGCCGGACTTCTTCTTGCTGTCAGGCCTGTTCATGGCGCAGGTGATCAACCGACGGTGGCGCCACTTTCTCGATCGCCGAGTGCTGCACCACCTGTATTTCCTGCTGCTGTGGGCGCCGATCCTGGTGATCGGGCAATGGCTGCTGGGCCAGCACCGTCCGCAAGGCGTGGTGGATGCCCTCGCACAGCTGCTGCTGGCGCTGTGGAAGCCCCCGGCGATGCTGTGGTTCCTGCTGATGCTGCCGATCTACGCGCTGGCCTCGCGCCTGCTGCAGGCGGTCTCGCCGTGGATCGTGGGCCTGGCGGCCATGCTGATGCACCTGTTCCCGCTGCACACCGGCATTCCGGTGCTCGACTGGTTCGGCATGTACTTCGTGTTCTTCCATGCCGGCCATGGGCTGGCACCCTTCTTCATGGCACTGGCCGCGCGCAGCCAGGACCGGCCGCGCTGGGCGCTGCGGATGCTGGCGCTGTGGCTGCCGGCCCATCTGGTGCTGATGCTGTACAAGCCCGCGCCATGGCCGCTGGTGCAATTCATGCTCGGGATGGTCGGCATCACGGCGGTGGTGATGGTGTCGGCCCTGCTGTCCGGCCGCACCCCGGGACGCTGGCTGCAGAGCGCCGGGCGCGACTCACTGGTCATCTACCTCGGCTTCTGGCTGCCGATGCAGGCGCTGGCGCCGCTGCTGGCCGATCTGGGCCTGCCGCTGGCTTGGCGCGCGCTGCTGCTGCCGGCCAGCGCGATCATCGTCGCACTGGCGCTGAACCGGCTGGCGCTGCGCCACGGTGCGGCCTGGCTCTACCAGCGTCCGCCACGAATCGGGCTACCGATCGATGCGAGTGATCACCGGATGGCGACCGGAGACCGCTGAGGTCAGTGCTCGTCCTCGGGCAGCTCCTCGTCGGGAATCATGCCGGCGTCGACGCTGCGGTCGAACAGCTCGATCTCGGTCAGCGCATGCGGGATCAGCGGGCGATCGAGCGGGCGGCAGACCCGGCGCTGCAACCGGCCCAGGCGTTCGGAGCACTCGACGGCGGCCAGAATGGCCTGCGCATTCATCATCAGGGCGAACGGGTCGGCGGGATACGGCTGGGCGTTCATCGTGGCACTCCTGAAATCCATGAAGCCACTCTAGGACCAGCCCGGGCAACGCACCATCGGTGCCCGGCTCGAGCGTGTGTCGGAAGCTGCCCGACAACCTGTCCGGCCGCGTCCGTCAGCGTCGCGGCCGCACCCGCAGGGCCAGCAGCACGCCGGCCACCAGCAGCGCAATGCCCGCCAGCGTGGCCAGGTCCGGCCAACGCCCGCGCATCACCATTGCGTAGCCGAGCGCGGTCAGCGTCTCGAACACGATCAGCTGCCCGAGCAGCGTGGTGGGCAGGCGCTGGCTGGCGGCATTCCAGCACAGCGTGCCGACCCAGGAGGCCAGCAGGCCGACCGCCAGCATCAGCAGCACGAAGCGCAGCGGCTCCGGCCCGAAGGGCATGGACACACTCAGCCTGGCAGCGCCCGCGGGCGTCAGCGACACCAGCCCCAGCGCGCCATAGCCCAGCGCCGCCAGCGGCAGCGTCATCAGCCCCTGCGCGGTGGCCCAGCTGCGCGGATGGCGGTCCGGGTGGGCGCGCATCCAGTCGGCGTTGCGGATCGGATACCAGGTCCAGCAGGCCACCGCCGCGACGGACAGCAGCGCGCCGGTCAGGTAGCGGCCGGCGTCCAGGCCGCCCTCGGCGCGCAGCCGCTCCAGCTCGACCTGGTTGACGCAGGCGATGCCGGCGGCGATCAGCACCAGCGGCGGCAGCAGCTCGCGCCAGGGCAGGCGCTCGCGCGGATCGCGCAGGTTCGAGCAGATGGCGATCACCACCGGCAGCGTGCCGATGATCATCGTCGGCAGTGCGCCACCGGCCCGCTGGATCGCCGCCGCCAGGCAGAGGTAGTACAGCAGATTGCCGATGGCCGAGAGCTTCAGCGCCTCGATCCAGTCGCTGCGCGCGAGCTCGCGCAGGCGCGCCCGGTCGAACCAGGCGATCGGCAGCGCAATCAGCCCGAAGGCCAGATAGCGGCCGCAGGACAGCAGCGCGGCCGGGTAATCCGGCAGCAGCAGCGGCGTGACAAAGACCAGGCCCCACATCAGGCCAGCCACCAGGGCACAGAGAATTCCGATCGACATGCCCGGCAGTGTCGGTCAGGCGTGCCGGCGGGGTCTTGTACCGGATTGCTGCAGCTGCTGGCGATAGCACGCAGGCGTCACGCCGTAGCGGCGCGCGAAGGCACGGGTCATATGCGCCTGATCGGTCAGGCCGGTGGCGGCGGCCACCTGCGCCAGCGGCTCGCCGGCGGCAATGCGCCGCTTGGCCTCGAGCAGGCGCAGCGCCATCAGCATCTGCTGCGGCGTGGCGTGGTGCTCGCGGCGGAAGCTGCGCAGGAAATGGAAGGGGCTCAGGCCCGCGGCGGCCGCCAGCTCGTCGAGCGTCAGCGGCCCGTCCAGACGCGCGCGCATCAGCTCGATCACCGGCCGAAAGCGCGTGGTGGCGCGGGCCTCGCGCGGCGCGGCCGCGTCGCGGGCATGCGGACGCAGGGCCTCGACCAGCTCGCAGAGCAGGCTGTCGAAGGCCAGCGGCTCGGCGCCCTGCGCGGCAGCGCGCCAGATCTGGTGCATCAGCGCGCTGACCGGCGCGACGGTGCGCGGATCGCGGATCAGCGCCTCGTCGAAGCGCCAGGCCGTGCCACCGCCCAGCCCGCGCAGCAGGTCCTCGTCCAGATAGAGCATCCGGTAGGACCAGCCCTGGGGCGTCTCGGCGCGGCCGGTGTGCAGGTCCTCGGGCTGCATCGCCACCAGCGTGTCCACCGGCGCGAGGTGCTCGGCGCCGCGCAGCCGGAAGCGCTCGACGCCCTGGTCGATCACGCCGAAGCCGTAGGCGTCGTGGCCATGCGGCTCGAAGGCGCAGTCGACGATGCGCGCGCGGTAGAGCTCGACGCCGGCGCGATGCGCCGGGCGCAGGAACTCGGCGCGGTCGCGCGGCGAGTCGAAGCGCTCCGGCACGCCCTCCATCGTCTGCACGGCACCCAGGCGGCTCAGGCCTTCACGCAGTCGATGAAGTAGCGCTTGCGCCCGCCGCCGATGTCCTCCTCGACCAGACCGTGCACGTCGGTGTGGAAGCCGGGGAAGCGCTCGTTGAAGTCGCGGGTGAAGCGCAGGTAGTCGACGATGCGCTTGTTGAAGCGCTCGCCCGGGATCAGCAGCGGGATGCCCGGCGGGTACGGCGTCAGCAGCGAGGTGGTGATGCGTCCCTCGAGCAGATCGATCTCGACGCGCTCGGTGCGGCGGTGCGCGATGTGCGCATAGGCATCGCTGGGCTTCATCGCCGGCTCGACATCCGACAGATAGACCTCGGTCGTCAGGCGCGCGATGTCGCCCTCGGCGTAGGCCTTGTGGATGAGCTGGCACAGGTCCTTCAGACCCAGGCGCTCGTACATCGGGAACTTGGCGGCGAACTCGGGCAGCACGCGCCAGATCGGCTGGTTGCGGTCGTAGTCGTCCTTGAACTGCTGCAGCGCAGTCAGCAGCGTGTTCCAGCGGCCCTTGGTGATGCCGATGGTGAACATGATGAAGAACGAGTACAGGCCCGTCTTCTCGACCACCACGCCGTGTTCGGCCAGGTACTTCGAGACGATCGAGGCCGGGATGCCGGTCTCGGCGAAGTCGCCCGACACGTCCAGTCCGGGCGTGATCAGCGTCGACTTGATCGGGTCGAGCATGTTGAAGCCGGCGGCCAGATCGCCGAAGCCGTGCCAGCTCTCGTTGGCCTGCAGCACCCAGCCCTCGGCGCGGCCGATGCCGTCGGCGGCCAGCGCCGGCGGACCCCAGACCTTGAACCACCAGTCGTGGCCGAACTCGTCCTCGACCTTGCGCATCGCGCGGCGGAAGTCCAGTGCCTCCTTGATGCTTTCTTCGACCAGCGCGGTGCCGCCCGGGGGCTCCATCATCGCCGCGGCGACATCGCACGAGGCGATGATCGCGTACTGCGGGCTGGTGGAGGTGTGCATCAGGTAGGCCTCGTTGAAGAGGTGGCGGTCGAGCT
>JBJOPV010000196.1:0-7072 GCA_046050625.1 Pseudomonadota bacterium
GAGAGCTGGCCGGCCTTCTTCGCGATGCTGGCGCTGGCCTTCGTGATGGGCGTGCTGATCATCATCCCGATCGGCGGCGCGGACATGCCCGTCGTCGTGTCGATGCTCAACAGCTACTCCGGCTGGGCGGCAGCGGGCATCGGCTTCTCGCTGAACAACGCGATGCTGATCATCGCCGGCAGTCTGGTCGGCAGCTCGGGCGCCATCCTCTCGTACATCATGTGCAAGGCGATGAACCGCTCGTTCTTCAACGTGATCCTGGGCGGCTTCGGCGGCGAGGCGGCGGCGGCCACCGGCGGCGCGCAGGCGCAGCGCAGCGTCAAGAGCGGCTCGGCCGACGACGCCGCGTTCATCCTGGGCAACGCCGAGACGGTGGTGATCGTGCCCGGCTACGGCCTGGCCGTCGCCCGCGCGCAGCATGCGGTGAAGGAGCTCGCCGAGAAGCTGACCCACAAGGGCATCACGGTGAAGTACGCCATCCACCCGGTCGCCGGGCGCATGCCGGGCCACATGAACGTGCTGCTGGCCGAGGCCGAGGTGCCCTACGACCAGGTCTTCGAGATGGAGGACATCAACGGCGAGTTCGGCCAGGCCGACGTGGCCATCATCCTGGGCGCCAACGACGTGGTGAACCCGGCGGCATTGATCAAGGGCACGCCGATCTACGGCATGCCCATCCTCGAGGCTTACAAGGCCAAGACCATCATCGTCAACAAGCGCTCGATGGCCGCCGGCTACGCCGGCCTGGACAACGAGCTGTTCTACATGGACAAGACGATGATGGTCTTCGGTGATGCGAAGAAGGTGGTCGAGGACATGGTCAAGGCGGTGGAATGACGCTTGAATGGGCATCAAACTTGAACGTTGAATGAATGTCCATTGAACGAGAAATGAGTAACGGGGGCGACAGCGACTGAATGAATCCCCTGATGCCCGCCTGAGCGGCCTCCACCAGAATAGTCTGCAGATTGGAGACATCTGAATGGACAAAGTCTGGTTGAGGCACTACCCCGCAGGGGTTCCCGCCGAGATCGAGGTCAGCCGCTACGCATCGCTGGTCGCGCTGCTGGACGAAAGCTTCGCGAGCTTCCGCGACCGCGATGCCTACCGGTACATGGGGCAGACGTTCAGCTACGCCCACATCGACGAGATGTCGCGAGCCTTCGCGGCCTGGCTGCAGGCCCAGGGGCTGAAGAAGGGCGACCGGGTCGCCGTCATGCTGCCCAACGTGCCCCAGTATCCGATCGCGGTGGCCGGCATCCTGCGGGCGGGCATGGTGGTGGTCAACGTCAACCCGCTCTACACCCCGCGCGAGCTCGAGCACCAGCTGCGCGATGCGGGGGCGAAGGTGCTGCTGATCCTGGAGAACTTCGCGCACACGCTGCAGCAGGTGCGAGGCTCGGTGCCGGTCGAGAAGGTCATCCTGACCTCGCTGGGCGAGCTGCTGGGCTTTCCGAAGGCGGCCATCGTCGATTTTGTCGTGCGCCGGGTCAAGAAGCTGGTGCCGGCCTTCGAGCTGAAGGGCACCCTGCGCTTCCGGGATGCGCTGGCGCAAGGGCGCGCGCGCAGCCTGCAGCCGGTGGCGGTCGGATCCGATGATCTGGCGGTGCTGCAGTACACCGGCGGCACCACCGGCGTGGCCAAGGGCGCGATGCTGCTGCACCGCCATCTTGTCGCCAACGTGCTGCAGTGCGATGCCTGGTACCAGCCAGCGCTCAAGCGCCTGCCCCCCGGCGAGCAGCTGGTGCAGATCTGTGCGCTGCCGCTCTATCACATCTTCGGCTTCAACACGAACATGATGCTGGGCTCGCGGGTCGGCGCCTGCAATGTGCTGATCCCGAATCCGCGCGATCTGCCGGCATTGCTCAAGGAGCTCTCGGGCATTCGCTTCCATACCTTTCCGGCGGTCAACACGCTGTTCAATGCGCTGGCCAACCACCCGGCCTTCGGCACGGTCGACTGGAGCCATCTGCTGATCTCGGTGGGCGGGGGCATGGCCGTGCAGCAGGCCACCGCCAAGCTGTGGCTGCAGAAGACCGGCTGCTCGATCTGCGAGGGCTACGGCCTGTCGGAGACCTCGCCGACAGTCAGCTGCAACCCCACCGACAGCCATGCCTTCACCGGCAGCATCGGCCTGCCGCTGCCCGGCACCGAGATGTGCCTGCTCGACGACGACGGCCGCGAGGTGCCGCCGGGCACGGCCGGCGAGATCGCGGTGCGCGGCCCGCAGGTGATGGCCGGCTACTGGCAGCGTCCCGACGAGACCGCCAAGGTCATGACCGCCGACGGCTTCTTCCGCACCGGCGACATCGGCATGGTCGACGAGCGCGGCTACTTCCGCATCGTCGACCGCAAGAAGGACATGATCCTGGTGTCGGGCTTCAACGTCTATCCGAACGAGATCGAGGATGTGCTGACGCAGATGCCCGGCGTGTCTGAATGCGCCGCGGTCGGCGTGGCCGACAGCCGCACCGGCGAGGCGGTCAAGGTGGTCATCGTGCGACGCGATCCGACGCTGACCGAAGCCGATGTCCGGGCCTACTGCGAGCAGAACATGACCGGCTACAAGCGTCCGCGTGTCGTCGAGTTCCGCGACGAGCTGCCCAAGACGCCGGTCGGCAAGGTGCTGCGGCGCGAGCTGCGCGACCGCAAGTCCTGAGGCCGGACGGGTCGTGCAGGCGCATCGCCGCAGTCAGGCAGAAACCATGGCCGAGTACTACGCCAAATCGATCCGGGGCCGTCAGGTGCTGCGCGACCGGCACTATCCGCTGCCGCGCTCGGCGCGCAATCTGCTGCTGATCCTCGACGCGTCCAAGCCGGTCCGCCAGTGGCTGCAGATGGTGCATGGCGTGGGCTGGGCCGAGGTGGGCGTGCTGGAGCAGGCCGGCCTGATCGAGCCGGTGCCCGAGGCGGGTCCCGCCGAGACCCGCCCGGCACCGCTGCCCAGCGACTTCGGGCCGGTCTTCCGCCCTGACGAGCTGGCCGAGCTGACGCTGCCGATCCCGCTGAAGATGCCCCGCCTGGTCGCGCCACCGGTCTGCGCATCGCAGGAGGCGGACCTGCCGTGCAGCGCTTTCATGCCGCTGGTCACCCGGCCTCGGCTGCATTCCACGCTGGGGCATGCGGATCTCTATGACAGCCTGAACGCGCTGGCACGCCAGACGCTCGGCCTGTTCCGGGGCTATCGCTACACGCTGCGCATCGAGAAGGCCCAGGACCTCGACGAGCTGGAGCAGGTCGCCTCCGACTTTGTCGCCGAGGTCGAGCGCCTGCGGGGGCGTGCCGTGGCGCGCACCGTCAGGCGGGCGCTCGGGCTGGAGGATCTTGGCGACTGACTGGCGGGCTGGCGTATGCTCGTGCCGATCATGAGCGTTCCTTCCGATTCGATCCTGTCCCCGGTCCGGCCGCTGGCCATCGTCAGTGCGCTGCGCCAGGAGCTGGCTGCGCTGCTGGCGCGCGGCCATGCGGCCGACTTCGAGCGCCAGCGCCATGCCGGGCGCGACTTCCTCATCGGCCAGCTGCACGGCGTGCCGGTGGTGCTGGTGCTGTGTGGTGTCGGCAAGGTCGCTGCAGCCACCACCGCGACGCTGCTGGCCGAGCGCTTCGGCGTCGGCGCGCTGGTCTTCACCGGCGTGGCGGGCGGCCTGGGCGAGGGCGTGAAGGTGGGCGATCTGGTGCTGGCCGACGAGCTGCTGCAGCACGACATGGACGCCTCGCCGCTGTTCCCGCGTTTCGAGGTGCCGCTGACCGGCCGCGCCCGCTTTCCGGCCGATGCGGGGCTGACGCAGGCGCTGGCCACGGCCTGCGAGGCGGTGCTGGCGCAGCCACAGCCCTTCGGCCCGGCGGCCGAGGCGCTCGGCGTGAGCCGTCCGGCCCTGCATCGCGGCCTGATCATCAGCGGCGACCGCTTTGTCGGTGCCGCGGCCGAATGCGCGGCGCTGCGCCAGGCGCTGCCGGACGCGCTGGCGGTCGAGATGGAGGGCGCGGCGCTGGCGCAGGCCTGCCATGACCTCGGCCTGCCGTTTGCGGTGTTGCGCAGCGTCTCGGATCGCGCCGACGACAGCGCGCACATCGACTTCATGCGCTTCACCGACGAGGTCGCCTCGCGCGCCAGCGCGGCGATCGTCGACGGCTGGCTCAGCGCGCGCTGAGCGCCTCGACCACCGGCTCGACGCCGTCCAGGCCGCTGCGCGCGATGCGGCCCAGCACGCCCGGCCACCAGGTGCCGGGCCGGCGATCGGTGCCCAGCCGCACGACGACGGTGCGCTGTTGCGGTGCGACGTAGATGTACTGGCCGTGCTGGCCCTGCGCGTAGAAGTCGGTGCCCGGCACCAGCGTGGCCGGGTCGCGACCGGACGCCGGATCGGGGTGCATCTGCAGCGGGCCTTGCGGCAGGCGGCGCCACTGGCCCGTGTAGAAGGCGGCCTCCGGCCGGCCGGGCATCTCGATGTTGCGCTGGGCGGCGGCATCGTCGCCAGGATAGGACCGTACTGTCAGCAGCGTGTCGATCCATTCTGCTGGCACCACCTGGCGTGCGCCGACACGGCCGCGGTCCAGCATCAGCTGGCCGATGCGGGCGAAGTCGAGCGCACGGGCATTCAGGCAGCAGAAGGCGCGCGCCTGGCCGAGCACGGCGCTGTCAACGCTCCAGCTGGCGTCCATGCCGGCGCCCATCGGGGCCCACAGGTCCTGCGCGACCCGCTGGTGCAGTCGCTGGCCGGTCGCGCGCTCGATCGCCATGCCCAGCAGCTGGGTGTCGCCGCTGCTGTAGCGGTAGCGCTGGTCGGGGGGCTCGGCGATCTTCAGGCCGGCCACTGCGCGGCCCAGGTCCTTCGTCAGATAGAAGACTGCCACGTCCGACCAGGGCGAGCTGTACTTTTCCTGGAACGCGATGCCGCTGCGCATCGCCAGCAGGTCGCGCAGCCGCACCTGGGCGAAGCGCGCATCCTGGCGCTCCAGCTCGGGCAGGTAGCGCGTGACCGGATCGTCGATGCCACGGACATGGCCGTCGCGGATGGCCTGGCCCAGCAGCAGCGCGACGACCGACTTGGCCACCGAGAACGAGGTCAGCAGCGTGTCGCGCTGGCGGCCGGCGAAATACTGCTCATGCACGAGGTGGCCGTCGCGCAGCACGATCAGCGCCACCGTGCCTTGCTGCGCCAGCCACGGGCCGAGCGCGCTGCCGTCGGGCGCGGCGGGCAGCTTCAGCGCCTCGGGCGCGGTCGGCAGCGGCACCGGCTGGCGCGCGGCCGGGATCGGTGCGTTGTCGAAGTGCTGGTGGTCGGTGATCGCCGTGCGCTGCTGGGCGAGGATCCAGGCGGGCGGCACCAGCGTGCCGCAGCCGGTCAGGACCAGCGGCAGCAGCAGCGCGCCCAGCGCGCGGGACAGGGGAGCGAAACGGGGTCGGGCGGACATGAGAAGCACGAAGGGCCGCGCGGGGCGGCCCTGCAGAGGTTGAGAGGATTCAGGGGTGGGCGGCGATGACCTGCGCGACGGCAGCGGTCAGCCGGCGTGCATAGGCCAGGTCGAGGAACTCGTTGGGGCCGTGGGCGTTGCTCTTCGGGCCGAGCACGCCGCAGACCATCATCTGCGCCCGGGGGAAGCTCTTCTGCAGCAGGTTCATCAGCGGGATGGTGCCGCCTTGGCCGATGTAGCCCAGCGGCGCGCCGAACTGGTCGTGCGAGGCCGTGTCCATCGCGCGCTCCAGCCACGGCGCCAGTTCGGGGGCATCCCAGCCGCTGGCACCCCACGCCCCAGCGCGGCCGTCGGGCTGGAAGGTCACCCGGGCGCGGTAGGGGGCATCGGCCTCCAGCAGCGCCTTCAGGTGCTCGGCGGCGGCGTTGGCGTCGACCGTCGGCGGCAGGCGCAGGCTGAGCTTGAAGGCGGTGAAGGGGCGCAGCACGTTGCCCGCGCTGGAGAGGGGCGGCAGGCCCTCGGCGCCGGTCACGCTCAGCGTCGGCCGCCAGGTGCGGCCCAGCAGGGCCTCGACCGGGTCGTCGGTCATCGGCAGCACCGGCAGGCCCTCGGCGCCGCAGGCCCAGGGCTGGCGCTTCCAGACCTCGTCGCCCAGCAACGCCGCGGTGGCGCGGGCCTGCGCCAGCCGCGCCGCCGGAATCTCGACATGGAAGGCGCCGGGCAGCAGCCGGCCGGTGGCGCTGTCCTCCAGCCGGTCGAGCAGGTGGCGCAGGATGCGGAAGCTCGACGGCACCACGCCGCTGGCATCGCCCGAATGCACGCCTTCCTCCAGCACCTCGACCTTCAGCGCGCCGCTGACCAGCCCGCGCAGCGAGGTGGTCAGCCAGAGCTGCTCGTAGTTGCCGGCGCCCGAGTCCAGGCAGACCACCAGGCTCACGTCGCCCAGCCGCTCGCGCAGCGCCTCGACGTAGAAGGGCAGGTCGTCGGAGCCGCTTTCCTCGCCGGTCTCGATCAGGCCGACGATGCGCGGGTGCGGCGAGCCCTGGGCCTTCAGCGCCTCGATCGCCGCGATCGCGGCATAGACCGCGTAGCCGTCGTCGGCGCCGCCGCGGCCGTAGAGCCGCTCGTCGATGCGCTTCGGGGTCCAGGGGCCCAGGTCGGCACGCCAGCCGGTGAACTCGGGCTGCTTGTCGAGGTGGCCGTACATCAGCACGGTGGGCTGCTGCGCGGTACCGACCGCCGTCTCGTGGCGGGTCGCGGCGACCTCGAAGCACAGCACCGGCGTGCGCCGCCGGCCGGCGGCGTCGTGCAGCTGCACGATCTCCAGCGTCAGGCCGGGCACATGGCGCTCGCGCACCCAGTCGGCGGCGCGGCGCACCACGGTGTCGAGGTGCCCGTGCGCCGCCCAGTCGGCGTCGAACATCGGGCTCTTGGCGGGGATCGCGATGTAGTCGGTCAGCGCGCGGATGATGTCGCGGTCCCAGGTGGCGGTGACATGCTGCGCCAGCGTGGCCGGGTCGGGGCGGATCAGGGTGTCGGGGGCGTTCATGCGGACCTCGTGTCCGGCCGGAGGCGGCCGTCCGGCGGTCAGTGTAGCCAGCCCGGGTGAAGTTGCGCCAGCTCAGCCCAGCGCGTCGTCGAGCAGCGCCGGCAGCGC
>JBJOPV010000197.1:0-7043 GCA_046050625.1 Pseudomonadota bacterium
TGTCGCCCTTCGGCTTCTCGCCCACCGGCGAGGCCTTCAACCTGACGATGGAAGACGTGGCCACCGCCACGGCGGTGGCGCTGCAGGCCGACAAGCTGATGTTCCTGACCGAGATCGCCGGCATCCGCGAAAACCTCGACGACCCCGAGAGCGCCATCGACACCGAGCTGTCGCTGGCCGAGGCGCGCCGGCTGCTCGAGCGCTTGCCCGCCCCCACCCGCCCGACCGATCCGGCCTTCTACCTGCAGCACTGCGTCAAGGCCTGCGAGGGCGGCGTGGAGCGCTCGCACATCCTGCCTTTCGCCGCCGACGGCTCCATCCTGATGGAGATCTTCACCCACGACGGCGTGGGCACGATGGTGGTCGACGAGAAGCTCGAGAGCCTGCGCGAGGCCACCTCGGACGACGTCGGCGGCATCCTGCAGCTCATCGAGCCCTTCGAGCGCGACGGCACGCTGGTCAAGAGGAGCCGCACCGAGATCGAGCGCGACATCGGCGCCTACACCATCATCGAGCACGACGGCATCATCTTCGGCTGCGCCGCGCTCTACCCCTACCCCGAGGCCCGCACCGGCGAGATGGCGGCAGTGACGATCTCGCCGCAGGTCCAGGGCCAGGGCGACGGCGAGCGCATCCTCAAGCGCATCGAGCAGCGCGCGCGCGCGATGGGCCTCGACAGCATCTTCGTGCTGACCACCCGCACGATGCACTGGTTCGTCAAGCGCGGCTTCCAGCAGGTCGACCCCGACTGGCTGCCCGAGGCGCGCAAGCGCAAGTACAACTGGGACCGGCGCTCGCAGGTGCTGGTCAAGAAGCTGAACTGACCGATCCGACCGATCCCTCTCTCCACGACAAGAAAGGAAGAACCCCATGGCACGTACCGTCCAATGCGTCCTGCTCAAGAAGGAAGGCGACGGCCTCGACTTCGCGCCCTATCCGGGCGAACTGGGCAAGCGCATCTACCTGAACGTCTGCAAGGAAGCCTGGCAGCAGTGGCTCAAGCACCAGACCATGCTGGTCAACGAGAATCGCCTGAACCTGGCCGATGCGCGCGCGCGCCAGTATCTGGCCCGCCAGATGGAGAACTACTTCTTCGGCACTGGCGCCGACCAGCCAACCGGCTACGTGCCACCGTCGGCCTGAATTTCCGATCTGTCGGCCCGCCCCTGACCGAGCCCCAGCCAAGCCGGCCGTGCGCCGGCTTTTTTGCGCCCGCAGACGCCGCCACAGGCCAGCGACGCATTCGTGGACAAAAGAACACAATTGCGAATGATTCACGTTAATTGCTATCATGCGCGGGCTCACCAACCTGCCGGCCCTGGCCGGACTGCCATGACTGCAAAGAACACGCTGAAGACGCTCGCCGGACTGATTTCCTGCCTCGGAGCCCTGGCGACCACGCCGGCCTTGGCCCAGGAGCAGGTGCTGAACCTGTATTCGGCACGGCATTACCAGACCGACGAGGCCCTGTTCTCGAATTTCACCAAGGCCACCGGCGTCAAGATCAACATCGTCAGCGCCGACGATGCCGGCATCCTGCAGCGACTGAAGAGCGAAGGCGCGGCCAGCCCGGCCGACGTGATCCTGCTGGTCGATGCCGCGCGGCTGTGGTTCGCGGAAACCAATGACCTGTTCGCGCCGGTCAAGTCGAGCTATCTGGAGCAGCGCATTCCGGCACAGCTTCGCGGCAAGGATGGCGGCCAGGGCTCGGAATGGTTCGGCTATTCGACCCGCGCCCGCGTCGTCGTCTACAACAAGCTGAAGGTCAAGCGCGAGGACGTGGACAGCTACGCCAAGCTGGCCGACCCGAAGCTCAAGGGGCAGTTCTGCTCGCGCAGCGGCTCGCATCCCTACAACCTGTCGCTGTTCGGCTCCTACATGGAGCATGCGGGGCCGGCTGCGACCGAAGCCTGGCTGAAGGGCCTGGTGGCCAATCAGGCACGCGACCCCAAGGGCGGCGACACGGACCAGATCAAGGCCACCGCGGCGGGCGAATGCGGCGTGGCGCTGAGCAACACCTACTACATCGCCCGGATGATGCGCTCGAACAAGCCCGACGAGCGCGCGGCGATGGAACAGGTCGGCGTGGTATTCCCCAACCAGCAGAGCTGGGGCACGCATGTGAACGTCGCTGGCGGCGCGATGGCCCGTCACGCCAAGAATCGTGGCGCTGCGGTCAAGTTCCTCGAATATCTGGCCACCGACGAGGCCCAGCGCTACTTTGCCGACGGCAACAACGAATATCCAGCCGTCAGCACCGTCAAGATCTCCAATCCGGCGCTGGACACGCTGGGCGCTTTCAAGCAGGAACTGATTCCGCTGTCGGCCGTCGGCCAGAACACGCCGAAGGTTCAGCAGATGCTGGACCGCGCCGGCTACAAGTGACACCGGCAGGAATACCTTCCTGATTTTCCCGGCGGGGATGGACAGCATGGGCGGATTGTTTCTAGAATCCGCCCGCACCTCCATCCACCATCACGTTGGGAAAAAAACATGAGCACGTATCAGGAACTCCTTGCCCGCCAGCAGGAACTTGCCCGCGAACAGGCAGAAATCGACCGCCAGATTCAGGAAACCCTGCGCGCCGAACGCGCCGGCGTGATCCAGCAGATCAAGGCCATGATGGCCGAGAACGGCCTGACGGTCGCCGACCTGAGCAGCGGAAAACCCGGACGTCCGGCCCGCCAGCCCGTGTCCGGAGATACCGCGCCGACACGCAAGGTCGCACCGAAATACCGCGACCCGGAGACCGGCGAGACCTGGTCGGGCCGCGGCCTGAAGCCGAAGTGGCTGTCGAACGCGATCGAGAATGGCCGCACGCTCGAGGAATTCTCGATCGCCCAGTGACCGTGCCCTCACCGGCCTGACCGGTGCTGAAAAAGCTGCCTGCGGGCAGCTTTTTTCTTGGCAGGCATGCACGCGGCGGCGCCAATGCCACAAAACCAAGCCGTACCCGACCAGATCAGACTTTGGCGAGTCTTAAACCTTGCGAAGCCATTCGGCATTGACATCTGCACACACCCTCCCTATCCTCGCCGGTGACTTTTCTCACACTTCCTCACCCATGACAGGCTTGCGCACGAAGACTCGCTCGAAGATGCTGATCGGTTTGGTGCTGCTGGCCCTGTCGATGAGCAGCACGGGGGTTCGGGCGGCTCCGGAAGATGCCGCAGATCCGATCCTGCGCTTCCTCGGCCAGCAGACCCAGCGCGCCACCGAGACAGCCTCCGACCTGATCATGTCGGCGATGAATTTCCTGGGCGTGCGCTACCGCTTCGGTGGCAGCAGCGAAGAAACCGGCTTCGACTGCAGTGGCTTCACCCGCCATGTCTTCGAGAACAGCGTCGGCCTGCTGCTGCCGCGTCGCGCCTCCGAACAGGCCGAGGCTGCAGGCTTGCTGACCGTGCGCAAGGAAGACCTGAAACCTGGCGATCTGGTGTTTTTCAACACCATGCGCCGCGCCTTCTCGCACGTCGGCATCTATGTCGGTGATGGCAAGTTCATCCATGCGCCACGCACTGGCAGCTCGATCCGGGTGGACGACATGAACCAGTCCTACTGGACCACCCGCTTCGACGGCGCACGGCGTGCACCGCAGGTCAATCCGGATGCGCCGGTGCTGCTGCGCTGAATCGCAGACGCCCTGACGCAGCGCATCTGCGCGACCTGCCCTTCGGGCACAATCGCGCCTCATGTCCGAACGCAACATCATCGCGATCCATGACCTGCGCAGTCCGGCCCCAGGTGCGGAATGCCCGGAAATACCCGCCCTGCCCGACGGTGCCCAACTCGCCCCTCGCCTGCTGCCGGATGCGCTCGGACGCACGCTGCATGACCTGAGAATCTCGGTCACCGACCGCTGCAATTTCCGCTGCAGCTACTGCATGCCGAAGGAAGTCTTCGACAAGGATTATCGTTTCCTGCCGCAGACCGCTCTGCTCAGCTTCGAGGAAATGCAGCGCATCGCGCGCATCTTCGTCGCCTGCGGCGTGCGCAAGATCCGGCTGACCGGAGGCGAGCCGCTGCTGCGCCGCCATCTCGAGGATCTGGTGGCGATGCTGTCGCCGCTACGCACTCCGGACGGCGAGCCGCTCGACCTGACCCTGACCACCAACGGCTCGCTGCTGGCGCGCAAGGCCGCCGCCTTGCGCCAGGCTGGGCTGCGCCGGGTCACCGTCAGCTTGGATGCGATGGACGATCGCATCTTCCGGGCGATGAACGATGTGGACTTTCCAGTGGCCGACGTGCTGGCAGGCATCGATGCAGCGGTGGCGGCTGGCCTGGGGCCGGTCAAGGTCAACATGGTGGTCAAGCGCGGCACCAACGAGCACGAGATCGTCCCGATGGCGCGCCATTTCCGCGAGCGCCACGGCGGCCAGGTGGTGCTGCGCTTCATCGAGTACATGGACGTGGGCGCCACCAATGGCTGGCGCATGGACCAGGTGCTGCCCTCGGCCGAGGTGCGGGCGCGGTTGCATGCGGCCTTCCCGCTGAGGCCGCTGGACGCCGCCCAGCCCGGCGAGACGGCCGAGCGCTGGGCCTACGCCGACGGGCGCGGCGAGGTCGGCTTCATCTCCAGCGTCACCCAGGCCTTCTGCGGCGACTGCAACCGCGCGCGGCTGTCGACCGAAGGCCAGCTCTATCTGTGCCTGTTCGCCGAGCACGGCCATGACCTGCGCTCGCTGCTGCGCGGTGCACATCCGTCGGGCAGACCGTGGAGCGACGCCGAGATCGCCGCGGCGATCGGCCTGATCTGGCAGCGCCGCGATGACCGCTACTCGCAGCTGCGCGCCAGCCGACCGGCCGAGACCGCCACGCCCGAGGGCAGCGGCCGGCGCCGCATCGAGATGAGCTACATCGGCGGCTGAGCGAGCCGCCGTCGCCGTCGGGCCGCTCAGGCCTTCATCAGCAGGCAGACCGCGCGGGCCTCGATCGATTCGCCGCGCCCCACCGGGCCGAGCTTCTCGGCGGTCTTGGCCTTGACATTGACGCAGGCCACATCGAGCCCGACGCAGCGCGCGATCGACTCGCGCATCGCGCCGATGTGCGGCGCCATCTTCGGCGCCTGTGCGACGATGGTGCTGTCGATGTTGACGATCTGCCAGCCCTCGGCACGCACCCGGCGCGCCGCCTCGGCCAGCAGCCGGGCGCTGTCGGCGCCCTTGAACTCGAGCGCGGTGTCGGGGAAATGCCGGCCGATGTCGCCCAGCGCCGCGGCGCCGAACAGTGCGTCGGTGATGGCGTGCAGCAGCGCGTCGGCATCCGAGTGGCCGAGCAGGCCGCGCTCGTGCGGAATGGTCACGCCGCCCAGGATCAGCGGCCGGCCAGCGACCAGCGCATGCACATCCCAGCCCTCGCCGACGCGCAGCGCCGGCATCGTCATTGCAGCAGTCGTCGTGCTCATGGGACCCGTCGCACTCATGCGTGCGCGTGGTGATGGGCACCCGCCATCGCCGGCTTGTCCTTGTCGATCGCCGGATGCATGTCGTCCATCCACAGCACCTGGTCGGCATAGCACTGCAGGTCGGTGGAGAGGTTGGACATGGCACCGTGCAGCCAGAACTCCTTGTGCAGCTCCGACTTGATGTAGGTGATCGCCTCCTGGAAGTCGCCGTCGCCGGCCGACAGGATCAGGCGGTCATAGACGCCCTGGGCCGCCAGCTTGACGATCAGCGTGGCGATGCCGACATCGACGCCCTTCTGCACCGAGCGGTGGAACTGGTGCGAGCAGTTCGGGCAGGTGGTGTTCAGGTCCTTGATGGTGTAGAGCTGCACGCGCATCTTCGGTCCGCGCGGCGGCGCCGACTTCAGCCAGCTGTGAAAGGCGTTCTGGCTCTCGGTGGCCGCATCCGGCGTCGAATTGAGGTAGTAGCACTCGTGCAGCGGGCCGCCATTGGCACGGGTGATCTCGGCCTTGAGCTTCAGGTAGTCGAAGGGGCGGTTGCGCCCATAGTTGAAAAGATAGGCTCCATCAACAATCCAGACAGTCTTCATGATTTTTGTCTAAGTGAATTGGTAAAAACGAGATACAGCCGCACATCATGCCACGGCCAACAGGGTCGGAAATCAGCCCGCGCAGAGCAGTCGCTCGGCGAGGGCAAAGTCCTCAGGCCAGGTGATTTTCAGATTGAGAAGATCCCCTCGCACCAGACGCGGATCGTGGCCAAGGGCCTCGATCGCGCTGGACTCGTCGGTGATGTGCTCGCCGGCCTGACGCAGGGCTGGCTGCAGCAGGCCCAAGCGGAACATCTGCGGCGTCTGCGCCGCCCACTTGCCGGCGCGGTCGACGGTGGCGGCCACCCGCGCGTGCGGCGCCTGCGCAGCCTGCTGCTTCAGGGTGTCGGCCACCGGCAGCGCCAGCAGGCCGCCCACCTCGTCGTCCCGGCAGGCATCGATCAGCCGGTCGACCCAGGCCGGCTCGACCAGGCAGCGCGCGGCGTCATGCACCAGCACCCAGTCGTGCGGCATCACGCCCTGCTCGCGCAGCGCCTGCAGGCCCGCGGCGACGCTCTCGGCACGGCTGGCGCCGCCGCAGCGCGCCACCCGCAGCCGAGGATCGTGCACACGCTCGCCCACCGCCGCCTCGAAGGTGGAGTCGTCCGGCGACAGCACCACCAGCACCGAAGCCAGCCGCTCGACCTTCAGCAGCGCGCGCAGCGTGTGCACCACCATCGCCTCGCCGGCGATCGCGCGGTACTGCTTGGGCGCGCCGGCACCGGCGCGCTGGCCGACGCCGGCACAGGGCACCAGCGCATGACAACAGGGAGACATTCCGATCAGCATCCCGCGATTGTCGCCGCAGTGGCAATAAAGGGGGGTCAAGTCCTCCGCCACCGCCTCGAGCGCGTCGCCGAAGCGACGCCCAATCCGCTGGCGCGGGTGAAGGCCGGCTGAGCGGCCGGCCGGCAGGCCGGGAGCGGCGCGCCTAGAATCGCCGCCCATGCAGCTGCCCCAGATCGCCCCCGGAAAACGCTACACCGTTCCCCGCCCGACCGGCTCGGCCGACGCGCTGCTGCTGGCGCGCTTCGCCGAGCGGCAGGCCG
>JBJOPV010000198.1:0-6991 GCA_046050625.1 Pseudomonadota bacterium
TCGACCGGATCATGGGCAGCCTGGTGCAGGTCACGCTCGACAGCCGCGAGCAGTCGCAGCAGGTGCTCGACATCGTGCATCAGGTGGATGCCTCGGTGCAGGGCAATGTCGCGCTGGTGGCGCAGCTGTCGGAGGCCTCAGGGGGCTTGCGCCACCAGGGCGATGCGCTCAAGCGCTCGGTCGGGCATTTCGTGGTGCGCTGAGCGCCGGCATGAAGGATGGACAGGGAGGCAGGATGGAACGGACCCGAAGCCGCCGGCTGATGCAGCCCGGCATGCGCCTGATGCGCCGGCTGCCGCTGCCGCGCAAGATGATGCTGATGGCGCTGTTGCTGCTGCCGCCGATGCTGCTGATGCTGGGCCTGTCGCTGAGCGATGGCCTGAGGACGCTGGCGGCGGCCGAGCGCGCCCGCGCGGGCGCCGCGCTGGCCCGCGATCTTGGCGACATGGCGGTGCTGGTGCAGCTGCATCGCACCCTGAGCCTGCAGGTTGCCGGCACCCAGTCGGCTGAAATGGTCAGCGCGCGCGATGGCGTGCGGCGTCAGATCACGCGGTCGCTGGAGCGCATCGAGGCGCGCCGTGCCGAGATGCCGGCCGCACTGCGGCTTGAGGATGTCTGGCCGGCCGAGCGCGAGCGACTGCAGGCGATGGCCCAGGGCCGTCTGCCTGAAAAACGTGTCGACATGCTGGCCGAACACGGGGTCCGGGCGGCTCGCCTGAGTCAGCTGACCTGGTTGAGCAGCGAGCGTGCCGGGGTGCTCTTCGATGCCGATCCGGCCGCCACGCTGCTGGCCGATCTCTCGGTCGAGCGCCTGCCGCCCTGGCTGGAGACGACGGCACTGGCTGGCTCGCGCGGGGTCGAGCTGCTGCAGCGCGACGTGATGCCGCGCGAGGCCGCCATGATGCTGGCGCTGGCCGATGATCTGGAACGGGCCGCTGCCACGATGGCACCTCGGCTGCAGGCGCTCGAGCGGGCCGGGGCTGGTGTGTTGCCAGGGGCTCCGGCTGCACGCGAGCGCCTGCGGCACATGGCCGGCATGATCCGCGAGATCTTCGATCGCGAGGCGATCGAGGCCGAGGTGCTGCCCTTCCAGCGCGAGGCCACCGAAGTGCTGCAGCTGCTCGGTCAGCTCGAGCAGGAGAGCTGGGGTCGGCTCGACGAGCGGCTCGTGCAGCGTGCCCAGGCGCAGCGTGTCCATCTGGCTGGCCTGCTGGCGCTGAACCTGGCCGGCGTGCTGCTGACCTTCTATCTGGCGATCTGCTTCTACCGGGGCTTCGTCGAGGCGCTTGCCGAGGTGGGGGCTGCGGTGGGAGCGGTGGCGGCCGGGGACCTGACTCGGGCGGTCCGTATCGAGGGCGACGACGAGATGGCGTCGGTGGGCCGGGCGCTCGAGGCCATGAGCGCGAGGCTGTCGGCGCTGGTCGGCGAGATCCGCAGCAGCGCGGTTCGCATCGATCAGGCGGGCGGTCAGGTGTCCGGCGGCGGCGACATGCTGCGCCAGCGCACCGAAGAGCAGTCGGCCGAGCTGCATCGCACCGTCGGCAGCGTGCAGCAGCTCGACAGTCTGGTCGGGGCCAGCAGCCGGGCTGCCGATTCGCTGCAGCATCTGGCGGCGGGTCTGCATGGCGATGCCACCACCGGCAGCCAGGCGATGCAGGCCGCCGTCGACGCGATGTCGGCGCTGCAGGACAGCGTTCGCCGGGTGGCCGAGATCAATGCGGTGATCGACGACATCGCTTTCCAGACCAACATGCTGGCGCTCAATGCCTCGATCGAGGCATCCCGGGCTGGCGAGGCGGGTCGGGGTTTCTCGGTGGTGGCGGGCGAGATTCGCCAGCTGGCCGCACGCTGCAGCCAGGCTGCAGCGGAAGTGCATGCGCTGATCGAGGCCACTGCGCAGCAGGCGGGGCAGTCGCGTGGCGCCATCGACGAGGCGGGGCAGCGCATCGAGGCCCTGTCGAGCGGCATCGACCAGATTTCCGCCCGGCTGGTGACGCTGGCCGAAGGCAGCTCCAGCCAGCGTGATTCGCTGGCGGGCGTTGCGGCCACCATCGAGAGCCTGGACGCGCTGACCCGTCACAACGCCGAGATCGCGGTGCAGTCGAGTCGATCGGCCGGCGTGCTGTCGACCCAGGCCACGGTGCTGCGCCGCTCGGTGGCCACGATCCGGCTGCGCGACGCCACGGTCGATGAGGCGCGCGAGCTGGCCGAGCAGGCCGTCGCCCGCATCGGCGAGCTCGGACTGGCGCGGGTGATCGACGAGTTCAACCTGCCCGACGGACCCTGGGCGCAGCGCGGCATGTTCGTCTTCGTCATCGATGGCGAAGACCGTTTCGCCGCTCATGCGGCTCGGCCGGAGCTGGCGGGCCAGCGCGTCGACGAGACGCCTTCGATGAGCGCGGATGCTGCCGACGAGCTGATCCGCGCCGGCCGCGAGGCCGCACGCCAGGGGCGCGGCTGGATCGACTACCTCGGGCTTGACCCGGTCAGCGGAGGTTCGATCCGCAAGAGCGCCTATGTCATCGCGCTGCGCGACGAGGAGATTTTCCTGGGCTGCGGCGTCAGCCGCGAGGGTGTGGATGCCTTCGGTGTCCAGGCACCTGCCCGGACGCGGGTGCCAGAGGCCGAGATCGCCTGAGTCCGGGCGCGGTGTGAGAATCGGGGCTGACGCTGCTCGCCCCGATCATGAACACCATCGTCATCAGTTACCGTCGACAGGACAGCCGTGAGGCGGCCCGGCTGCTGCTGGAGCGGCTGCTGCACTACTTTCCCGGCCGGGTGGTGCTCGGGCTGGAGGGGTTGCTGCCCGGAGAGAACCTGCGTCTGAGGGCCGAGCAGCAGATGCAGGACTGCCGGCTGCTGCTGGTGCTGATCGGTCCGGATTGGCACCGCATCGCTGACGATCGGGGCCGGCTGCGTCTTCAGGACCGGCGCGACTGGGTGCGACTGGAGATCGCCTCCGGGCTGCAGAACCGCGTTCCGGTGCTTCCGGTGCTGCTGGGATCGACTCCGATGCCGCACGAGCGCGAGCTGCCCGTGGAACTGCATGGCTTGCTCGACGTGCAGCCGCAACACCTGGACGACGGAGGCGGCAGAGCTGCCGCATTGGCGGTTCTGGTCGAGGCCATCCGACATCAGCTGGGCGAGGCTGACGAGCTGCTGGCGCTGGTCACCGCGCCCGCACCGATGCTGCCATCGACGCCGGGCGCCAGCAGCGCCGAGGTGCTGCCGCTGCGGCGCGCCGACGGTCGCCGGATCACGCCGGTGCCGCCCGTTCCCGTGCCGTCGCGCACTGTGGCCGAGCCGATCGACAGCGCCGAAGCGCCTGTCTGGGCGCAGGCCTGGGGCCGCGACGAGATCGGGGCCTGGGCCGAGATCGGCGTGGCCGGGGTGCGTCAGCGTCTGCGTCGCATCGAGCCTGGCATGTTCCTGATGGGCGCCGGTCCCGAAGTCGTCGAGCGCTTCGACGATGAACTGCCACGCCATCCGGTCACGCTGACGCGCGCCTTCTGGCTGGCCGACACCGTCTGCAGCCGGGCGCTGTGGGCGGGGTTGCTCGGTGATGATCCTTCGCAGCACCGTGCGCGGCCTGACCTGCCTGTCGATTCTGTCAGCTGGAATGACATCCAGGCGCTGTTCCTGCCCTCGCTGGCGCACGAGATCGGCTGCGGTGCGCGGGTGCGCCTGCCAACCGAGGCCGAGTGGGAATACGCCTGCCGTGCCGGCCAGCGTGGCCGCTTCCATTTCGGCGAACGGGCCTTGGCGACACGGACGAACGTCGGGGGCCAGGCGGGCGGACCGCTGCCGGTGCAGGCACTGCCGCCCAGCGCCTGGGGACTGCACCAGATGCACGGCAACGTCTGGGAGTGGTGCCAGGATGCCAAGCGCAGCTATGACGGCGATCCTGTGCTGGATCCGCAGGGCGATTCCTCGGACATCAGCCGGGTGCTGCGCGGTGGCTCCTGGGTCGGCCCGGAGCGCTGGGCGCGCGCCTCCTGCCGCTTCGAGGCACCGCGAAGCCAGCGTCTGGACGACGCGGGCTTCCGCTTCCTGATCGAGGCCTGAGCCCGCAGTTCAGAGCGGCTCGGCCGCCTCGACCATCATCTGCACCCGCGACTGGCCCTGCCAGGTGTCGAGCGCGAGCCGATAGGCCAGGCGCACCCGCTCGGGCACTGGCTCGGCGTGGTGGAACCAGACCGCGTCGCGCAGCTGGCCGGCGTGGCGCACCGACAGCTTCAGGTGCTTGTCGCCGCCGATCAGGCGCTGCTTGACCACCTCGACCTCGTCGACGAAGACCGGCGCGTCGAAGGCCTGGCCCCAGACCTGCGCCTCCAGCAGCGAGACGGTGTCGGCGTCGAACCAGCGCAGCTCCAGTGGCCCGTCGGTGGCCAGGCGCCGCTGCAGCGTGGCCTCGTCGAGTTCCTCGCGGGCGATGTCCTGGAGCGCGCGCGCGAAGGCGTCGAAGTCCTCGGGCGCAATCGTGCAGCCCGCGGCCATCGCGTGGCCGCCGAAGCGGCGCAGCAGCGTCGGGTGCAGCTTGCTGACCCGGTCGAGCGCATCGCGCAGGTGGAAGCCGGGAATCGAGCGGCCCGAGCCCTTGAGCAGGCCGTCGCCGCCTTGTGCAAACACGAAGGTCGGCCGGTGCAGGCGCTCCTTCAGCCGCCCGGCGACGATGCCCACCACGCCTTCGTGGAAGGCCTCGTCGTGCAGCACGATCGCGGGCGGCGGCGTGCCGGCGGGCATCAGCGACTCCAGCAGGAGCGCGGCCTGCTCGCGCATGCCGGCCTCGACATCGCGGCGCTCGCGGTTGATCGCGTCAAGCGTGCGCGCCAGCTCCGCCGCCTGCGCCGGGTCGTCGCACAGCAGGCAGGCGATGCCGATCGACATGTCCGACAGCCGCCCGGCCGCGTTTAGGCGCGGGCCCAGCGAGAAGCCGAAGTCGGTCGCACCGGCCCGCTGCGGATCGCGCCCGGCCGCGGCGAACAGCGCCGCCACCCCGGGCTGCATCCGCCCGGCGCGGATGCGCCTCAAGCCCTGCGAGACCAGCCGGCGGTTGTTGGCGTCGAGCCTGACCACATCGGCGACCGTGCCCAGCGCGACCAGGTCGAGCAGCGCGTCCAGCCGCGGCTGGCTGGTGGCGTCGAAGCGGCCGCGCTGGCGCAGCTCGGCGCGCAGCGCCAGCAGCACGTAGAACATCACGCCGACACCGGCGATGGCCTTGCTCTCGAAGGCGCAGCCCGGCTGGCTCGGGTCGACGATGACGTCGGCGGCGGGCAGGTCGGGCCGGCCGTGGGCATCGACCGCCGGCAGGTGGTGGTCGGTCACCAGCACCTTCATGCCCAGCGCGTGCGCGTGGTCGATGCCGGCATGGCCGGCGATGCCGTTGTCCACGGTGACCAGCAGCGCCGGGTCGAAGACGCGCGCCAGATCTACGATCGGCGGCGTCAGGCCGTAGCCGTGCACCGCGCGGTCGGGCACGACATGGTGCAGCGTGCCGGGGCGCGCGCCCAGCATCGCCAGCCCGCGCAGCGCCACCGCGCAGGCGGTCGCGCCGTCGCAGTCGTAGTCGGCGACGACGACGATGGGCTGGCCGGCCTCGATCGTGTCGGCCAGCAGCTGCGCAGCCTCCCGCGTGCCCTTCATCGTGTCGGGCGACAGCAGTCGGGCCAGGCCGTCGTCGAGCTCGTCGGCGCGGCGCACGCCCCGGGCGGCGAAGAGCCGCGCCAGCAGCGGGTGCACGCCAGCCTGCTCGAGGGCCCAGGCGGCACGGGGCGGAACATCGCGGAGTTCGAGTTGCGGGGTCATGGTTCAGAGCGTGGCGAGCAGGGCACAGGCATCGGCCGGGCGCGGCGCGCCCATCAGCCGGGAGAGCCAGCCGCGCGGCTTCAGGCCGAAGCGGCGCGCGTGGCGCTCGCCGCAGAGGGTGAGGGAGACCGCCTCGCCGGCCTCGGCGCGGGCGCGCAGCGCCGCCACCGGGCCGGCGTCGAGCGCCTGCCAGGCGGCGACCCAGCCGGCCCAGTCGCCGGCCAGCAGCGGCGCGCGCAGTGGATCGTCGACCTGCACGCCGGCCTCGGCCAGCGGCCGGCGCGGCTGCGCGACGCCGCAGCCATCCAGCCAGAAGGAGTTGACCGTCAGCGCGCGAGCCTCCTCGCGTGCGGCGTTGACCGGATGGTCGTGCCAGATCATCTGGGCCTCGACCTGCATCCGGCGCAGCCGGCGGGCCTCGGGCGCGTCGCTCATCCACAGGTCGAGGTTGCGGCCGATCGCGCGGTCCAGCGAGGCGCAGGCCAGCCCGGCCAGCGCCTCATGGCGCACATGCCAGCGCAGCGGCGCGCCCCACAGCAGCGTCCAGCCCTCGGCGTCGAAGGAGGGCTTGACCGCCTCGAACAGCGCGCGCGACTCGGCCTCGGTCAGCTCGAGCGCAGCCGGATCGACCAGCGTGACCGAATCGCTGCCGACATGCCAGTGCACCGGCGTGAGCCGTCCCCAGGGCGCGCCTGAGGTGTCGTGCTCGGCGCGCAGGCCGTCGTCGGCGGCGGCCGCCGCCGCCCAGGGCAGGCGGCCGTCCTCGCCCGACCAGCCGTGCAGCGCGGCCAGCGCGCGCTCGTGCGGCGCGCTCAGGCTGTATTCGTCGGCCTCGGCTGGCGAAGATGCTTCTTCCTGGGGCTGCAGCCGCGCCAGCAGCGCGGCCAGGTTCGGCAGCTTCACCACCTTCAGCGCAGCCGTGCCGGCCTCGGAGGCGGCGCTGGCGTGGGGGATCAGAAGGTGCGGGGCAGGGGAGGCGGTCATCGTGGCGGGCATGGCGGCGCGGATTATCCGCCGCCGCCGCTCCAGGCCCCCCGGAAGGGCGATCTGGCGCCATCAGGTAGCATCGCCTCCCCATGAACTGGCCCTACGAAATCCGCATCGGCTGGCGCTACACGCGCGCCGGTCGCGCCGGTCGCCGCAACGGCTTCATCTCCTTCATCTCGGGCGTGTCGATGCTGGGCAT